>JBAVJU010000191.1:0-13652 GCA_049687935.1 Desulfobacterales bacterium | reverse complement strand
TTCCTCTATCGATGGCGCTGGTCACTCTGTTCGACGCAGAATTTCTCGGGATCGATTACAAGGTTGACGGTGATGGTGAGAACAACGTCCAATAGTGTCCATCCAGAAACGGCATCTGTCGACCCGGGCCGGTGTCCTCGCGCCCTGCATTCCTCGCTTACGCCGAGGCGTGATGGCTACGCCTGCGGTTGTCCCGCCTATGGCGGGACTGCGGCCTTGGCCGTGACCGGAATCTGTCATTTCGGGACGGAGTCTAAACAGGAAATCAAAAGGAGATCACCATGTCTGAGTTTTCGCCGGAAGAAGTCGAACAACGCAAAAAAGCCGTATTTGACGCCATGTCTCCCCGGCTGCAAAACCACATCCTGAAAAAAGGCTACCAGAAATGGGATCCGTTCCAGGAACCGAAGGACCCGATCGAAATTCGCCGTGACAAAACAAAACGCACGACCCAGATGCTGATCCGGGAATTCCTCCAGTCCCGTTCTGCCGATAACTACAGCAACGCTTACGGAAGGGGGGTACTGGAAATCGCCATGGGAATTATCAACGAGGATGAACGGTTTGTTGCCATGTATGAATTTGCGTGCTGGTATCATGATTTATTGAAACAAGAAGGCGTAGAATAGCCCTATCAAAAAAATCCCGCCAATCGAGATGCTGGCGGGATTTTTTTATTTTTGGAAGGGTGTTCCCAGGAAATACTCTTCGTAAACAGTCGGTCCCAATTGAAAGACTTCGAGCATGGCCTCGACGTTTTTTCGTTCTGGATTTTCCTTCCATTTCAGCCATTCTTCCATACTCTGCCAAGTGGCGATAACGCACAAATCCTGTTGATCCGCATAATTCGTGAGAGTTTCACCGGAGATGTATCCGGGCTGACTCATGGCAGCAGAACGCAATTTTGTCAGAAGTGCGATGACTTCCCTGGTTTTTGCTGTTTTAAACTTACGTTTGATAATAATTTTAGCCAGCATGACACACCTCCTTTTCTTGCGTTGGGACCTTGTGATGAGCTGAAAAAAAAGCGCCTGTCTTTTTAATCGCGCATCGGCACAGCCAAGTCAAGAACAAAGAACGCCAATCGCTGGCGGCAAGCTGCCAAAAAGCCCCCCAGAATGCCGGCACAAATGGCTAAGCCGATCACCCCGGATGAGGTACGAACCCTCGCAGGCATCCAGAGGTCGTTTGTCGGGTCGGATTCCGATTTCTTCTTTGAAGATTAAAGACGAGTCGTGTACCATGCGACGGTTTTGTTGCCGCTCAACACCGCTCTATTCATTACAAACATAAAACGAGGATACAAATCAATGGCTCAAGACGACTGCCGGACCGACCACCGATCGTTTGCCATGCTGTTGACCATCTGCTGCCTGGTCACATTCGGTTGTTATTTCGCCATATCCATGCGGCTGCCCGTGGTTCCCCTTTACGCAAGCGGTCTCGGCGCCAGCACGTCCCAGATCGGTGTGATCAACGCCGCCTTTTATCTCATGGCCGGCATATTGGCGTTACCCTCGGGTATGCTTTCCGATCTTATCGGTCGAAAACGATTGGCTCTTACCGGCGCACTGATTCTCTTCGCCGGTATGCTACTTCTCATTTTCGCACGATCTTTTTTTCATCTGACCGGCATCTATCTGCTTCTGGGAGTCGGTATCGCGGCTTTTGGTCCGACCATGATGTCATGGGTGTCTGAAATATCACCAGCGACTCATTTGGGCCGGGCTTATGGTTGGTACACCACCGCCCTCTTTTGCGGGCTGGGAATGGGGCCGGCAGCCGGCGGTGCCTTGGGGGATGCGTTCGGATACCGATCGGTGTTTCTGGTCGGTGCTGCTCTGTCTGCCTTCAATATCGGGGCTGTTCAACGATTTTTGACGGCTCCGGGACCAGATGCCGGCTACGAAAAAAAAGGAGGCATGTGGCGTTCGAATGCCGCACGGATGCTCACAAACCGACCGCTGATTGGATGCTGGCTGGTAACCTTCGGGGCCAACATTATTGGCGGCGTCTTCTTCACCTATCTGCCGCTTCTGGCCCGTGACAGAGGTCTCGACGTGAGTCAAATCGGCACGGTGTTTCTCCTGCAATCCGTATCAAATGCCGTGTCCCGTATTCCCTTCGGTGCGCTCAGCGATCGTCTGGGTCGGAGAAAGCACCAGGCTTTGGTCGGCGTTCTACTGGCGTCCCTCTCGATTGCCGGTTTTGTCTTTGCCCGGACGATCTTCCATTTCCTGCTCGCCGCATTGTGTTTGGGGATGAGTCTGGCCACCGCCTTCACCTCCATCGGTGCTCTCATCGCTGAAACCACTGAGCACCGGTTTCGGGGTTTGGCCATTGGGGGCTACAACAGCTTTATCTATTTTGGCCTGATGGCCGGTTCCATTGGATTGGGCCCCGTGATCGAGTCTGTTGGCTATGCTTATGGGTTTATACTGGCCGGTGCAATCAACCTTTTCTTCGTGGCCTTTTTTATTTGGAGTATGTCGGGCATCTTTCAGAATGAACGGACGACCAGCGATTAGGGCATCGGCGTTTCAAAACGATTGGCCGCGGTTCAAGGGGCCCAGCAATAAATAATTCCACGATAAAAAAACATCAAAAAATAGACACGCCGTCATTTTTCTGTCGTTGCCTCTGGTTCAAATGCTTGTCAGAAGACATAACACACTTTAAATACTCAATATTTAATCGATGTGCCATTTCCGGCATAATCTTTGCGTAGATCAATCCCAACCAATTTATGCAGCGACCGATCAGAAAAAATCGTGCCGCTTGCGGTGATTTTTAGCGGGACCCTTTTTTCGATTTTTTAGTAATGTTTTTGATTAGTTATTATAAATTGTGCCCCTTCCGGGTTCGGCTCTAAACCGATTGCCTCAAATTTAACAGATTGGCAAATGTGCAGAAAGGAGACATTTTCATGACAGAACGTAAGAGCAAAGACCAGGCCAACATCGCCGCCGGCGACAGTGCAGCGGAAGACGGCAGCGGTGCAAACACTGCGAAAAATGCCGCCGATACCAGCACGAATGCGATTGGTGTTGACATCGGCACCTCAAAGATCGTGACCGCCGTAAAGAAGAATGATCACATTGAATATGCGTCGCATCGCAATGCGTTTATTTCAGTGGAGTATTCCAGCTTCACCAAAAGAATTCTCAACCAAAACCAGATCAAACATCACCAGATCGGGAATTCTCTCATCGTCTATGGCGACGGGGCAGAGACATTCGCAGATATGCTGAATTCTGAAACCCGACGACCGATGCGCAAGGGTCTGCTGAATCCGAATGAAAGCCACTCTGTGGAGATTATCAAGAAAGCCCTTGACGACCTGATCGATTCAACCGCTGTGCCGACCGGCAAACTGATCTTTTCGGTTCCCGATGCGCCGAAAGATACGCCTACCGATATTATTTACCATGAGTCATTGCTTAATCGCCACCTCTCGGGCAAAGGGTTTGCGACCCGCAGCATCAACGAGGGGCTGGCCGTTGTTTTTTCCGAACTGGAAGACGAGAATTTTACCGGGTTGGGCATTAGCGCCGGCGGCGGCATGTGCAACGTGTGCCTGGCGTATCTGTCGATACCGTTGGTAACCTTCAGCATTACAAAGGGTGGCGACTATCTCGACGATGCGGTGGCGTCGGTCACCGGTATGGTGAATACCCGCGTGAGGAGTTTCAAGGAGAACGGCTTCGATCTAAAACGATCGCCCAACAACAGTGTGGAAGACGCTCTTCAGGTTTACTACGATGACCTCATCATCACTCTGGTTAAGGCCCTCAAACAAAGCGTTATAACGACTTCGACGACCAACAAAGTCGATCGGCCGATTCCGGTTGTATTGAGCGGCGGCACGGCGAAGGTGAGCGGGTTCAAAGATCGCTTCGAGCAGGTTCTCAAAGCGGAAAATATTCCCCTCGATTTCAGCAAGATTCGTGTAGCGAAAGATCCGCTCACGGCTACGGCAAAAGGCGCTCTGATGGCCGCAATGCATGAAAATTGATGATGGCGCTCGCCGGGGTGCAGACGCGAGCGGCTCCACATCGTCTATTTCCAGCGCACCGTAGCCGCTCGCCCCGGCCCGCTCCTCGACAAGCAGCCGGGAGTGGGCCGGAAAAATTGGCAGAAAGGCCAAATTTGCGGAAAATGGCCGTTTAAGGACGGAAGCCACTTTCGATGAGCGGATCTATGCGAACGATACAGCGCCGTTTACTTTTTGAGGAATTTCATCGGAACCTTGATTCGGTGACCGTGATTCTGTATTGATGCATGGACAAGGCCTACCCCAGAAAGCTTCCCCCGAAGAACTTTCGGCGAATCATCGAAGAGCTGTCCGTCGTCATTGCGGATCCGGCCATAAAACTCAAGTTCATCAAGCACGCGATTGACGCATACGCGCACCTCCCCTTAACCTATAAATCCTATCCCCCTCTGGCGGAAATTGCTTTTCGCAAGTGCCTTCTCGACGAGGCGGAGAGAATCTGGCCCGGCAGTCAAAAAAATGTCAGTCACCTGGCTAAAATCGGAATCATCTCCACCCCCCGGCCTGGCTTGTGGCGACTATACCGACTTCGCCATGTTTTTGTCAGCGTTGTTCTTCTGGTTTTTGTCTGCGGCTTGGGCACTGCCGTGGCTTCGTTTTTTGGAACGGTCAACGTTCTGCTCAGCCTGAATGAGAAACCGTATTCTGGTTGGACAAGAGGTGTCGTCCGCAAGCCGATCATCGATCCGAGACCGCTTATGACGAATTTAGAACCGATTAGACCGGCGGTTATCGAAGCGAGGCTGCCGCTGCGTGAACCGCCGCCCGTCGTCATCGCCGAGACAGAGGTCGCCCCATATCTGACCCAGCCCATTTGGCTCGTTGAGAAGACAAGCGGTTCCGAGCTTTACAGCAATCGCCTTCAGATTTTCACCCGGTACGCGGTAGCCAATATTCCCAGGAGCTACCGGCCGTTCTTCCGCCATCCCAACCGATTGCCCGAAAACGCCATAAATTCAGACCGGATTGCCGGAATTCTCTTTCACACATCCGAGAGCGATCTTGTTCCCTTTAGGGCCGAGATGAACATCTCGATCAAGCAAAAAAGCAAACGGTTGATCAAATATCTTCAACGTCGTAAATCTTACAATTACATCATTGACAGGTACGGTCGGGTCTATCGCCTCGTCCAGGAGGGCCATGCTGCCTTTCATGCCGGGAATTCAATCTGGGCAGACGATGAGGAATTTTATCTCAATCTCAATCATGCCTTTATCGGGATTTGCTTCGAAGGCCGAGATTTCGAAGAGGTCGAAAGCCGGACCTATGTCGATTCCTGGAACCCACAGGCAATGGCGCCTCGATTACGACCCAACGGAATATCGTCGCTGACCGAGGCTCAGCTGCGTTCAGGAAAAGAACTGACCGACTGGCTGCGGGTGAAGTACAATATTTCCCAGCACAATTGCGTTCCCCATGCACTCGTCTCCGTCAACCCGGAGAAGAAACTCATCGGCTATCACCTCGATCTTAGCAGGGGATTCCCATTTGCCAGGTTTTCTTTGAGCAACAAGTACAATGAACCGCTACCGTCAATTGTCGATTTCGGCTTTTTCTACGATGAGTATTTCGAGAAGATATTCGACGGTGACATCTGGCCCGGTATTCGAGCCTCCGAGGCGATTTTGCAGAGGCGCTGCAAACGGGCCAACATCAGCTTGAGCCAATATCGGATAAATCTGAACATAAAATACGACAAGTACATCGAGGAACGAACGGCCGTGCATCAAAACAAATCTTCAATCAAAACCGCCAAGAAGTAAATCCATCGAATCATAAATTCGATGACGAATTTACTTTGATGAACTTTTCGAATGTGTTGAGATCATTGACGTTGAACACGGTTGCAGGGTAGTCTTTGGGAAGGTTTTTGCGCAGCAGGCCGGTAAGCACCTTGCCCGGTCCGATCTCAACGAATATCTCGATTTCCTCCTCGACCAATTGCTTCATGGAGTCGTACCACTTCACCGGGCTGCAGAGCTGACGGGACATAACAGATCGAATCTCATCCGGATCGGATTCGGTATCGGCCGTAACATTGAAAACCACGGCGGACTGAGGGAAGTTAAACGCGACTGTTTGAAGAAAAGCGTTGAAATCTTCTTCGGCACCGCGGATCAGCTCGCTGTGCCAGGCGCCGCTGACCTTCAGCGGGATGGCTTTAGCGCCTTTTTCAGCCGCATAAGTGGAAACGGCCGCCACTGCAGCCGGTTCGCCGGTGATGACGATCTGCTGCGCGGTATTGTGGTTGGCGACCGATACCACACCGCGCTCACGGCCTCTTTCGACCATCTCTTCAACCACATCGATGGTGAGGCCGAGCAGGGCGCTCATTGCGCCCTTGTTTTTTGTCGCCTCACGGTGCATCAGTTCTCCACGCTTGTGAACCAGCCGGATGGCGTCCTCGGCCGACACCACACCGGCGGCATGCAGGGCGGTGTATTCACCAAGACTGTGACCGGCCGACACTACCGGCTTGCCGGTTTCACGCTGCACGGCCGTCAGGAAAGCCAGGTTCACCACTGTGACCGCCGGTTGCAAGTTGACCGTGCGTGTGAGTTCCTCCATTGGACCCTTGAAACAGAGCTGCCTCAAGTTGATCCGGCTGATTTCCTCCGCCATATCGAAGAGTTCCCGCACAAAACCGAACTCCTGATGGAAGTCCTGCCCCATACCCACAAACTGAGAGCCCTGTCCCGGAAACAAATACGCCATCTTGCTCACGTCCCCATCCTCCGATATTTTTTCATTTGACGCCTTACCAAAGGTAAAAAAAGCAGCCGTCTCGTTTTGCCCCAAAAATGCGGCGCAGCCGTGTTTCATGACATCGCGCAGCGATGTCACTCGTCCAATTTAAAGAGCTTGCGCGTAATGTCGAGATAGGCCGACCGGCCGCCCTGACATCCGTTGCGTTTGAGCACATCGGTTGGGTCATGCAGAATTTTGTTGATCAAGGACTGGGTCATTCTCTCGACTGCTTGACGTCCCTCTTCGGACACACCGTCGGCCTGCAGGGTTTTTTTGACTTCCACCGCGGCGATGTCTTCCAGTTTTTTTCTCAATGCCTTGATGGTCGGTACGACATCCAGGCTGTCATACCACCTTCGGAAGTTTATCACGGCCTCCTCCACGATGCGTTCGCCCTTGATGGCTTCGCGCTGACGGTCTCCAATGTTTTCATCGATGACCCCTTTCAAATCGTCGATATCATAGACATAGGTATTGCTCAGTCGGTTAATGTGCGGGTCGATGTCGCGCGGAACGGCTATGTCGATGAAAAAAAGTGGACGGTTGCGACGTTTGCGCAGCACCCCCTTGAGGTGCTCACGCTTGACGACGAAGTCCGGTGAACCGGTGGAGCTGATGACGATGTCGACATCCGACAGGCTGGCGATTAATTCCTCGAACTTGATCGGGCTCCCTCGGAAGCGCCGGCCCAGTTCCACGGCCCGCTCAAAAGTGCGGTTGGCCACCAGAATGTCACCTGCGCGGTTACGGATCAGATGAGCCACCGCCAATTCGGCCATTTCACCGGCACCGATCAGCAGGACCTTTTTACCCTCCAGGCTGCCGAAGATTTTTCGGCCCATTTCGATTGCGGCATAGCTGATCGATACCGCATGGCCGCCAATCCCAGTCTCCGAACGGATCCGCTTGGCCACGAAAAAGGCGCGATGAAGCAGGCGATTCAAAACGACACCCGCTGCTCGCTGTTGAGTCGCCAATCGATAGGCTTGCTTGATCTGGCCCAGGATTTGGGGCTCGCCCACGACCATCGAGTCCAGGCTAGCCGCCACCCGGAAAATATGCCGAACGGCCTGGTCACCGGTGTGGATGTAAAGGACGTTTTCGAATTCAGACAAAGCGATCTGGTTGAAGCGGGCGATCAGCCGCTTGGCTTTTTCCACGGCTTCGGTAATCTGTTCCGTGACCAGCAGGACCTCAACCCGGTTGCAGGTGGAGAAGAGCAATACCTCGCTGACCTCCGGCTCGTTTTTCAGGTATACCAGAGCGTCGGCTGTTTGGTCCGGTGCAAAGGCGATGCATTCCCGGAGTTCGATCGGCGCGGTTTTGTGATTTAATCCGAGCAGTACGATTTCGGACATGATTCAGTTCGAGGGCAGAGCGGTTAAGCCGCAGGCCACATTTTCATTGGGATGGTTCGTTTACGGCCGGCACAACCATTTTCGCGTGCAACGCCATTAAACACCTAATCCGATAAAATAAGTACGAAAAAAAATTTAAAAAGTCGTAAAGGGTTTGTGGTGCCCAGTAAGCAAAAAATTGACCCCCAGAAAAGTGAACAAAAGAATGGCAAAACCGATGATCGCCATGATGGCCGCTCGGCGTCCGCGCCAGCCGACGCTCAACCGCTCATGGAGCAGGGCGGCGTAAAAAAGCCAGGAGATGCCCGACCAAACTTCCTTCGGATCCCAGCTCCAGAACCGACCCCAAATCGTCTTGGCATAGATGAACCCGCTGATCAAACCGAAGGTCAGCAGGGTGAACCCGACGATAATGCACGTGTAACCGGTCCCATCGAGCATATCCAGAGACGGCAGACGGCGGAAAAAAAAGCCCGGATTTTTTGTTTTTATGGCACGCTCCTGCAAGAGATAGAGAATCCCGATGCCACAGGCCAAAGCGAATGCCGCATTGCCGATAAAAACCGTCACCACGTGCGAGATCAACCAGAAATTTTTGAAGATACTCTGTTCCTGAGACGGTGTTTCCGGCACCTGAGCGACGGCGATCATGATCAGTGCGATCAAAGGTGCGGCGTAAATTCCCAAAATCTTTAATTTGAACTTTGACTGAAAGACCAGAAAAAAACCGGCGACGGTCCAACCCGCTATTGAAAGGGTTTCGTGCAGGTTGCGCACAGGGAATCCTCCGAATGCGATCCCTTTGTAGACGATGGAAAGCGTTTGGCAGATGAATCCGGCCAGAACGAGAAAATAGCTGACGCGGTGCAGGTAGTCCTCTTGAAAAAAAAGATACGCAAAATAACCGGCGGCGCTTAACATGTAAAAGAGGATCGTGACGATAGTCAGCACTTCCATGAAAGCCTCATCTTATGTCGCGGAAGGATCGCTTTCTTTCATCAGTGTATCATAAGTAAATCCCTGGCCGAGAACCTCGTGGAGCAATTGATCGATGTCGGCCCGGCGATCATCGCGAATCATTGCGGGCAGGTCGCTGTCGACCAACTGCTCGAAAAGCGGCTTGTGGGCTTCGGGCGCATGGGCTTCCTTCAATAGTTTGCGGCGAAGCGCGCCCATTAGGTGCAACAGCAAGCTGTACTCTTCTCCATAGGCCAGCTCCAGCTCTTTGCGCAGCTTCTTTGCAAGAGCCGGGCTTCGGCCGGAAGTGGAGATGCTGATGGTCAGGTCTCCGCGGCGAACGACCGACGGCAGGATAAAATTACATATTTCCGGGCGGTCGGCGATATTGCACAGGATGCCGCGCTTTTCGGCATCTCGGTGAACCCGGCGGTTCAGTTCTTCGTCGTCGGTAGCGCCGATGACCAGAAACATAGTTTTCAGGTCTTCTTCACGGTAGGAACGGTGAACCAGGACAAGAACGAGACGGTCAGCCAGATCAGCGAGCCTTTGGGTGACTGCGGGACTGACCACGGTTACCCGGGCCCCGCACGCCAGCAAGGCTAAAGCTTTGCGCGTGCCGACACCGCCTCCGCCGATGACCAGGCAGTTGCGGTTGCGTATATCGAGATTAATTGGATAATACCGCATGTCTATCCGATTTACGGTTCAAGTTTCATCAAATCCCGGGCCAACACCAGCGGACCGGAGTAGGTTTTACGGCATTCTTTCGCGACATCCGCTCGATCGCATTCCGGATAAAAGTGGGTCAGCACCAGCCGGCCGACGTTGGCCTGTGTCGCAATCTCGCCGGCCAGGGACGGTGTCAGGTGACCGTCGACCTTTAGCGCGTCGGGCAGTGCGGATTCACAAATGAAAAGATCGGCATCCCGGGCGATGGCCACCAGGTTGTCGCAGACGTCGCTGTCACCGGTATAGACAACCGAGCGGTTGCCGGCGTCGACAATTCGGTAGGCCAGGCTTTCCGGGTTGTGGTTGACGGGCAGAGACTTGACTGTAAAATCGTCGAAACGGACGGCATCCGGTCCGCTGGTGTCCAATTCGAGAATGCTCAACATCCCGTTACCGAGCTCGATCCAGGGGCCGTAAACCTTTTTTAACCCATTGAAAAATTTAACAAAACCGGCGCCGGCGCAAATCGTGAGAGGATTCCGGCGGCGCCGGGTGTCCGGATACTTGGTGGCGAAAAGCAACGGCACCAGTTCCCCGCTGTGATCCGGATGAAAATGGCTGTAGAAGACGTGGGACAGGTCGAAGATCGTGATACCGGATTCGAGCAGACGCCGCATCGTTCCGGCCCCGCTGTCGATGAGTACTTTGGATGTGCCGAGCTCGACCAGAATGGCGCAGGAACTGCGTTCGAGAGAAGGCACACAGGTTCCCGAGCCAAGAATGGTGACGGTCATATTGCTGGGCATGTCAGAATGCACAATGGAAACCACGGTGTTTTTCGCCGGTTGCAGATCCGCTACGGCCTAATTTTTGTTGGCTCTTCGCTCGACGTGACTCATGATCCAACGCTGGAGCTTCCCGTCGTTTTTGATGTCGACCTGGCCTTTGAGAGCGTCCAGCTCGATTTCGGCGCGGGCCGTGCTTTTGTGCCCGCCGGCAGACCCGATCTGACCGAATCCTTTTGCGGCAACGGTTCCAGCGTTTTTTCGAATGCCGTCATTGCGGAGGATCACAATCAACTTGTGCGCGAAGACGCCGGAAACGATGCTCCAATTCACCTCGTCGACGCGCATGAAAAAATCGGCGATCAATACACAGACATCCGAAGCGGGAACATTTCCGAGGTGCACAAAGACACGGCCATTGCGCAGAATCATTTTTTGCAGTGCGATCTTGTAGTATTTCAAAAAATCGAGACGAATTTCAGCTTGTTCGATTTTGCGGGCGACATAGATGTTGGCGTGACGGAATAGAAATTGAAAAGCCCTCACGTCCTCTATAAGGGTGTGCCGTTCGAAATCACAGGTGTCGGTCTTGATGGCGTGAAAAAGACCGGTGGCCAGCTTAACCGAGGGTTTTATTTTGGCAGCCCGCAGGTATTCGGTCATAATGCTGGCTGTGGCACCGTAATTCGGTCGGATATCGAGAAACGGTGCCTGGACTCCTGTGTCGGGGTGATGATCGATGATCACGTGGGGTGCGAAGGTTTCCATGCTCGGATGATGCTTCGGCTGGGAGTCCACCATGACCACCCGCTGATGCTGTTCACGGTTGATCTGATCGATGTGTGCCATTTTGGTTCCCAACAACCGGATCATAGCCAGGTTGTCGGGACGTTTGATTTCATTGACATGTCCGATTGTGGTGCCGGCGACTTTGTGCCACAGGAGACGGCTGACGGCCATGGCACTGGCAATGGCATCCGGATCCGCATTGATCAGGATCAGTACGGAATCATTGCTCGAAAACTGATCGTAAAAACGCCGCAGTCTTTCGGACGCGGAAATTGGCATGGGTAATCGGTCTCCTTGGATCGTCGGCGTGCGCGCATCATACGTCGGCCGCGCCTGGATTACAATATAAATATCGATTTTGGCCATCCAACTTCCGATGGCGTATAGCCGCAATGGCGGCCGATGCCGGCCGTTGTTTGCGGTATCTGACCTCAGCCCGATTCAAACTCAAAACGCCCGGGTTCTCTTACCCCGGGCGTTTTGGTTGACCGTTCAGCCGTTATGCGGTTTTGAAAACAATCCGATCACCCTTTCGTTCGGCGCTGACGCGGTCCCCTTCGCGGATGTTCCCATTGAGAATCTCCAGCGACAGTTCGTTTTCGATGAGCCTTTGAATAACGCGTTTCAGAGGCCGGGCGCCGTATACGGGATCGTAACCCTTTTCGGTCACGAAGGCCTTGGCGCTCTGCGAGAGAACCAGGTCGATGTTCTTTTCCGCCAGTCGACGGGCCAGTCGCTCGACCTGAATATCGACGATCTCGCCCAACTGCTCCTGACTCAGGTTGTGAAAGATGATGGTTTCGTCAATCCGGTTCAAAAATTCGGGTTTGAAGTGGCTCCGTAACGCATCCATAACCCGCGCGACCATTTCCTCGTACCGGAGACCGCCCAACTCCTGGATGTATTGGCTGCCGACATTGGAGGTCATAATAAGGATGGTGTTTTTGAAATCCACGGTTCGGCCGTGTCCGTCGGTCATCCGTCCATCATCCAGAATTTGGAGCAGCACATTGAAGACCTCCGGATGGGCCTTTTCGATTTCGTCGAACAGCACCACGGAATAGGGACGCCGCCGAACGGCCTCGGTCAGATAGCCGCCTTCTTCATAGCCTACGTATCCCGGAGGTGCACCGATCAGCCGCGCGACGGCGTGCTTTTCCATGTATTCCGACATGTCGAGACGGACAATCGCCTGCTCGCTGTCGAAGAGAAATTCTGCCAGGGCTTTGGCCAGTTCCGTTTTTCCGACACCCGTGGGTCCCATGAAGATAAATGAACCGATCGGACGGTTGGGGTCCTGCAGACCGGCACGTGCGCGCCGGACGGCATTGGCAACGGCCACGATGGCTTCATGCTGGCCGATGACACGCCGGCCCAAACGTTCCTCCATGTGAATCAGCTTGTCCTTTTCACCCTCCAGCATCTTGCTGACGGGAATACCGGTCCAGCGTGAAATGACCTCGGCAACGTCTTCGGCATCGACTTCTTCCTTGAGCATCTTGTGGGATTCCTGCTGTTCGGCAAGATGGCGGTTGGCTTCCTCAAGGCGCTGCTGCAGGTCGTTCAGTCGACCGTAACGAATTTCGGCCACCTTGGCCAGGTCGCCCTGGCGCTCTGCCCTTTGGGCTTCTACCCCGAGGTGCTCCTGCTCTCCTTTGATCGCACGGATATTTTGTATCAGCTCTTTTTCGTTTAACCAATGGCCTTTCATTTCGTGCAACTCGTCCTTCAGGTTGCTCAGCTCGCCCTCGAGTTTGGCCAGACGCTCCCGCGAGGCTGAATCGCTCTCCTTCTTTAGGGCTTCCCTCTCGATTTCGGCCTGGGTGATGCGGCGCTGAATGTCGTCGATCTCGGTCGGCATGCTGTCGATTTCGATCCTCAGTTTGGATGCGCATTCATCGATAAGATCGATCGCCTTGTCGGGCAAAAAGCGGTCGGTGATATAACGGTCAGACAGCGTGGCGGCAGCCACGATTGCCGAATCTTTGATCCGGACACCGTGGTGCACTTCGTATTTTTCCTTGAGCCCCCGCAGGATGGAGATCGTGTCTTCCACGGTCGGTTGCTTGACCAGTACCGGTTGGAACCGCCGTTCCAGGGCGGCGTCTTTTTCGATATACTTGCGGTACTCATTGAGGGTCGTCGCGCCTACGCAGCGCAGTGTCCCGCGGGCCAGGGCCGGTTTGAGCATATTGGAGGCGTCGACCGCGCCTTCGGCCGCACCGGCACCCACCAGCGTGTGAAGTTCATCGATGAAGAGAATGATCTCACCTTCCGATTTTTCCACTT
>JBAVJU010000190.1:0-2127 GCA_049687935.1 Desulfobacterales bacterium | reverse complement strand
GACTGGTCCCTGGCGGCCAACCGCAAGTGGGCCGAGGCGATCCGGGACCGGTGGCGAAAAGGTTCCGGCGACGCACCGTCGGAGATTCCGCTGGTAATTGACGGTAAGGAGGTTTACGGGGATCACCCGACGCGTGATATCATCGACATCTCCCGTTACCGTGAAAACATCGTGGTTGCCCGCTTTGCACTGGCAACTGCGGCGGACGTTCAGCATGCGGTATCCGTGGCCAAGGCCGACCCGGACGAGTGGCGTCAAAAATCGCTCAAGGAACGCCATGCGGTCCTCTCCGAGGTGGCCACGGCATTGCGGCGTTCACGCGGCGATTTGATCGGCGCGGCCGCGGCCAATACCGGCAAGGTTTTTACGGAGTCAGACGTCGAGGTGTCCGAAGCCATTGATTTCGCCGAATACTATCCTTTTTCGGCCAAGATATTTACCGACCGCAACAATGTTGTCGCCCGCGGAAAGGGAGTCGGATGTGTCATCTCGCCCTGGAATTTTCCGATCGCGATTCCCTGCGGCGGTGTGGTGGCCGCCCTGGCCGCCGGCAACACGGTCATCTTCAAGCCTTCGTCGGATGCGGTGCTGGTGGCCTGGCAGCTGTGTCAATGCTTCTGGCAGGCCGGCGTGTCCCGCCGGACCCTTCAGTTCCTGCCCTGCTCCGGCGGCAGCACCGGCATGGCGCTGATCACCCACCCAGATGTTGATTTCGTCATTCTCACCGGAGGGACGGAGACGGGCATGGGCATGCTGTCGGCCAAACCGGATCTGTATCTGTCGGCCGAAACCGGCGGCAAGAACGCCACGATCGTCACGGCCATGTCCGATCGTGACCAGGCGATCAAGAACGTCCTTCATTCCGCCTTCAGCAACTGCGGTCAGAAATGTTCGGCAACCTCCCTGCTGATTCTGGAAAAAGAGGTCTACGAGGATGCCAACTTCAAGCGCCAGCTGGTGGATGCCGCCGAAAGCCTCACCGTCGGGTCGGCATGGGATTTTCAAAACAAAATCGGTCCGTTGATCCACTCACCGTCCGGGGCCTTGAAACGCGGCATCGAACAGCTCGAGCCTGATGAAACCTGGGCCCTGAAACCGCGCAACATAGACGATAACCCGACTATGTGGACGCCCGGAATAAAGTGGGACGTCAAGGCCGGTTCATTCACTCATACCACCGAGCTCTTCGGACCGGTTTTGGGCGTGATGCCGGCCGAAAGCCTGGAACAGGCCATTGAGCTGGTCAACGCCACCGGCTACGGGCTGACCTCAGGGCTCGAAAGCCTGGACCGGCGAGAGCAGGAAACCTGGAAAGAAGGCATCTTTGCCGGCAATCTGTATATCAACCGGGGGACCACCGGCGCCGTTACGCTGCGCCAACCCTTTGGCGGTATGGGCAAGTCGGCTCTGGGAGCGGCCATCAAAGCCGGTTCGCCGAATTACGTGTCCCAGTTCATGGCCTTTGAGGAGATTGGATATCCCTGCGTGGGCGTCATCAAAAAGGATCATGCCCTGCTGCGCCTGGCCCAGGAGTGGCAGCGCAAGGCCGACTGGGGCGCTTTTCCGCCCGAGACGGCCTCCGACATCCTCAAGACAGTCCGGGCGATCAAGAGTTACCTCTATCACTTCGAAAGGGAATTCTCCCCTGAAAATGATTACTTTCATCTCAGAGGACAGGACAATATCCTGCGGTATCGGCCGATCGGCCGCGTGATGGTGCGCATACAGTCGGAGGACAGTCTGTTCGATGTTCTGGCCCGAATCGCCGCGGTAAAAATCTCCGGGTGTGACTTGCTGGTCAGTGTTCCCCCGGATCTTCGTCACCCGGCCACGGCCTTTTTAGCGTCCAAAGACGGGCAAAACTTGCTTGGCAAATCCGTCATCGAGCGCCAAACCGACCAGGACCTTATTCGGCATTTGCCGGACATCCAGCGCATCCGCTATGCCGATCCCCGACGGGTGCCGGCCGAGGTGTTCGGCGCAGCGGCCGACATCGGATTTTACATTGCCCGTTCACCGGTCCTGATGGAAGGCCGCATCGAACTGCTGCACTATTTCATCAACCAGAGCATTTGTGACGCCTATCACCGCTACGGTAATTTAGGCGAGAGAGCGCTGATCTGATGG
>JBAVJU010000189.1:0-4146 GCA_049687935.1 Desulfobacterales bacterium | reverse complement strand
CACGTAGCGGCCGTCGAAAAAAGAGCAGTCGAAGTCCGTCAGCGCAGGGTTTCCGGCCGAGATGCTGTCCTTCAAGTCCTCGAGGTCCTGATAGACAAGCCAGTCGGCACCGATCTTCCGCTCGACTTCCGATGTGCTGCGCCTGTGAGCGATCAGTTCTGCGGTGTACGGCCTTTCGATGCCGTAGACATTGGGATGGCGCACCGGTGCCGCGTCCTGTCCCCGGTGCTGCGGAACGGTCAATGCGTCATAAAGGGCTTGATTGACCGCTGATTTCGAAACAATTCCGACGACTCCGCACATGACTGGTCTCCTTCGCGCTCACGGATCTGACAGGTTGAATTTTCATTTTCAGCGGCGCCCCGGTGTCGATGGACGCTCGCGACACCAAGGATTTTAACGACTTTAGAACCTACTTCAGGAGAGCGAATGATCGAATTGGATAAATTGCCCGGCATTGCCGATTATGATAGACTTTACGAAAAAATTTCAGGTCGCCGTCGCCTGACAACCTGATCCGAAAGCCGGCGAGCACCCCTTCGCTCTTATTCAATACGGGAGACCGGTATGTTTTTTAAGACGATCATCAGCCTCGCACTCATCGTTCTATCTACGGCCAAGGCCGGCTATGCCCATGAATTGACAATCGTGACCGAAGCGTCCCCGCCGTTTAATTTCGTAAAAGACGGCCTTGTGACCGGCTCTTCCACCGAAGTGGTCCGGGAAATGCTGAGGCGCATGGGCCGTCCGGACAAGATACGCGTACTGCCGTGGGCTCGCGGCTACAAAATGTTGCAGACGCAGCCCTATGTGGCGCTATTCTCGACCTCGCGAACCCCGGAAAGAGAGTCCCGGTTCTATTGGGTCGGCCCCCTCTTCACCGTCCACTTCGGATTCTACGCCAGGAAAAGTGCCCACCTGGTGCTTCGCACGCTCGAAGACGCCAAGAGAGTCGGCGCCATCGGTACCTATAAGGATGACGTCAAGGAACAGGTTCTGAAAAGCAAGGGGTTCAAAAACCTCGACAGTTCGAAATCACCGGTCAGCAGTCTTAAAAAATTGATGTCCGGTCGGGTCGACCTGTGGCTCTTCGACAACCTCGGCGTGGCGGACATTGCCAGACAGACGGGTGTGGATCCAAACGAATTGGAGCTGGTGTTGCCCTTCGAAAGCTACCAGAGCTACCTTGCCGTTTCCAGATCGACACCCGAATCCGTCGTCATCGAACTGCAAAACGCTCTCGAGGAAATGGTGCGTGACGGCACCTTCGAATCGATCAGCCGTAAGTGGCTTCCGGATGCCAACATCCCGGATTTCACAACAGACAAGGAAACCGCAGTCGACAAACCGGTCCTCAAGCTGTATACCGAAGATTCGCCGCCTGGAAATTACATCGACAACGGGCAGCCGGCGGGTTTCTCGGTTGACATCGTCCGTGAAATCCTGCGGCGCCAGAAGCAACCCGATACCATAACGGTCGTTCCCTGGGCGCGGGGATACACTCTGGCCCTGACGGAGCCCAATGCGGCATTGTTTTCGACCAGCCGCCTGCCGGAACGGGAGCAATTGTTTCATTGGGTGGGACCCCTCTACACCCAGACCTGGGCCTTCTATGCTAAAAAGGGGACCGCGATCAGGATCGACTCATTGGACGAGGCCAAAAAGGTCGCCCGGATCGGCACCTACCTGAAAGATGCCAAGGAGCAGTTCCTCAAGACGCGGGGGTTTCAGAACCTCGTCAGTGCCAATCGAATTAGCAGCAATGTCAAACATCTGTTGAGGGGCAATATCGACCTGTGGGTCAGTTCCGATTTTAATATGCCGTATCAGGTCGAGCAGGCCGGGGAGAATCCGGGAATGTTGGAACGGGTTTACGCTTTTCGAAAAGTGGACAATTTCATTGCCTTCTCGTTGAAAACCCCCACAGCGGTCGTGCACAAGTGGCAGAAACACCTGGACGAGATCAAGAAAGACGGCACCTTCGCCAGGATATGCCAAAAGTATCATTTCCGGCCGGAACAGCTCGCCGTGCGCTGATCGAGGAAACAGGTTTGGATACGACGCCGAAATCAAGCATGTTGAACCGCCTTTTCAATTTGAAAAGCCGTTCCATTTCGAGAGAACTGACCATCAGCCTGATTCTGATCGTCATTTTTTTCGAGGGCATCTTGCTGGCACTGGTCTATCAGCATCAATCCCGCATCCTGCTTGAGCAACTCGAAGTCCAGGCCGACCGGTATGCCGAAAACCTGGCCCAGGTTTTAATCGTGCCGATCTGGGATTTCGACGACGAACAGATCGACAGAATCGGCGCCGGTTTCGTCCGCAACGAAGTGGTGGACGACTTCAAAATCATCGATGCCGAGGAATCGGTATTATTTTCGTATCGCAAAGGCCAAACCAGCGGAAAACGGATCCACCGAACGGTCAATATTGTTTACCAAGATCGACCTATCGGCAACGTCGAATTCGCTCTCTCCATGGATGCCTATACCGCACAGCTGGCGTGGCTGCGCGGTCGGATCCTGCTCACTCTGGTGGCTTCGCTCCTCGTGATCGGCATCACAACCGGCGTTCTCCTGCGCATTTTGATGCGCACGCCGCTGCTCATGCTTCAGAAGGGCATCGACCGCGTCGCCCGGGGCGACTATTCCTACAGGTTAGACGAAATTCACCACAGCGAACTCTCCGGCATCGCCGACCGCTTCCGTGAAATGGCCGCGGTCGTACAGGCCCGGGAACAGTCGCTCAAAGAGGTCAACCGGGAGCTCAAACTTGAAGTCGACGAACGCAGGCGGGCCGAGGACAAAATCAGGGCCAGCGAGGCCAAGGGCCGGGCGCTGCTGGATGCGATACCCGACATGATTTTCCAGCTGGACCAAACCGGACGGTTTATCGACTACAAGGGCGCTCAAAATGACCTGATCAGCGCACCGGAATCGTTTTTAGGGCAAAAAATCAGCGACATCTTGCCGTCGGCACTGGCCGTCCTCGTCATGAAACGGTTGACGGACGCGCTGCAGACCCGCCGAGTCCAGATCTTCGAATATGAAATGAAATCACAGGGGAAACCGGAAAACTTCGAGTGTCGGCTGGTCGCGATTTCAGACACGCAGGCCGTTGCGATCGTCCGCAACATTTCCGAACACATCCGCGCTGCGGCCGAACGCAATCGGCTGGAAGATCAGCTCCGGAGGGCCCAGAAAATGGAGGCCATCGGTACGCTGGCCGGCGGCGTGGCCCACGATCTGAACAACGTCCTCTCCGGCCTCGTGAGCTACCCGGAACTGTTGTTGATGGACCTGCCGGCGGACAGCCCCCTGCGTCAACCGATACTGACCATCCAGAAATCGGGCGAGAAAGCCGCCGGCATCGTTCAGGATCTTTTGACGCTGGCCCGCAGGGGCGTGTCGGTATCGGAAATCGTCAACCTGAACGGCATTATCCGCGATTACCTGAAAAGCCCGGAATACGCGAAATTGCAGAAAAGCACCGCCGCCTTTACCGTGGACCAGTCCCTTGACGAAAACCTGGCGAGCATCTCCGGTTCATCGGTGCACGTGTCCAAAACGGTTATGAACCTGGTCGCCAACGCCGTCGAGGCGTTGACGGAAAACGGGCGAATCGTCATAACGACCGAAAACCGAATCATCGACAGCCCCATCGCGGGCTTCGACGATTTCAGGGGCGGTGATTATGTCGTGCTGCAAATTTCCGATAACGGCGTCGGCATTGCGCCGGCCGACATCGAACGGATATTCGAGCCTTTCTACACCAAAAAGGTGATGGGGCGCAGCGGCACAGGCCTCGGCATGGCCGTCGTCTGGGGTACGGTAAAGGACCTCAGCGGCCACATCGATATTCAGAGCTCCGAAGGGCAAGGAACCACTGTCACGATCTACTTGCCCGCCTGCTGCCCGGATACCGCCGAACAGCGCCTTCCCGTTTCTGTCGATCGATACAGAGGCCGAGGAGAGTCCATCCTGGTGGTGGATGACGTGGCCGATCAACTCGAAATCGCCTCACACATGTTGACAAAGCTGGGCTACAGGGTCGCAGCCGCTTCCAGCGGAGAAGAGGCCATCGATCACCTGGCAGTCAACGCGGCCGACCTGGTGATCCTCGATATGATAATGACACCGGGAA
>JBAVJU010000188.1:0-3389 GCA_049687935.1 Desulfobacterales bacterium | reverse complement strand
CGGGCTGACGGAATTGTTCGAATGCAATCTTGGCCCGCCGCATGTGGTAGGCCGAGCTGACGATAATGGCCGAAGTGAGATCCAGATCGCGCATGATGCGGACGGTCTTGATGGCTTCCACGTAGGTGCCGCCGAATCGGTCGATCAGCGATTCGTCTGTCTTGGTGGACCGTCCGATGAGGACTTTGTCTTCCGGCAAGGCCTCATGCAAGCCGTAATACTGGACGGCCCAGGGCCAATCAATGGCAGCGTGGCGCAGCGGCAGAATGAGGTAACGACCCTTGCCCTCACGGATCAACGCGGACCCCTCTTCGATGCGCCCCTTGTCCTCTTTGGCCGAACCGGCCAGCACGACGACGGCATCGGTCCTTTGGTTTTGGGAGTCACTCTCGATGCGCAGAAACTTTTCTCCTGCCAGAAAAAAAATGAAGACGAGAAGACCCGCGAAAAGAAAGACGGCAATGAAGATTTTCCGATGTGTTTTTTTGTGCATCCCGAAGTCGTGGGGCGGTTGAACCACTGTTGAGTCGGTTCCAGCCCGTTCTCCGCTGACCGGACATGATTCACTGTTGACGGATAAACCCAAAAGCCTAAAGAACCGAAACGGCTGTATCGATTTGATCTTATTATAAATCACAAGTGCTCAGATCCGCAAGAAATTTAAGTTTAGAGATGTGGATGTCATCCGTGTTGACCTCGCTCCCCGAGTGTTGGTATGACATCCCGCACGCTGGTTGAGGCCAATCGGATTGAGGGAATCCAATACGATGTTTTCGACGCCCTGCCAGGCCGGAACCGGAAATCGCACAATGCCAACCCGAGGAAGAGGTGAAGTGAAATGACCATTCAAACCCATCAAAAGATCGTCCACCGACTCTGCGGCCGTCCGGTCAGTGTCGGAACCGATGCCAGCCGAGTCGAGATGGAAACCTCCGACGAGATGATCGTAGACGATCTCGGTTTAGTGCATGGCGGGTTCATCTTCGGCCTGGCCGATCACGCGGCCATGATTGCTGTCAACCATCCCAATGTTGTGCTCGGGGCGGCCGAGGTCAAATTTTTCAAGCCGGTCAAGGCCGGAGAAAAAGTAATGGCCGAGGCTCGCGTGGAAGAAAGTTCGGGCAAGAAAAAAATCGTTCCGGTCACCGTCAAGAGAGGCGAAGAAACGGTTTTTGCGGGAACTTTTACCTGTTTCGTGCTCGACCAACACGTCCTGGCATGAGGGCGTGGAGATTGCCAATCAGCGACGGGCATTCGGCGGCCAACTGTTTCACACCAAAGGCGAAAAAGAGGAAACGGTGAAGGCGACTGAAAAACGGCATCAGTTGTTGAACGGGAGACATGCATGTCCGGGCTGAGGATTTTTACCGGCAATCGGCTCGAGATTCTCGCCGACCGGCTGGCGGAGGTCGTCAGCCGACCGCTCGCAACGGCGCTTGAACCCGAGACCGTTATGGTTCAAAGCCGGGGCATGGAACGCTGGGTGTCGATGGCACTTGCTCGGCGCAACGGCATCTGCGCCAACATGGCGTTTCCTTTTCCGAACGCCTTCTTGGATGACCTCTTTCGGCGGATCCTGCCCGACCTTCCGGACCCATCGCCCTTTGATCCCGAAATCCTGACTTTCAGGATCATGAAGCGTCTCCCGGCCTTTTTAAGGCGGCCGGCCTTTGCCGATCTCAAACGGTATCTGGTCGACGATGCAAAGGGCGTAAAATTATACCAGCTGGCCGTCAGGGTGGCCGACCTCTTTGATCAGTACCTCGTTTTTCGACCGGAAATGATACTTCAATGGGAGGCGGGGCAGGGGGGCAATGGTTCCGATGAACTTTGGCAGGCCGAACTGTGGCGCGACCTCTCGCGCGGCAAGGAGAGGGTTCACCGGGCCCGCCTTCACAGAAATCTCTTGCTGCGGCTCGACACGCTTCCGGTCGCAGCCGTCGGCCTGCCGTCCCGCATCTCGGTCTTCGGTATTTCCTACCTGCCGCCCTTTCACCTTCAGGTCCTTGCCGGGCTCGCACGAATCAGCCCGGTCTATCTCTTCCTCCTGAACCCCTGCCGGGAATACTGGGCCGATATTCTGAGCCGGCGCACTATGCACAGACTGACCCGCAAGATCGCCCGGGGAACACTCGACGCGGATGCGCTGCACATGGAACAGGGACATCCGCTGCTGGCGTCCCTTGGCGGTTTGGGAAAAGAATTTCTCGTCTCGATCAGCGCCACAGAAGCGCACATCGAGGACTGCTTCGTGCCGGTCGATGAACACAGCCTGCTGACCAACCTCCAAGCCGATATTTTTTATCTGCGCGACCAGTCGGATTCGCGACCGGCGGAACGCGTTGCGATCGAGGATGCCGGTCCCACCAGGGCCGACGCCTCGGTCCAAATTCATGCCTGCCACGGTCCGCTGCGCGAAATAGAGGTGCTCCACGATCGCCTGCTGGCCATGTTCGAAGAACACCCGGATCTTCGGCCCCGCGATGTCATCGTGATGGCACCGGACATCGTCGCCTACACGCCTTACATCCGGGCCGTTTTCGATACCCAGACCGATGCCGAGCAGACGATTCCTTACAGCATTGCCGACCAGGGCGCCGGCAGCAATAAGGGCGTGCTGCGGAGTTTTCTGTCCCTGCTCGATCTGAAGGGCAGTCGGTTCGAAGCCACGCGCGTCCTCGGCTTGCTCGAATTGACGGGCATCAAAGAGCGCTTCGGCCTGACGGCAGACGATCTGACGTCGATTGCGCGCTGGGTTCGCGACGTGAACATCCGTTGGGGGCGCGATGCCGCAGGGCGGATGCGGATCGGCTTGCCCGGCCTGGCCGAAAACACCTGGCAGGCCGGCATCGACCGGCTGTTACTGGGCTACGCCATGCCGGGCAACGACCGCAGAATGTTCGACGGCATCCTGCCTTACGATCACATTGAAGGCCGTGAGGCCCTGGTTCTGGGTCGGTTTATCGCGTTTCTCCAACACCTTTTCGAGTGGGCGGAGCGACTCGAACAGTCCATGCCACCCGCAGATTGGCGGGATGTCTTCATCGAGTTGCTGGAACGTTTTATCGCCGTCGACGAGAATGCCGAACAGGAAGTGCAGCAACTGCGCCGCATCCTCGATAATTTCGGTTGCCTCGAAGGGCGGGCCGGTTTTGCAGTGCCGCTCGAACTGGAGGTGGTGCGCACCCATCTTGAAGATACGCTCGAGCGCACCCACGCCGCCGGCGGATTTATCTCCGGTGGTGTGACCTTCTGCGCCATGCTCCCCATGCGCAGCATTCCATTTGAGGTCGTTTGTCTGATCGGCATGAATACTGCGGCGTTTCCAAGGGAGATCACCCCGTTGGGATTCGATCTCATGGCCCGATTCCCGAGACCCGGTGACAGGT
>JBAVJU010000187.1:0-5806 GCA_049687935.1 Desulfobacterales bacterium | reverse complement strand
GCAAACCTGTTTGCCGATGGTCGCGCCCGTCATTTCGAACTCAAGCACGCGAACCTGACCATCCGTTATTTCATTCTCAAAAGCTCGGACGGTGTCATCCGGGCGGCTTTCGACGCTTGTGACGTCTGCTGGCCGTCCGGCAAAGGCTACTACCAGGACGACGATGTCATGGTCTGCCGCAACTGCGGCCGCCGGTTCGCTTCGGTGCTGGTCAACGAGGTCCAGGGCGGCTGCAACCCGGCGCCCCTCAAGCGATCTCTTCGAGGCGAGCAAGTCGTGATTCTGACACAGGATATCTTGGAAGGAAAACAGTATTTTGATTTTACTGGAAAGGCACAGTCATGACGCTGAAACAAATCGCTTTTCGCAACCTGATGCGCCGCAAGGGCAAGGCCGCCTTCGTTCTGGCGGGCCTTGCCATCGGCATCGCCACGGTCGTTGCCGTCATCAGCTTCGTCGAGGCCATGACCGGTGACATCAACCACAAACTCGAAAAGTACGGCGCCAATATCCTGATCGTTCCCCAGGCCGAGAGTCTGCCGCTCACTTACGGCGGTCTCGCGCTGGGCGGGGTCTCCTTTGAAATGAAGGAAATCCGCGAGACAGACCTGGCGCGGGTGAACACGATTAAGAATTATCGCAATGTCGCCGCACTGGGGCCACTGGTTCTGGGTGTCGTGACCATCGACACCCATCGGGTCCTGCTCTCGGGCGTCGACTTCAAAACCGTCAGGATCCTCAAACCCTGGTGGGTCGTCGACGGCGCCTTTCCCGGGGCCGAAGGTGTTCTTCTGGGCGCCGAGGCGGCACGCGTTTTGAACCTGCAAAACGGCAGCCCGGTTAACATCAAGGGCCGACAGCTGCTCGTGTCGGGCGTTCTGCGTCCGACCGGCAGCCAGGACGACCAGCTTATCTTCAGCACCATGGCCACCGCCCAAGAAATATTGGAAAAAGCGGGTCGGGTTTCGATGGCCGAAGTCGCGGCGCTCTGCCATGATTGCCCCATCGACGATATGGTGCAGCAGATCTCCGAAGTGTTGCCCGGCGCCAAAGTTATGGCAATTCAACAGGTGGTCAAAGGCCGCATGGAAACCCTGGCCCAGTTCAAAAAGTTCAGCTACGGGGTCTCGGGCGTGGTCATCCTGATCGGCGCCCTGGTGGTTCTGGTGACCATGATGGGCAGCGTCCGCGAACGTACCGAGGAAATAGGCATCTTCCGGGCGATCGGTTTTCGAAAAAGCCACGTCATGCGGATCGTATTCCTGGAAGCCGGAATCGTCTCGGTGCTCGCGGGATTGATAGGCTATGCGGCCGGCTTTGCCGCCACGTCGGCCGGGCTGCGGCTGTTTATCGAAGATCGCATGGTCCACCTGAATGTCAGTCCCGGACTGGCCGCCTTTTCATTCGGACTGGCGCTGGTCATCGGCCTGGCATCGAGCGCTTACCCGGCACTGATGGCCGCGCGCATGGACCCCAATGACGCACTCAGGGCCTTGTGAAAATTTATATCGTGGGAGATAATCATGAGTTACATCGAAGCCAGTAATCTTGTCAAAAAATACGGCAGTGGCGAAGCGACCGTCACGGCCATTTCCGATATGAACTTCACCATCGCTTCAGGGGAATTCGTCGGCATCATGGGGATGTCGGGATCCGGCAAATCGACTCTCCTGTCGGTTATGGGTGCGATGAACGCGCCCACCTCTGGCTGTTTCGTGGTGGACGACATCGACATCTACCGCCTGAAATCCGAAAAGCGCGCCGATTTCCGTCGGGAGTTTCTCGGGTTCGTTTTTCAGAGCTTTCATCTGGTGCCCTACCTCACGGTTATCGAAAATGTTATGCTGCCGCTGGCGATCGTCAAAGCCTCCGGTAAAAATAAGCGGCTGATGGCCGAGTCCGCCCTGGCTGCCGTCGGCCTCCAAAGCAAGAGCCATCGTCTGCCGAACCAGATATCCGGCGGTGAAAAAGAAAGGGTCGCCATTGCCCGGGCCATCGTAAACGAGCCGCCGATTCTGCTGGCCGATGAACCCACCGGAAACCTGGACACCAGGACAAGCCGGGAAATCATGGATTTGTTGCGGCAGCTCAACGACGGTGGAATGACCATCGTCATGGTCACCCACAGCCCGGATTGTGCTGCATACGCCGGCCGGGTCTTGCAGATCTCAGACGGCCTCTTGATATCGGACAATTAAAGTCGGTCCATTTCGTTCACGAGAACTGTCTTGACAGGCAGGGTTGTTAACTTGTAATACTTCCCTTTTGGTTATTGGAGTTAACGTTCATGACAGACACCGGTTTACCAGGAAAGCGTCCTCTTTTGCTGCTTATTGCCGGGGCCAAGGGCGCGATTGCGTCGACGCTGGCAATCGCCATTGCAGCCTGCCGCAGAACGCCTGAAATGATCATACCCAGCCTGACGACCCAAGGCAAATTCCCGTTTCTATCGGCAGTTGAAGAGACGCAGATCGCCGGCTGGGACATTAACCCGCAGGCCATGACGGCATCGGCTCTTTGTCAGGGCGTCGTTCCGGCGCCCGTTTGCCGTCTCCACGCCGACCAACTGGATCGAATTACAGTCAAAACGGCCCCGGCGGTGGACCAGGACCTCCACGGCCAGGTAGCTCAATTGGCGACCGACATTCGAGAATTTCGAAAGGCGCACGACAGATGCTTACCGGTTCTCATCAACCTGCTTCCCGCCGCTCCCCTGAATGATTTCGATCACTGCCGCAGCCTGTCGGAACTCTATGAAACCGCCGGTAACCGCAGCATGCCGGACCTCGCTTACGCTTTGGCAGCGGTTACCTCGGGTGTTCCGGTGGTCAACTTCACCCCCAATGCCGTCGAGATACCGGTACTCGTCACAGAGGCCGTCAAAAGGAGTGTGCCGCTGTGCGGACGCGACGGCAAGACCGGCCAGACCTATCTTAAAGTAGTTCTGGCGTCGGCCTTGAAAGCCCGGAGGTTGTCGGTCGACGGATGGTACAGCCTCAACATCCTCGGCAACGCAGATGGAAGGAACCTGATGGAGCCGGAACGGGCCGCAGGCAAAGTCGCCAACAAAACCGACCTCCTCGACGAAATTCTCGGCTACCCGGTCGGCGGGCGTTACGGAACATCGACCCATAAGGTTCACATCGATTACTACGCACCGCGGGGAGATGCCAAAGAGGCCTGGGATGTCATTGACTTCAGAGGGCTGTTCGACCTGCCGATGAGCCTCCGTCTCAATTTGCAGGGCCGGGATTCCATCCTGGCCGCACCAATGGCTCTTGACCTCAGCCGCTGGATGGCCGTGCTGCAGCTGGCCGGCCACAGCGGGCCGGTGCCCGAACTGGGATTTTACTTCAAAAAACCGGTCGGACCGAAGGCGCCTCGGACCTTTCAGGAGCAGCTCAACAGCATGGATCTGTTGGAGCGTCGCTGTGAGGAAAAAATGTCATCCGCTGCGTCTAAGGCAGGAGAGCGACCATGATATTCGGTTACAGCACCAACGCTTTCGTCAAATCCGATCTTTTCGACGCGGTTGAAAAAATTGCCGGCCTCGGTTTCCGCGGGGTCGAAATCATGGGGGACCGGCCGCATCTCTATCCGCCCGATTTTGATAAGAAAGAGATGGTCCGACTTAAAGAGCTTCTCGAACGCAACCGTCTCGCGATTACCAATATCAACAGCTTCACCCTGTTTGCAGTCGGCGACACCTACCTGCCGTCATGGATCGAAGCGGACCCAAAACAGCGTGAGGTCCGTATTCGTCATACGCTCGACAGCCTCGAGGTCGCCCGTTTCCTGGGATGCGACAATATTTCCATACCGCCGGGCGGCCCCCTAACCGACGGAATTTCCCGTGAAACAGCCGTCAAGCTGTTCCATAAAGGCCTGGAGCGGGTGATGCCTCTGGCAGAGGAGCTGGGCATCAAAATCCTGATCGAACCAGAGCCGAACTTGCTGATGGAAAACACGCCGGAGTTCAAATCGTTCATCAAGGATGTCAAATCCAATGCCGTCGGTTTGAACTTCGACATCGGCCACTTTTACTGCGCCGGTGAAAATCCGGCGGCGGCCTTCGAAGAGCTCTTCGAGTGGATCGGTCATGTTCATATCGAAGATATCGCCCCCTCCCGCCTGCATGCCCATCTGATTGCCGGGCACGGCGCCATCCGCTTCATCGATGTCTTCGACACCATGAAGCGACTCGGTTATCGCGGCGATATCAGCCTTGAACTCTATCCTTACGTCGACACCCCCGTGGAAGCCGGACGGGAAAGCCTTTCCTATCTGATGCCGATCTTCGCCCAGGCCGGCCTGGAAGTCGGTATCTGAACCCCAGCTGTCGTCATTGAAATGAAAGCGCTTTATTTCGAAGAACACGGGAATCTGAATGTCATCCGATATGGCGATGTTTCCGACCCGGCTGCGGGTCCCGATGATGTGGTCGTGCGGGTCCGAGCCTGCGCTCTGAATCATCTGGATATCTGGGTGCGCCGGGGCTGGCCGGGCCTTAAGCTCGGCATGCCGCACTGGTGCGGAGCCGACGTCGCCGGTGAAATTGTCGAGGTCGGACGGAACGTCATCGGCTGGCGTGCAGGCCAGGCCGTTATCGTCGACCCCGGTATCAATCTGGCTGCCGACGAATATACCCGTCGCGGAGAGGATTCGCTGAGCCCCGGCTACCACGTTATCGGTGAGCACACCCGCGGCGGCGCCGCCGAATATCTGGCGGTTCCGGCCGCGAACCTGGCCGCCAAGCCCGACGGCCTCGAATTCCCTGCTGCCGCAGCGCCGCTTTTGGTCAGCCTGACGGCCTGGCGCATGCTGATCCACCGGGCACGATTGAGGGCCGGTGAAACGGTGTTGGTGGTCGGATCCGGCGGTGGGGTTAACAGCATGGCGATTCAAATTGCCAAGTTTGCCGGAGCCAGGGTCTATGCAGTGGCCGGAAACCGGCTGAAGGCCGAGAAAGCCGGGGAACTGGGCGCCGATGCCGTCCTCGATCGTTCCGAAGTCGACTGGAGCAAGGAAATCTATCGGTTGACCGACAAACGCGGTGTGGATGTCGTGGTGGACAACGTCGGCCAGGCCACCATCAACCAGAGCATGCTGGCGGTGGCCCGCGGTGGCCGGGTCGTCATCGTTGGCAACACCTCCGGCCCGAAAGCGCAGATCGACATGCGCTACATCTTCGGTAAACAGATCAGCCTGATCGGCAGCACCATGGGATCCCATCAGGATTTTCGCGACATTGTCGAGCTGATCTGCACCGGTCGCCTGAAACCGGTCATCGATCGCATCCTGCCGCTCAGCGAAGGTAAGACAGCTTACGGTTTGATGGAGCGCGGCGAGATATTCGGCAAGATCGTGCTGACGCCGTAAAGCGAGAAGAGGCTGCTTGAGTGTTGGGCGAGTCTTTACGCTAATGATCCACTCATTCCCCGCCTTCGTATTTTTTCATCAATTCTCTGAATATCACCAGCTTCTGCACATCCTGCGTCCCCTCACCCAGTGACGATGCCCAGGCATCCATCGGGTATTTGTGGATCGGGTGCTCGAAAACGACCGAAGCGGCACCGAAAATGTCGGCTGCCCAAGGCGTTATTTCCCTCGCGATCTGTACGGCGAGATACTTGGCCAATGATGATTCCTGGCGAAAATCACCACCGGCATCCGCGACACTGCAGGCTTTCAAGAGCATAAGGCGCGCCGCTTCCATTCGGGCGTAGAAATCGGCGAATTCGAATGTCTTGGCTTGAAATTCGACAATCTTTTTTCCAAAGATCTCCCGCTTTCGGGCCCGGTCCAA
>JBAVJU010000186.1:0-7439 GCA_049687935.1 Desulfobacterales bacterium | reverse complement strand
GTTTCCGTCCATAAATGGCCCTTTTCCGCAATTTCGGCGTCAATCGGCGGAATCGCTTGTGCGGCATACAGGAGTATGCCTCCGCGCAATTCCTTGATTTCCTTGAACTTGCGAAAAATTGCACATTTCTGGATCGGAAACTTATCAGTGCCCTTCATGAAACCGCGGATGGGCACGAGCTTAGGATTCGCGCAAAAATTAGACCGCAAGAAACGGATAGCCCCTTCGGCAGGCAAGCCTTATGATGCCAGCAGGAGTGACAAAGGGTACTCGCTCACCTCGAAAGCCCACAACGGACTCAACCGGCACAACTTAACAGTAGACCACAGGAACAAGTGCGACCATGCGGACGTCGGAGGAAAACAAATTGCTGGCGCTGTTGGCCAAGGAATGGGATTTCAAAGGGCCACCGGGAATTATGGACATCAGCGACATCGTGGCGGCCCTTCCCCTTGCTCCCAGCGACACACTAGCGGCACTCAAGACCTTGTACACAATTGGTTTGATCGATATGAACACGCTGAAAACCAGCGCCTTTCTGACGCCGGAGGGATACGCTGCCGCCGATCTTTCAGACAATCGGCAGCACGAGGAGAGTTGAAGCCGGGGATGGTGAATACACCGTATTCGTCTGGATACGATCTCGTCCCTTATTTTTTGAGCCGCTGTTATCATATCAAAAAAAAAGCCGACGCTCGGTGCTTGCGGCTGCGCCGCAGATAGAGCACCAGCAGGATGACAGCCAGCCAGACCCGCCAGTCCTTGTGCCGCCCTTTTCTCTTAAGCTCAGTGCTCTCCGTGTGACTCTTCTTTGCCAACCCTGAATATCTGTGCGTATCTTGTTTCATAGACCGATTCATGTAAATTGTTCTGTCCGGGGCCGCCGCCTATGCCGGTACGCCGTCGCACCCGCGGACCGGCGCCGCCGGCCGGCCGCCAGTCCCGGGGCTGCCGAACCGTGTGGAGCAGGTGGAGCTTGTTCTGTTTTTTCAAGCGGTAGTAAATCAACGCCCAGGCGCAGGGAACATCGGCATAGATCTCGCAGTTCCCATTTTGGGACCCGCCGCACGGCCCGTTGAACAGGCTCTTGGCACATCGGGCCACGGGACAGATGCCGCCGGTGTAAGACAACATGCAGTCTCCGCACCCTTGACAGACTTCCTGCCACACGCCGGCTTCACTGGAGGCCCCGTAAAAGGTGGTGTTCAACGCCGGGATCACCGGCAGCGGTTCGAACACGTCGCCCAGGGTTTGAACTCCGCAGCCGCAGGCCAGCGACAAGATCGCCTCGGTGCCCTCCGAAAGGGCTTGATAGGCCGAAACGAGGTCCCGTTCGCACTGTCGAATGATCGTATCGACCGCAAAGACCGGGGGACTCCCAGCGAAAGCAGAACTTCGGGACAGCTCGAGTGCCAGCTGCCGGGCCTCGCGGTCACCCCCGGAAAGACAAACCGTCACGCAACTCCCGCAGCCGATTATCAAAACTTTGCGGAAGCCCGATAAAGAGTCGACAATCTCCTCGAGCGGCTTCATGTTTCCGACGATCATCTCATCACCTTTCTTCGAATCCGGGTCCCGGACGGAAATGGGCGCGAACCAGGGCGTCGACCTCCCGCCGGTGTTTAGGGCAGAAGGGATCGACTTCCGCCTTGCGGCGTTCCGTCACCGTTTGTTTGAAGGGCACCGTGTAGAGCGGTTCGCCGCAAACGCTGCAGCGCATGAGGTCCAGGGTGACGACCTCGTCCCAGGCGCTTTTCAGAAAATGCTGAAATTCGATGGCCTGCTGCGGGCAGACACGCCAGCACTGACCGCAGCGGGCACACAAGCTCATGTTGTGCCGCAGTGTTCTGCGGTTGTCCCGGTCTTCATAGTCCAGAGCCGAAGCCGGGCAGTTCTGAACACACGCGAGGCAGCCGTTGCAGCGATCGTTCACTCGAAAATACGACATTTTTGACCCTTTTTTCCGCGACGCGAAACCGGTTATCCAGTCGGAGGCGCTCATACGGTTGTGCCGGTTGAGCCGGTTGGCCCGTTATGCCGATTGGAAGATAAGATCAATCCAATTTTCGTATTAAACCACCCCTGCTTCCCCCTGAAACCTTCCCAGCGGCTTTCCGAACCCGCGAATCCTGCTGCCGGTAGTCTTCGACGTAATCCAGTGCACCGGGGAAGCAGTAGCGCACACATAGAGGGTCACCGCCGCAAAGGTCGCACTTGAATACCGTGTGCCGCTCGGACTCGAAGCCGAGCGCCCCGAATGGACAGGCGGCCATGCACATCCGGCAGCTGATGCAGCGGTCGTAGTCGATAAGGACCCGGTCCAACCGGCTGTCTCTGTAAATCGCCTCTTTCGGACAAACCGCCATGCAGGGAGCATCCTGGCACTGCTGGCAGATGACCGGCAGGTAAAAACCCTCGGCATCATGCCGGATTATCCGGATGCGGGCCCGGGCCGGATTGTGCACACCGGATTTGACCATGGAACAAACGGTCCGGCAAAGTGAACAGCCGTTGCATTTTTTCGGATCGGCTATCAACGCGCGATGTGTTTTCATCGATGACGACCTGTTGCCGCCTGTGGGCTGATGTGATGTCATTTATAAATCGCCGAGAGGTCACTGACTCTCGATACGGCGGCTGATACCTTCGACGGCCGATTTCATGTGCGCCACCAGCTGCTGCATCTTCTCGTCACTCATGCTCGGTTTGAATCCGACGACCCAGATGGCCGACACGGGCTGACCGCCGGTTTTGATGGGCGCGGCTGCTGCCCGCACACCGGAGATGTATTCTTCGTCGTCGAAGGCCACACCGTCGCGCCGCACCTTGCGGATCTCCTGCAGGTAAAGGCGTTGATCGGTAATGGTGTGCTCCGTATACCGCGGCAGCCCTTTGTCGCGCAGCAGATCCGTGACCTGCCCCTCCGGCATGGCGGCAAGAAAGAGCTTTCCGGTCGCGCCGGCCAGAAGCGGGATGGTCGTTCCGACCGGAGAGGTGATTTTTAGATTTTGGCTCGACTCGACGATGTCCAAAACAGTGACGTGGTCGACGTTTCTGACGCCCAGAAAAACGGATTCCTGGCTTTGGGCCATCAGCTCTTCCATGAAGGGTCGCGCCGCATCCTTTAAATCGATTCGCGCGTGGGCCGACCGGCCCAGCTCAACCAACGTCACACCCAAGGTAAACTTTTTGGTATGGGGATCCCGCATAAGGGCCCCCTCCTCTTCCAGGGCCGAGACAATGCCATGAACGGTGCTCTTGCCGATCCCCAACTCCCGGGCCACGTCGCTGAGCTTCAGGCCGTTAGGTTTTCTGGCAATGAGGCGCAGAACCTGAAACGCTTTTCCGACGATCGGCGCTTTGTAATTATCAGTCATTGTTCTCCATGATGAACATTTTTTCATCCAGGTTATACGACAAACGGCGGACTTGTCAACCCAAAATTAACCTTGAATAACAATAAGTGGCCGTTTTAGGCAAATTTCACTTGACATGGCTGCGATATCTGTTAGGGTAACGCTACTCATGCGTTCATTATAATGAACCATTTAGCGGACCGCCGATGTCCGCCGCCCCATCATCGAAAGGAGCCTGTCATGGCCATCGAAAAAGAGCGCCAGTCAACCGCTGAAAGTCTCCGCCAAACCCGAACATACGGTAAGTTTCGCTGTCACAACCCCAGCTGCATGGGCAGGCTCCAGCCGGAAGCCGGCCAGAAACAGGTCAAATGTCCGGAATGCGGCATGGAGTTCCGGGTCTACTGGATCCGGCCCGATTTCCCCCGCATTCGCGGACCGGTCTGGGATGTGAATCGCAAGCTCGCGCAAGAAGCGCTGGTGAAAAAGGAGGGAACCCATCATGGCGTTGAATAGAAAAATTGCCTACATCAATCTGTCCACCGGCGAGGTCGAGGTCAAGCCCATTCCGCTGGAAGTGCGTAAAAAATATCTCGGGGGCCGGGGTCTCGATGCCTACCTGCTCTACAATCACACCCAACAAGGCTGCGACCCTCTCGGACCTGGCAACGCATTGATCATCAGCGGCGGGATTCTGACCGCCACCTGCGCCTCGGCCACGGCCCGCACCCACATCATGGCCAAATCGCCGCTGACCGGCCTGCTCGGCAGCGCCAACATGGGTGGATTCTTTGCACCCGAAATGGCCTGGGCCGGTTTTCACCACCTGGTCATCACCGGCAAAGCCGAATCGCCGGTCTATCTCTTCATCCACAACAACACCGTCGAGATCAGGGACGCCGGACACCTTTGGGGCCGCATGACGACCGACACTCAGTGGGCCATCCGGGAAGAACTCGGTGACGAGGAAGTCAAAAGCTGTGTCATCGGACCGGCCGGTGAAAACCTGGTCCGCTACGCCAACGTGATGACCGGCATCAAAAACGCCGCCGGCCGCACGGGCATGGGGTGCGTGATGGGATCGAAAAATCTCAAAGCCGTCGCCGCCCGCGGCACGCTGGACATAAAGATCGCCCGGCCGGTCGAAGCCCTGGAATACAACAAGCGCTTCATCGACCAGATCACCAGCGCCAAGGTCAACCAGACCCAGGGCACGCTCGGCACCCCCTTCATCTGGGGCGCCACCAATTCCTGGGGCGGACTGCGCACCCGCAACTTTCAGTACAACCAGTGCGAATACGCCGACGACATTGAACCCGAACGACTGGACGAGATCGCCACCGAAACCATCGGCCCGTATCACATGACCGGCTGTTTCGGCTGTCAGGTGCACTGCCGCGCGCAGTACAAGATCCCTTCCGGCCCTTACGCCGGGAAGTACGACGAGGGACCCGAGTACACCTCTCAGGGGGCTTTCGGCGCCCTGCCCGACTGTACCAGCGCCGTAACGGTTCTCACGGGCAACCACCTGGTCAACCAGTACGGCGTCGACAACCTCGAGATCGGCAGCATCATCGCCTGGGCTATGGAACTCCGCGAAAAAGGGATTCTGACCGACAAGCAGACCGATGGCCTCGACCTTCGGTTCGGCAACGACGAAGCGGTCCTCGAAATGCTTCACCGGATCTGTCTCAGAAAGGGCTGGTTGGGCGACACCTTGGCCGACGGGGGCATTCCCGCGGCCGAAAAGATCGGCAACAAATCCTTCGACTATCTCATCCAGGTCAAGGGCATGAACAACCTGCACTCGGACGAACGGGGGACCCCGGCCCTGGCCCTCAACATCGCCACCGCATCCAGAGGTTCGGACCACCTGCGCAGTCGCCCGGCGATCGACCTGTATCATCTGCCTGAACCGGTCCTACGAAAAATTTACGGCAACCCGGTCCCCTACGACGGACCGCTCAGCTCGGAGCACACCTCCTACGACGGCAAGGCCTGGCAGGTTTTCTGGCAGGAGAACTGTTACATGGCCGTGGACTGTCTGGGCATCTGCAAGTATCACACGGTATTTTTAGGGGCGACCCTGCCGAACTTCGAAGACTGGCCCAAGGTTCTTTACCTGAACACCGGACTTGAACTGACGCCCACCGATATCTGGACGATCGCCGAACGCTGCAACATGATCGAACGGCTTTTCAATCTCCGCGAAGGGCTGACACGCAACGATCTGAAAAAAGGCGACATGCTCAATCATCGCTACTTCGACGAACCCTGCCTGCGCGGCGCGCCGGACGTGGTCGGCCGCATGATCGACCGCGACAAGTTCAAGCAGATGATCGATGAGTTCTACACGCACAAAGGCCTGGACGAAAACGGCGTTCCAAAGCCGGAAACCCTGCAGCGGCTCGGCCTCGAAAATGAACCGTCCCACCTGCTCTAACCCAGCGGGTTGTATTGCGAAAGGAGAACGAGATGGAAAAGGTTCTGAAGATCGACCACGAAAAATGCACCGGGTGCCGCCTGTGCGAACTGGTGTGTGCCGTTAAACACGACGGGATTTCCAATCCGGTCCGCAGCCGCATCCGGGTGATCAAGTGGGAAGCCGAGGGCGTGTACATCCCGATGTCCTGCCAGCAGTGCCAGGATGCTCCCTGCCTGATCGGCTGCCCGGTGGGCGCTATTTCCCGGGATGCGGAATTGGGCCGCGTGACCGTCGACTACACCGTCTGCATCGGCTGCCGCACCTGCGTGTCCGTCTGTCCCTTCGGCGCCATGAACTTCAACACCATCGACCGCAAGGTCATCAAATGCGACCTGTGCGACGGCGATCCCCAGTGCGTCCGGTTCTGTGAGGTAAAAGCCTTGGAGTATGTGGATGCCGGCGACATCAGCATTCAGAAAAAAAGGACCGCCGCCCAGCGGCTGTATGCCGCCGAAAACCGCTCGGCCGCAGTGCAGTCTGAACTCTAAAAACGATCCGCGATCAACACTGCAGCGGATGCCTTCACACGGAAGACATCCGCTGCAGTTGTTCTACAGCCTTCGACCCAAAAACTTCCGCATCACCGCGACGGCAGCGTTTCGTGAACGCGGCCTCGGGGGTTTTTTCCCGACCGGTGGTTCACCATGATCATTCCCAGGCCGACCATGCAAAGCGCCAGCACCAATCGGGTGGTGATCGCTTCTCCGAGCATCAGGGCGCCGCTGATCGATATGCCGAAGACCGGTACGAAAAAAGTAAAGGCGTGCAGAAGACTGACCGGGTAGCGGTGGACCAGCTCGAACCAGAAGATGAAGCTCACCGAGGCAACGACGATGCACTGGTAGAAGAGCGAAATGCCGGTTAACACGGAAAAGCCGGACATCAGCGGACTTTCGGTGAGAAAACTGAGACCGATCAGCAAGGGGAAGGAGAAGAACAGCTGGAAGAAAACCGCCTGCAACGGCCGTGTCCGTCCGGTGAGGAAGCGTTTGATGTAAAGTGTCGTGGCGGCCCACAGGGCTCCGGCAACCAATGCCATGAAGTCCCCCTTCAGACTGCCGCCGGTCGACGGCCCCAGGTTTCTGACAAACAGAAGCGCCACACCGGCAAACGCCACGACAAGGCCGGTCCCCTTCCACCAATTCAGTCGGTCGTCTTTCAGAAAGAAATGGGCCCCCAGTGCAGCGAAAAAAGGCGCCGTGTAAACCAGCAGATAAGTGCGGGAAGCCAGGGTATACTGCAGCCCCACATAGATCAGGGCAAATTCGGCCGCAAAGAGCAGCCCGACAACAGCCCCGTGTCCGGTTATGACGACCGAGGGGAAAACGGGAATCCCCCGCCGCCGCATATAGAGAAATATGAAAACGGTGGCCACCAAGGATCGCAGCCCGGCCATAAAAAGCGGGGCCACTTCGCGTGCGGCAAACTTGATGAACGCCATGTTGGCGCCCCAGGTTATGGCCAGGGCCAGCAGGATAACCACCGTCTGCCAGCGCAGTTGAGCTCTATACATTTTGATGCTCCGAAAAAGGAACACATCGGGAACCGATTCCGACTCAGTAATTCTCAACGAAAATAACGAACCGATGGATTTCGCC
>JBAVJU010000185.1:0-4439 GCA_049687935.1 Desulfobacterales bacterium | reverse complement strand
CAGCGGAGCCGGAAGAAAAAATCGAAGAACAGACCGGCGATCAGCCGGCCGCAGAAGCGGCGACCCGGGAGACCGAGACCAACGCCGTCGATGATAAAGAGGAAGCGCCGGAGCCATCCGATGAAGGTCCGCTTCCTGATGCAGAGAAGAAATAAGGTAAGCGTTTACAGGGCACCGCATCTGCTGTGTTGTCGGGCACTTGAAGTACAAAAGGTCGTCTGCGCGCCCGACGCCTTGCATCTGTGGCACCCTGTAAACACTTACAATTAGGTGGTTTGAAACGCATCGGACTTTTCAACCCTTTTAACGGTTGCGATATAAGAGAACACCCCCGGCCCGATGCGGCCGTTGGTTCGCGAAACCCCCCAAGCCCTGTCCTAAAAATGGACCGGGCTTTTTATTGTGCACCGTGTTCTTGGGCCCCCTCTGTTTTTTTGACCGGAAAATCGATGACGCCTTGATTTTCACGGAACGGTTCCGGCAAGTAGCAGGGGGTGCTGTTTCTGGATTTCTTGGCCTCGTAGAGGGCATTGTCTGCTCTTTTCAAGAGCGATTCGGGATCGACGACGCCCTCGTCTTCTGCCGAGGCGATACCGAAGCTGATGGAAACCGGCATCCGCATGGCTTCGAACTCCAGGGGGTGTTTCGAAAGGTAGTCACAGACGCGCCGCATCAGCTGAGCCGCACTCTTCTTGGTCGTCTCGGGGAGGATGATGACGAACTCGTCGCCGGCATAACGGGCCACGACATCTGTTGTGCGGCTCATCTGCGTGAGGCCTTTGGCAACATAAACGAGCAGATCGTCGCCCCGGTCGTGGCCATAGCGATCGTTGACGTTTTTAAAATGATCGAGGTCCAGAAATACCAGCGAAAGAAATTGCGGATAGCGCCGTGAGCGTGCAAACTCGCGCGACAGGACCGATTCCATGACCCGCCGATTGAGCAGACCGGTCAGCGGGTCGTGATAGGCCAGAAAACGCAGTTTTTCGTGTGCGGTCACATTGGAGAGGCACAGCGACACCTTCATGGCCAGTTGTTCGAGCAGGCTCGTATCCATTCCCGGTTGGAAACGGCGGCAAGAAATATCGGCCTGATTCAGGCTGCCGATTATTTCACCGTCCAGCGAAATCGGAGCGATGGCCATCGATTGAACGGCATATTTGCGACTCTGCGGCAGCAAACGGTAGTAAGGTTTCAGATTCTGGTTGACCAGGAGCGGCGTCATTTGAGTCCCGACGAGGTCCACGAACGTGTCTTTTTCGACCATGTTCAATCGAGCCTTGAGCCGGTCGGAGGATTCGAGCTGCTGGATGAAATTGGAAATTTCACTCTTATCGATCAGGGTCATCCAAGCATAGGGCACCTTGAACTGTTGGCGGATTTCGGCCAGCAGAACTTCGAAGAGATCGGTGAAGTTCAGTATCGTCAAGACCCGTTTTTCAATTTTGAAGAATCTCCGGGCGATTTTTTCATTGTGCTGCAAAATCTCGATGATGGACGTCAGGTCAGCCATTGACTCTCTATTTCCCTTCCATAAAGGGCCCTTTTCCGCAATTCCCCGCCTGCTTCGGCACAGGTCGGCGTCAATCACGCCGTAGGCGTGTACAGGACTGCTGAATGGCTTGTGCGGCATGCGGAACCGTCTGCCTCCACGCCATTCCTTGATTTCCTTGAACTCGCAGAAAATGACGCATTTCTGGATCGGAAACGTGTTAGTGTCATTATTGAAACCGTGGAAGAACACTCTCTATTTTTTCAAGCGCCTCCTGTGCGGCCTCTCTGATTTCCGGATTCTCCTCGGCTGCGAGAACCGACCGAAGGTACGGCAGGCTTTGAGGCGATTGCAGTTCTCCGAAAATATAGAGTATGTCGCCTTTTACCGAATCGACGGACCGTGGATATCGTTTCCACAAGGGGGCGATTACCTGCCTTGCGAGAGTGAGATTAGCGGCGGTCAGTTCTTCCATCGTCACCATGGCCGCGAGCCGGACGGTAAAGTTCTCCTCGATCAGCAATTCGAGAAAAGCCTCGAAAACCCAGCCGCTGTTGAGCATCATCCGGGCCAGATCATATGCACCGCTCTCGGTGACGAGACGCTGAAGCGCGGCCTTGTCGAGCTTTGTCGGATCGCGGTTTTCAAGGGCTTCGCATAATTGAGGCAGCGTCACGCCGCCGGTCCAGCGGTACTGATTGTCCAGAATCACGGTCGGCACGGAGCGCACCCGGTCCTCTTCGGCCGCATCCTTGAAAAGGACGCCGTCGATGATTCTCATCCGGAGCCCGTCGACGGCAAACGGCAGCGGGAGCAGTCGACGCACCACATCGGGGCAGAACTTACAGAACGGCGCAACGTAGAGCGAAACCGATGCCGGCGGTCGGACGTGCTGCAGCCGGCCGACGATCGTTTCCGGCAAATCGGTCTTGCCCGCGTTCAAAAAGGCAAGGGCTTCGATGAAAGGTGCCAGTTCATTGTATGACGGGATGCCGCAATACGACAAACGCGGACCGACCAAGATTGCCGGCAGACTTGCGGTGGCCGCCTCTTCGCGGCGCATTCTTATCTTCGGAGCGAGACGGACGAGACGATCGCAGAAGCCCTCGATGTCCCGGCTGCGTGGATCATCCGTCAGCCGCATCCCGATGGTGACCTCGCGGGTCAACATTTCGTTCAGTGACCGTATCTGCGCTTCCTCGGCGGGTGTCATCTGGACCGGTTTTCTTCACCTTTTTCGTCTGTCGCGCAACGTTTCCTTGTAAGGGCCTCCGCATTCGGGGTGCCGATTGAACTTTACAGTACAAATAATGTCTGGAAAAGTATATCATACAGGCCTATAAACGTAAACCGGCGGCATATGCGGCCGGCGGTTCATGGTGAACCTTTACTAATGAGTACGCTATCGTTTTTACATGAACTCACCGCCCGTCCCGCCGGCGGGACTAAAGGCGCAGGGGACGCTAAGGGACTTATTCTTTTACCTTTCTGCTGAGAGGGCAGAAAGGTAAAACACACGCTTTTATGGCAAACGGATCGCAATTTTTTTATTCAGGCGGCTCTCCGGTGCTCACTTATCGCCTTTGACGCGGATTGCCCTTTATATTTGCCGTCCTCTCAACGGCAAAAATAAAATAAATAATCTCTGCGTTCTTGGCGGCTCTGCGGTCAGAAAAACCGATAGATTTCAATACAACGTGTCTTACGAATTATTGCCGCATTAGTGAGTAGAGCCGGGTGTTTCGTTTAAATTCGAAAGTTAAATTTCCTTGCACCATTGCAGTCCAAAGCACCATGATGGATTAAAGTAGTATGCTGTTTGAGCGCCCTGGATTCATACATTAAATTTGCAAAATTCTCTTTACCGAGCAGAAGACGGAGTCTCCTGATATGCCTGCTTCCAAATTGACCGGCCTGCCGGAAGCCGTTTCGCGTCTCGTGCCCGATGGCAGTGCCGTCGCCCTGGGGACTGCGCAGGAAACCCTCATTCCCTTCGCCGCCGGTCACGAAATCATCCGCCAGCGCAAACGTGGCCTGACGCTTATCGGCCCGATTTCGGACATTCTGTTCGACCAGATCATCGGAGCCGGGTGCGTGAACAAGATCAGGGCCGCCTGGGTCGGCAACGTCATCACCGGCTCCGGCTACAATTTCAGGCGCGCGGTAGAGTCCGGGCACATCACAGTTGAGGACCACTCTATCCTGACCCTGGTTACAGCGTTGACAGCCGGGAAAATGGGCCTGCCGTTCATGCCGACCGGAACGGCGCTCGGCAGCGATCTTTACCGAACCAATTCGAATCTGAAAACCATGGTGTGTCCGTTTACCGGCCGGAAACTCACGGCCGTGCGGGCCATTCAGCCGGATGTCACCATCATTCATGCCCAGCGCTCTGATGAATACGGCAATGCGCACGTGTGGGGCAACATGGGTGTCACCCGTGAAGCCTGCCTGGCCGGCCGGTCGGTGATCGTCACCGCCGAGGAAATTGTCGCACCGGAGCTGATCAGCAGCGATCCCAATCGGGTGGTGACGCCCGGATTGCGCGTCGGCGCCGTTGTTCATTTCCCGTGGGGTGCCCATCCTTCGCCGGCACCGGGCTATTACAACAGGGACCACCGGGCGTTCCTCGAATACCGCGACGCCAGCCGGACCGAAGAAGCCTTCCGGTGCTGGTTGAAAAAATGGGTGGATGATATCCGTGTTCCAGCCGATTACCTGGGGCTGTTGGGGGAAGGCCGGTTGCGGGAACTGGCCCTTAAACAGCACCTGTTTTCCGAGCCGGTCGATTATGGGTATTAAAGAAACGAAAGGCGAAAGGTAAAAAGTAAAAGGCGAAAGGCAAAAGGCGGAAGGAAATAGGTACAAAGTTTTAGGTGTTAGGTCACAACTATCAGGACATAGGTTACCCGATTCTAAGGGTCAAAAATGTCACGACATGGGTTAC
>JBAVJU010000184.1:0-6013 GCA_049687935.1 Desulfobacterales bacterium | reverse complement strand
GATCGAGGGGCTCGAAGTTCACCTTCTGCTGAGCGCTGCTGCACGGATGTGCGATTGCGTCGACCTTTTCGACCAATTGACCGGATTGCCGGTCGAGAGGCTGATGTTTTCCAAGATCGACGAAACCAACGCCTGCGGCAGTCTGTTGAACATCGCGCTGCGGCTGCGGCTTCCGGTGGCGTGCCTCTTCAATGGGGCGACCGGTCCGGACGGCCTCAAGGATGCCGATCTGGAGACGCTGGCGGCACTGGTCACCGACACAAATGGTGCTGGATCGGGAGCCGCCACGGCGCCGCCTGACGCCGCTGCACCGGGCGACCGAGAGCAACCCCCACAAAGCGCCGAAGCATACGCTTATGTGGCCAACCGGAATTCGAACGTGTTTCACTCCGCCGACTGCAAATGGGCAACGACGATCAAGGATGAGAACATGATCGGTTTTAAAAACATGGCCGAAGCCCGTGATCACCAGTATAAACCCTGCCGGACCTGCTGCCGTGAAGCGCTCGTCGAGCGCCGGGCGGAATCGGCTTTTGCCGGGCGCTCTCAGTCGGTCGGTTGGCGATGAGAGCCGCCGAGACAGGGACGTCGGTTCTCCGGCTGCCGATGCGCCAAACGGGACCGCGACCGGACCCTGAAATGATCAGGACCGCTGTTTTGGATGAAAAGGATAAGAGGGGCATACAACCATATGGATTCTAAAAAATCCTCGACGAATGTCATTCAGATTGCCAAGCGAATTGGAGAACGGAACCAGGTGGCCGCAAAGGAGAATCACCAGCGCACGACTTCGGCCACACGGGTCATTGCCATCACCAGCGGCAAGGGCGGTGTCGGTAAAACCAACATTGTGGCCAATCTCGGTTATACCCTGGCGACTCAGGGTAAAAAGGTTCTCATCCTGGATGCGGACTGGGGCTTGGGAAACCTGGACGTCCTGCTCGGCCTGGCGCCCAGATACAATCTCTCCCACGTGATCGCCGGTGAAAAGAGTATTCCCGACGTGATCGTGAACGGGCCCGGCGACATGAAAATCCTGCCGGCATCCTCCGGCATTCAGGAGTTGACCAGCCTGACCTTCGAGCAAAAAGTCAGGGTTCTCACCCAGCTCGACCTGTTGGTCGACTCAGTCGATATTCTGCTGATCGATACCGCGGCCGGGATTTCGACCAACGTCATGGACTTCAACGTCACGGCGCAGGAAATCATGGTGGTGGTGTCTCCGGAACCGACTTCGCTGACCGATGCCTATGCCCTGATGAAGGTTCTGTCGTTGAAGTATGCCGAGAAGAATTGCAAACTGCTGGTGAACCAGGCCGCCGACGTGCAGGAAGCCCTGGAAATTTACCGCCAGCTCGACACGGTGGTCAAAAAATTCCTGGATATTTCCATCGAGTACATCGGTTGCGTGCTTTACGACGACAAAGTGCCCCGCGGGGTCAGGCGGCAGAAGATCGTCACCGACCTTTATCCGGGCTGCAGGGCCAGCCGCTGCTTCAGTGCTTTGGCCAAGCGCATCGCCAGCTTGCCGGCCTCGAAGCTGCCGGTCGGCGACTCGAACTTCTTCTGGGACCATCTGTACACAAACAAACTGGCGTGATGGGCGGCTGCTGGTCGAGTCGCCCTGGTTTTGAGCCTGGATATGGAGTAGCGATTTATGGGATACGCAGAAATGCGTCTGCCGGTATCGAGCGAAGAACAGCTGCCGTCACGCGAGCAGTTGATCATCAAATATCTGCCGTATGTCAAACGGATCGTCAACCGGATCGCGATCCATCTGCCGCCCAATGTCGACACGGAAGACCTGTTGAATGTCGGCGTCATCGGGTTGATTCAGGCGATCGACCGTTTCGACCCCGGCCGGGACAATAAATTCACCACCTACGCGGCTTTTCGCATCCGCGGTGCCGTGCTCAGCGAACTGCGTTCGCGGGATTTTCTCTCGCGATCGAACCGTCGCAAGATCCGTGAGCTGGAGAAAGTGTATCTGACGCTGGAGCAGAAGAGCGGCCGGGAGGTCGATGACGCCGAAGTGGCTGAAGCCATGGGGATCGATCTGGAAGAACTCTACCGCATCAAGCAGGTATCGAGCATTTCGTTTATCAGTTACGAGGAACTGGGATATTCTTCGGCACGCGACAAAAACAAACTGGCCAACTGCCTGGTGAGAGAAGACGAAGACGTCTTTTCACAGGCCGGTTTGAAAGAGTTGCAGACGGCTCTGGCTGAGGCCATCGAAGAGTTGCCCGAAAAGGAAAAACTGGTCCTCTCGCTCTACTACACGGACGAGTTGACCATGAAGGAGACCGGTGACGTTATCGGAGTGACCGAATCGAGAGTCTCGCAGCTGCATTCCCAGGCGATCATCCGGCTGCGATCAAAGCTGAGGAAGAGACAACTGCTTCAAGATTGAGGCGCCCTGAGAAGCAGCCCGGCCACCCCGATGAATATCCGGTCGTAAGACTCAACCGTATTCGAGGTGTCCGCTCATGGTCGAAAAAATAAACACCGGGAGCAAATGGGCCTGGGTGCTCTCTCCGACGGGTGTCCAGAAAGCCGAACAGCGGCGGTCTAAAAGCCGACAACGGGATTTTCGACGAAATCTGGAAGACCGTTATTCAGGGGAGGGGCGGGAAGATTCCGAAAACCCGCCGACGCCCGGCGAGATGTCCGGCGCAGCCGAATCGCGGGCAGCCGATGAAGCCCCGCCGCGGAGTCGCTCGAAAAAGAGCGGAAAACTCATCGATATTCATGCATGAGACGTTTACCCGAGAACTGCCGAGGTAAGAATGATGCTGCACTTCATCACCCTTTTTATCGATTCGTATCGGGAGGGAGCCATCCTCACGGCGTGCCTGCTGATCCTTCTGTACTTGCTCTACAACCGGATCAGGTACCGCCAGTACGTGCTCGACAAGCGACTGGCCGCGCGACAGGGTCCGGGCTTCTCGGCCCAGGTAACGGCCCGCCTGGTCGGCCAGCAGACGGAAAGGTCGCTGGCGGCTGTCGTGAGGACGATCGTCGACGAGCGCGAGCGATTGCAGCAGTGGGTCGAACAGAATGTGCTTCAGACCGACGACGGGAACCATTGCCAGCCGGCCGATGGCGCGGCTGAGCGGGAGGCGCCGGTCGGTGGCGACAACCGGGAAGCCGCCCGCGACGCTTTTCCGCAGAACCGCTATGCCGAGATTCCGCAACTGGCCGCCGCCGGAAAGACCGCGGCCGAAATTGCGGCCGTCATCGAGCGGCCGTTGGCCGAGATCGAATTCTGTCTCGCTTTGGCGCGGCGCCGGGCCGCCCGTGCGGTTGAAGTAAAAACGGAAAAATTTGCACCGGCGGGCAAAAATTTCCGCCTGGTGCCGATGCGGCGGGTTGTTTGAGAATGTGAAGGGCTGAAGGCAAAAGGCGAAAGGCGAAAGGCTGAAGGCAAAAGGCGAAAGGCAAAGGGCGAACGGCGCCGGGAAACAAAGGCGGCGGAAGACGACTGCAGCAGTAAATCCGATGATGCCTTTCGCTTTGTCAACTGGGAGAAGACCGTCAGGCGAAGTGGTATGGCTCTTGCACAACTGTGAGTGACCATCGGCCGCCGGGCCGGTTGCGGCACCTTATTAACGGAGAACAGAATATGAGCGACTCGATTTACATGGCGACTTCCGGTGCGCTTTGCAACCAGCAGCGCCTGGAGATTTTGTCCAACAACCTGGCCAACATCAACACGACCGGGTTCAAGGAAGAGATGGCCTACATTCGCATAACCGAGGTGCCGCCTGCAGTCAGGGAAAGCCTTGAGAACACCGTGCCGACTGACACCGAGCCGACATCTCCGTTGTGGCAGGAACTCGAAAGCCGCACCGTGTTTTCCCAGGGCGGCCTGAGGGCGACCGGCAGTCCGCTCGACCTGGCCATCGACGGCGAGGCCTTCTTCTGTGTTCAGACCCCGGAGGGCGTTCGCTACACCCGCAACGGCAGCTTCACGCGCAGTGCGGAAGGCGAACTGACCACCCACGACGGATTTGCCGTTCTCGGCGAAAGCGGCCCGATTCAAATCGACGACGGGCGCCGCGTCACGATCGACGAGACCGGCAACGTGTCGGTCGACGGGGCTCAGGTCGCCAAATTGCGCCTGGTCGAACTGGATCAATCACAGTTGCTGCAGCGGCTCGGAGGAACGCTCTTTGCCGCGCAGGAGGACGGAACGATCCAGGAGACGCCCTCCGAAACCGCGCGGGTTCTTCAAGGTCACTTGGAGTTGTCAAACGTCGAGGCCGTCAGGACCATGACCGAAATGATCGACGTCCTCAGGGGATTTGAAGCCTACCAGAAGGCGATCCGTCAGATCGATGAAACCGAGGCCAAGGCCATCAACGAGGTGGGACGGATTGCCTAAAAGTGATGCGACCCCCGCGGCCGGCGTTAACGATCGCCAATCCGCGGGTCGACATCAGGAAAAACACAACGGGGACAGCCGAAACTCCGTCGGCAGCCCTCTTATCAAGCAGCGGGAGGTCATATGATCAGAAGCTTATGGACAGCGGCAACGGGTATGCAGGCCCAGACCCTTAACATCGACGTGATTTCCAACAACCTGGCCAATGTCAGCACGGCCGGTTTCAAGAAGAGCCGGGCCGAGTTTCAGGACCTTCTCTATGAAACGTTGCGGCCCGCCGGGGTTGCCTCCTCGGAGAGCACCGAGGTGCCGACCGGGATCCAGGTGGGGCACGGCACCCGGCCGTCGGCCGTCAACCGCATGTTCGCGCAAGGCGATTTTCAGCAGACCAAAAACGAACTCGACCTGGCGATAGAGGGGGGCGGTTTCTTTCAGATTCTGCAGTCGAACGGGGAAACGGGCTACACCCGCGACGGCGCCTTCAAGCTTGACAACGAGGGTCGCATCGTCAATGCCGACGGTTTTCTACTGGAGCCTGAGATCTCGGTGCCCAACAACACCATCGCCGTGTCCATCGCGATCGACGGGACGGTCTCCGTGCTGCAGGCCGGTCAGGCGGAACCGAATGAAATCGGCACGATCGAGCTGGCGCGTTTCATGAACCCCGCCGGGCTGCACAGCATCGGGAGAAACCTTTATTCCCCGACCGCGGCATCCGGCGATGTCATCGTCGGTACGGCCGGTGAAGACGGTTTCGGAACGATTGCCCAGGGGTATCTGGAAGGCTCTAATGTCAGCGTGGTCGAGGAAATGGTGAGCATGATCGTCGCTCAGAGGGCGTACGAGACCAACAGCAAGGTGATTCAGGCCTCCGACGAGATGCTGCAGATGGCCAACAACGTCAGACGATAGGATTAACGTCATGAGTCTTGCAGTCGGACGCTCGGTTTTCGTCGGCCGGTATCTTTCGACCCTGTGCAGGAGTGCGGTCTTTTTTGTTCAGCTGATGCTTCTGATTCCACCGGTTCCTGCGGCCGACATTGCGATCATTTTAAGAGCGGAGGCCGAGGTCCTGGGGGCCGACATTCGACTGGGCGAGCTTGCAGAGATCGCCTGCGCCGAAACCTTACTGCAGCGCCGACTCGAGGCACTGGTCATCGGCAAAGCCCCCCTGCCCGGGCGGTCGCGCCCCATCACCGCCGATTACGTGCGCTTGCGCCTCCGACAGCTTGACCTCGGGGCGGATCGGATGGTCCTCGGCGGAGCGGAACGGATCGAGGTGTCGATGCCGGGAGTGGTGGTCAGCGAAGAGCAAATCCGGCAGATCGTCACGGGTTTCATAAAGACCAGCGGCATTTGGGGCGATGCCGAGGTGAAGGTCGAGGAGTTCACGATCAGTGCTGACCGAACGCTGCCCAAAGGTCGGGTTACTTACCGAGTCTTGCCGCCCCGGATTATGCGTTCGCTGGCCACGGTGCCGCTGTCGGTCGTCTTCGACGTCGACGGCCGTTTTCAGAAAACGATCCGGGCGACCGTGCGGGTTGAGGCCCTGGCGCCGGTGGTCGTGGCCGCCCGGCCGATCGGCCGCCTGAGACCGATTACGAACGATGATCTCAAAACGGAAAA
>JBAVJU010000183.1:0-23040 GCA_049687935.1 Desulfobacterales bacterium | reverse complement strand
GTCATCGCGCTGGCGCGGGCGGCGGCCCGCTTCATCATTTAGTTTCCGCCCATCAATCGTCCTTTTTCGCAGTGTCATGCCAATCCCGCCATAGACGCGACCGAATGCATGGTATGGCTTCGGCAGGGGGTGCGCGGCAGACAAGCGCAAACCTCCGCACCATTTCTTCATGCCAAAGATTCCAATTTTATTTGACACCTCCGGACGAATTATTTAGTTTTCAGTCTTGAACAAGGGAAGAGTTCTTCGACAACGTCAACGTCTTCACTGATGAGGAAAAGAGTGTCGGCCACAGCCTTTTGTGAAGTCCTGACCACGGCCACAAAGCTGGTGCCCGAAATTCCTCTATGCCTGTTCCCTTGCCACCTGACAAAACGAACCGCCGATCCTGTGGTGGGCCGGTGGAGCCGTTCAAAATGATACGGAGTCAGCCGATGCGCATGAAATTATTACGGGTTTTGTTTTTTTCAATTATCTTGCCTTGGATCAACGGTTGCGGCGAAATCGGACCGGGCACGGTCGAAAAATCGTCGGGCCGCACCGCTCGAGTTGAGATTGCAGTGGTAAAGCCGACAACCCACCCGGAAATCTACGAGGCGATGGGGACGGTTCGGGCCCAGACCACCAGCATCCTCTCCAGCAAACTGATGGGCACCGTGCGCGCCATCCTGGTGGAGGAAGGGCAGCCGGTCAAAGCGGGCCAGCCCTTGGTGGCGCTCGACCAGCGCCAGGTATCCGCTCAGCTGCAGCAGGCCGAAGCCGCCTTGTCCGAGGTCCGCAAAGCCGAGAACGCCGCTGCCTCGGCCCAGGAATCGGCCCGCGCCGCCGCTGAATTGGCGCGTATGAATTACGATCGGTATGTGCCGATGCTCAGGGAGGAGGCAGTGACGCCGCAGGAGTTCGACGCCGTTGCCGCCCGCCATCGGCAAGCACAAGCCGCACTGACCCAGGCCGGTTCTATGGCGGCGGCCGCCCGCAACCGGGTGCAACAGGCCCGGGCGGCGGTTGCGGCCGCATCGGTCACCCACAAGGACGCCGTCATCAATGCCGCCTACGATGGCGTTATGGTCGACAAACTGGTGGAGGTCGGTGATCTGGCCGCTCCGGGAACGCCCCTGGTGAAGATCGAACGCACCGGCAACTACCGGGTCGACCTGGAACTGCCGGAAAGCCACATTCTGTCGATCCGCACCGGCGACACGGTCGCCGTGCGGGTGCCCGGCCTGATCGAGCAGCCGCTGGACGGGACTGTGGCGACGATCGTTCCGGCGGCCGATACCAGGAGTCGGTCCTTTCTGGTCAAGGTGCGGTTGCCCGATGCGGCGAATCTGAGATCCGGGGTGTTCGCCCGGGTTGCCGTTCCGATCGGCACCAGCCGCCTGATCCAGGTGCCGACCTCGGCGGTGGTTCATGAAGGCCAGCTGACGGGGATCTACATCGTTGACCCCGATCAGATCGCCCGGTTCCGCCTGATCCGTACCGGGAAGAGTTTGGGAAACACCACCGAGGTGCTCTCCGGTCTGCAGGAAGGTGCGCGGTTTGTCGTCGTTCCGCCACCGGGTTTTAGTGACGGGACCAAAGTGGAGGCCGATTCATGAGCCAGAAGCTCGGGCCGTCCGGCAAGATCGCCCAGTTTTTTATCGATTCAAAGCTCACGCCCGTCATCATCATTGCCGCCATTCTCCTGGGAGCCGCTGCGGTCATCGCCTTGCCCCGGGAGGAGGAACCGCAAATCATCGTTCCGATGATCGACATCTTCGTTCAGATGCCGGGTGCATCGTCCAAAGAAGTCGAACAGCGCGTTACCAGCCCCATGGAAAAGTTGTTGTGGGAGATCCCGGGGGTGGAATACGTCTACTCCACCTCCAGTCCGGGCATGGCGATGGTGGTGGTGCGGTTTTTCGTGGGCGAGGACGAGGAAAGGTCGATTGTCCGGCTCCAGTCGAAGCTGATGGCCAACATGGACCGCATTCCCTGCTGCGTGACCCCGCCTCTGATCAAACCCCGTTACATCGACGACGTTCCCATCCTGGCCTTGACCTTCTGGAGCGACGGCACCGATCACTACACCTTGCGACGGGTGGCCGCCGAAACGGAGAATCTGGTCAAGCGCGAGAAGAACGTTTCAACTACCACTCTCATCGGCGGCTACCGGCGCCAGGTCCGGGTCGAACTGGATCCCGTGCGTCTGGCCGCCTACGGCCTGTCCGATCAACAGGTCATCAATCTCGTGCAGGCTGCCAATCAGGAGGCCGATGCCGGGAGTTTCCCCTCCTCACTGAACGGCCAGGTTCTGGTCCATACCGGACACTTCTTGAGAAACGCCGAGGACGTCGGCCGGGTGGTGGTCGGCGTTCACGACGGCCGGCCGGTTTATTTGAGAGATGTCGCCGCTATAACCGACGGTCCCGAGGAGCCGGATCAATACGTGTTTTTCGGTGCGGGCCCGGCGGCGGCCAAAAAGGATATTCCGTCCGGGAGAACGGCCGAAGGGATCCGACAGGCGGTGACCCTGACCGTGGCCAAACGCAAAGGGACCAACGCGATCGACGTCGCCCAAAAGGTGATCGGTCGGGTGCAGGAAGCACGCGGTACGGTCATTCCCGACGACATCCAATTTACGATCACCCGCAACTACGGGGAGACGGCGGAAGAAAAATCGAACGAGTTGCTGCTCCACATGCTGATTGCCATCGTGTCGGTAACCCTGCTCATCTGGTTTACCCTCGGACACCGGGAATCCGGCGTGGTGGCCCTTGCCATCCCTGTGACCCTGGCGTTGACCCTGGCCGTTTTCTACCTTTATGGTTATACGCTCAACCGCATCACACTTTTCGCCTTGATTTTCTCCATTGGAATTCTGGTGGACGATGCCATCGTGGTGGTGGAGAATATCGCCCGGCACTATCGGCTCCCCGAGAACCAGGGGCGATCCAAGTTCGCGGTGGTCATCGAGGCGGTGGATGAAGTCGGCAACCCCACTATTCTGGCGACCATGACGGTCATCGCCGCCATTCTGCCCATGGCTTTTGTCGGGGGTCTCATGGGGCCGTACATGCGACCGATTCCGGTGGGCGCTTCGGCCGCAATGGTGTTTTCGCTGCTGGTGGCTTTTATCGTCACGCCCTGGGCCTCGGTGCGTCTGATCCGGCACGAGGAACCCGCGTCTGAAAATGCCACAGGACACCATGAGCAGGAGGATTGGGCGACCCGGCTCTATCGGCGTGTGATGGACCCTCTGCTCCACCGCCCGGTCTGGCGCTGGTCCTTTTTGATCGGGGTCGTGGTTTTGCTGCTTTTAGCCTGCGCCATGGTGGCCGTCGGCCTGGTGCGGGTCAAGATGCTCCCGTTCGACAACAAGAGCGAGTTCCAGGTCATTATTGACATGCCCCAGACCGCCACGTTGGAAGAGACCGCCGCCGCCGCCCAGGAGATGGGAAATTACCTCAAGACCGTCAATGAAGTAACGGACTACGAGATATATGCCGGCACCGCCGGCCCTTTCAACTTCAACGGCCTGGTGCGGCACTATTACCTGCGGCAGGGACCTAACGTGGCGGACATCCAGGTCAACCTGGTGGGCAAGGGGGACCGTCAACAGCAGAGCCATCAGATTGCCAAGAGAGTACGGTCGCCTCTGAAAACCATTGCCGATCGCCATAGCGCCAGGGTCAAAGTGGTCGAGGTGCCGCCCGGCCCGCCCGTTCTCTCGACACTTGTCGCCGAGGTTTACGGACCTGTATATGAGCGCCAACGCGACCTGGCCCTTGAGATCCGGCGGATTTTCACGGAAACCCCGGGAGTGGTAGACGTCGACTGGTACATGGAAGGAGACCAGGTGCGCTACATTTTGGCGGCTGACCAGGAGAAGGCCGCTCTGAACGGAATCCGGGTCTCCCAAATCAACCAGGCTCTGGAGTCCGCTCTAAAGGGCAAGGCCGCCGGTCTTATGCACATGCCGGAGGAAAAGGAAGACGTTCAGATCTATTTCCGGTCACCGCTGGCGGCGCGGGCCGGCATCGGGCGCCTGGAGAGCTTCAAGCTTCCCGGAGCCGACGGTCGCCTGGTCCCGCTGTCGAGTCTGGTAACGCCTCGCGAAACCACTATCGACCGCAGCATCTATCACAAAAATCTGCTGCCGGTGGTCTACGTCATCGGGGATGTGGCCGGTGTGAAAGAGAGTCCGGTTTACGCCATTCTGGAGATGTTTCGAAAAATAGACGCCATCGATTTGCCTGAAGGCTACCGGTTCGCCCAATACAGCGCCGCCGTTCCGGAAAGCGACCGCAAGTTCGCCATGAAATGGAACGGGGAGTGGCACATCACCTACGAGGTTTTCCGCGACCTGGGTATTGCCTTCGGGGTCGTGCTGGTGCTGATCTTCGTGCTGGTCGTGGGCTGGTTCCAGTCGTATTCCACACCGCTGGTCATCATGGTGGCCATACCGTTTTCGCTGATCGGCATTCTGCCGGCTCACTGGGCATTCGGCGCTTTTTTCAGTGCCACATCCATGATCGGCTTTATCGCCGGTGCCGGCATCGTCGTGCGCAATTCCATCATCCTGGTCGACTTCATCGAACTGCGGTTGCAGCAGGGGGCGCCCCTCGACCAGGCCGTGATCGACGCCGGTGCGGTAAGGTTTCGTCCCATGATGCTCACCGCCGCTGCGGTGGTGGTCGGTGCGTCGGTCATCCTCTTCGACCCGATTTTCCAAGGGCTCGCGATCTCTCTGATGGCCGGCGAGGTGGCGTCGCTGCTGTTTTACAGGATGACGGTGCCCGTCCTTTATTTTCTGGACAAACGCTGGGAGGCGGTGCACACCCATCACCGGCCGCGGGTTGAATAGCGTATCGATCACCGCTCGATTCGAGCCCCTGACTTTTACAGTGGAAAAAACCCAAGAGGAAATTTCCGATTCGATGACGATGCCATACCGCCAGACGGCCTGTCTTCCGAACCTTCGGCTAAGAGCCCGTGTTATCCGGACGGTTCGGCAGTTTTTCGCTGAACACGACTACCTCGAAGTGGAGACGCCGATCCGGATCCCCGCGCCGGCACCGGAGGCGCACATCGACGCCCAGCCGTCCGGCAGCTGGTTTCTTCAGACGTCACCCGAACTGTGCATGAAGCGGCTTCTGGCCGCTGGCTACCCTCGTATCTTCCAGATCTGCAAATGCTTTCGCAGAAATGAGAGCGGACGCCGGCACCTGCCGGAGCTGACCCTGCTGGAGTGGTACACGACCGGAGCTGATTACAAAGGCATGATGACTCAGTGCGAGGGACTGATCGGTGCTGTCGCCCGACAGGTTGGCTTTGGTAATAAGCTGCGATACAATGGGCAAAAAATCGACCTGACGCTACCGTGGCCGCGGCTGACCGTTGCCGAAGCCTTCGACCGCTTCACTTCGTTGTCAGCGGACCAGGCCTTGACAGAAAATCGTTTCGACGAAGTGGTGGGACTGGACATCGAACCGCAGCTCGGCATCGACAAGCCGGTGTTTCTCTATGATTACCCCGCTGCCTGCGGTGCGCTGGCCCGGCTCAAGCCGGAAGACCGCCGTCTGGCCGAACGTTTCGAGCTTTACATTGGCGGCTTGGAACTCTGCAATGCTTTTACCGAGCTCACCGACCCGCCGGAGCAACGGTTGCGGTTCGAGGAAGAGCGGAAGGCGCGGCGTTTGGCCGGCAAAGCGGTTACCCCGATGCCGGAGAAGTTCTTGAGCGCCCTTAAGGACATGCCGGCTGCCGCCGGAAACGCGCTCGGTATCGACCGATTGGTGATGCTCTTCGCCGATACGACGGAGATAGACGATGTGGTGGCCTTCACGCCGGAAGAGCTTTGATTTTTTGTAAGCATTCGCAGGGCACCGCATCTGCTTTGTTGTCGGGCACTTGAAGTACAAAGCGTCGTCTGCGCACCCGACGCCTTTCATCTGCGGCACCCTGTAAATGCTTACAATGAGGTGGTTTGAAGCGCATCGGACTTTGCAACCCTGTGAACGGTTACTTGATTTTTATCCAGGGAATCGTTATTATTTTGCTCGAGCGTCAGCCGCCCCTTAACTCTTCGTGTCTGTAGCAGTCTACCAGATGATCGTTGACGATGCCGCCGGCCTGCAGGAATGAATAGCAGATGGTGGTGCCGACAAACGAAAACCCCTCACTTTTAAGAGACTTGCTGACGCGATCTGAAAGCGCGGTGTGAGCGGGGATTTCACTCAATTCATGCCAACCGTTGTGAATGACCCTGCCATCGGTGAACGACCAAATATAGGCGTCGAAGGAACCGTGCTTTTTCTGAAGGTTTAGAAACGCCGTGGCATTGTTGACCGCCGCGCGGATCTTTAGGCGGTTGCGAATGATTGCCGGATTTTGACAGGCTTTTTCCGTGGCCTTTTCCGACATCCGGGCGACCCTGACCGGATCAAACCCGTGGAACACCTTCCGAAAGGCGGCGCGCTTATGCAGGACCGTCCGCCATGAAAGCCCGGCCTGAAACGCGTCGAGCACAATGTATTCAAACCACTTGAGATCTTCGTGAACGGGCACGCCCCATTCATCATCGTGGTAGCGACGCATCAACTCATCGTTGCCCATCCAACCGCAGCGGGGCCGGTTATCGATACTCATCTGAATATTCTTTCTCTGTATTCCTTTTGCGTCGCTTTGTAATGGCTATCCCGGCAAAACAATTCATCATTCCGGCTCGATTTTCAGGAGGGCAACTGCCACCGACCGAAGATCCGGGATACGGAAAAACCATTGAAACACAAGACTTTTTTCTGAAAATTTTTCGTTCATCACGCTGACAACCCACCATAGGTTAATCCTGGGCTGTGGAACCATGGCGAAGAATGCCACTCCTGGAATTATTTTTCAAGCTGTATCGTCCATTACCGTTGTTTGACACGGAATGGGTGGTGGTGTAAGGCATAGCAACAAAAATCACAGGTGCTAACATGGGTATGAGAGCCTTGTTCTGAAGGAGTATTGCGGTGAAAATCATCATTGTGGGTGCCGGTGAAGTGGGGTCTCACACTGCCAGCCGCCTGGCGTTGGAAAACAAGAATGTGGTGGTGATCGACGCTAATCCGGAGGCCCTGAAACGGCTTTCCGAAAGCATCGACGTTCAGACGATCACTGGCTCCGGGAGCAGTCCGGCCATCCTGGAAGCAGCCGGCATCCGCGAGGCTGAGATCATGCTTGCCGTGACCGATTCCGATGAGATCAATCTGGTAGCTTGCTTGATGGGCGATACCCTGTCCCCCACAACCAAAAAACTGGCCCGGCTGCGAGGAGCCGATTTTGACCACTATCACGATGTCTTAAAGGTGAACGCACCGCATATCGATACGGTCATCAACCCCGAAATCGAGGTGGTCAGGACGATCGAACGGCTCATGAGCGTGCCTGGTGCCGTGGACGTGGGTGAATTTGCCGATGGCCGGATCAAGTTTGTCGGTGTTTACATGGAACCCGACTCTCGTCTGGCAGGTGTGCGGCTGGTCGATTTGCCGAGCGTCATCGAAGACGATCAGCCCCTGATTGCTGCTCTCGTTCGTGACGACCGCCTGATCATCCCTAAAGGGCACAACCACATGCGCGGCGGGGACCTGGTCTACTTTATCAGCGAAGAGAAAAACCTATTTAAACACCTCTCCATCTTTGACAAACACGTCACACCGGTGAAACGGGTGATGATTGTCGGCGGCGGACGGATCGGCTATCGCCTGGCTGTACGGCTTGAAGATAAAACGCTCGCCTGCAAAGTCATCGAAAAGAGCGCCTCCCGGTGCGATGTTCTGGCCGAACGCCTGGGTCGAACCGTTGTGCTCCACGGTGACGGGTCAGATCAGAGTCTGCTGGTGGAAGAGGGTATTCACGACACCGATCTGGTGGTGACACTGACCGGTGACGAAGAGACCAATATCCTGGCATCACTGCTGGCTAAACGACTGGGCGCCAAAAAAACAATTACCAAGATCAGTAAATTCAGCTACTTTCCCATCATGTCCACCATCGGCATCGAACAGGTGGTCAGTCCTCGGCTGTCGGCTATCAATACCATCTTGCAGCATATTCGCAGGGGCAAGGTGCTCTCGGCCATCGCCATTAAAGGCGAAGAGGGGGAGGTAATGGAAGCAGTGGCCCTGCCCACGTCTGATATTGTATCCAAACCTCTGAAAAAAATTGCATTCCCCAAAGGTTCCATGGTGGCCGGCATTATACGCAAAAAGACCATTATCATCCCCCGCGGCGACAGCGTCATCGAGCCCGATGACCGGATCATTATTTTTGCCACTCGTGAGGCCATACCAGGTGTTGAAAAGATTCTGGCCGTAAAACTGGAGTACTTCTAAATGCGGTGGCGCTATATCCTCAAAAGCGTTGGCGTATTGACCCTGTTTTTCGCCGGAACCATGGTGGTTCCGCTGACTTTCGACCTTTTTGCCATGGACCGCAGCCTGATGCCGCTGGTCAAAGCCATGGGGATCACTTTGGTTTGCGGCGCCGGTCCGGCCGTCATCTTCAGGCATGCAAAAGCCGAAACCATCAGCCAGCGGGAGGGGATGGCCATTGTGGCCGTTGGTTGGACGGCCATCGCCCTGTTCGGGGCGCTGCCCTTTTATTTTTCCGACGCGTCCTTTCCCTTTGTGGATGCGTTCTTTGAATCTGTTTCCGGTTTTACCACCACCGGTTCAACGATTCTTTACGATATTGAAGGGTTGAGCCAAGGCCTGCTGCTCTGGCGCAGCTTCATTCAGTGGCTGGGGGGAATGGGCATCATTGTCCTGTCCATCGCCATCCTTCCCTTTTTGGGGGTCGGCGGGATGCAGCTTTACAAGGCGGAGGTGCCCAGCCCCGTGCCGGACAAACTCAAACCCCGAATCCGTGACACGGCGGCCACTCTGTGGAAAGTATACGCTCTGTTTACCGCGGCCGAGGTAGCCCTGCTGCTGGTTGGCGGCATGAGTTTTTTCGATGCCCTGAACCATGCCTTCACCACCATGCCCACTGGCGGGTTTTCAACACGGAATGCTTCTGTGGCCCATTTCAACAGTGTATACATCGATGTCATCCTGATTATTTTCATGCTGCTGGCCGGCATCAACTTCTCCCTTCACTACCAGCTTTTAAAGGGCCAGCCGCTGGCCTTCTGGAAAGATTCGGAATGCCGGTTTTTTCTGGCCATGTGCCTGATCCTGACCCTCGTGGTCGGGATTAACATTTACCACACGGTTTATCCGGATGCAGCCCAAGCTTTGCAGTACGCAGCCTTCCAGGTGATTTCCATCGTGACCACCACCGGGTACGCGACGGTCGATTATGAATTGTGGCCAACCATGTCACAGATCATCCTGTTTCTTTGCATGTTTGTGGGAGCATCGGCAGGCTCAACCGGCGGCGGTATGAAATGCCTTCGCATCATGCTTTGCTTCAAGTACTGCTACAAGGAGCTCTTTTCCATGATCCACCCGCGGGCGGTCATCCACATCAAGATCGGCGGGAAAACGGTACCGGAGGATGTCGTCAGAAGTGTTCTCGGATTCCTGGCGCTCTACGTGGCCCTGTTTGCCCTTTTCACCGTGCTGCTGGCAGGCACCGGGGTCGATTTTGTCACCGCCCTTGGCGCCGTGGCCGCGACCATCGGCAATGTCGGGCCGGGGTTCGGGATGGTGGGGCCGGTCGAGCATTTTGCGTACATTCCCTATTGGGGAAAGTGGCTGCTTTCCTTGTGCATGCTGCTGGGGCGCCTTGAAATTTACACCGTCATCATTTTTGTCGTACCTGAATTCTGGCGGAAATGACGTATTTTTGAGAATGTTTCTTGATCCAATTCGATCTCATATCAACGCCTCGACCTGGATTTTCTTGACCCCGATTTCCTGCTAGTAAAGGCATATCAGGATGCTGGTGCTGATCTTGGTGCTGGCGGAAACAATCAGCCCGTGCATATTTTCCAGCCCGAGGGACTTCACCTCCTCCTTATCCGTTGCATCCAGCACCATAGCTTCCGGGGAGTGTTGATCGATGGCCTGCTACCTGAGTTTGTCCGTGTCGATGGCGACAACATCATTGCCGTCTTCAAATAAGGCCTGGCTGCGTAAAGGCCGAAATTGCCAAGTCCCATCACCGCAAAACGTTTCAGATGCTTTTCTCCGTTTGATGATCCGATCATCAGTTTTTCTTCTGAGTACTCGACTCCCTTGGTTGCACCCGTTCCAGCAATAATATTGACGCGTTTTCTTTTCATTATCGAGATTTGACCCTCATCCGATTGCGAAATGTCTGTAAAAAGGATAAGGATAATGAGGGCGACTCTGAAAAAAAGAGGGCCGGCGGTTTGAACGACCATGCCGGCCCGGTGCACGGACCACTCATCTCGTCAGCGGGGCGCGGCGGCTATGTTGGAAAGGACCCTGAAAAAGCTGAGCACACTACATCCGGCCAGTCTGTTGCTGTTCAGCTACCTGGCGGCCATTGCCGCGGGGACCGGCCTGCTGATGCTGCCGACCGCCACGGTTTCGGGCTCGATCAGACCCATCGACGCCCTGTTCACGGTGACTTCCGCTGTGTGCGTCACGGGGCTGGTCGTCGTCGATACCGGCAGTTACTTCACACTTTTTGGACAAGGTATCATCCTGGCGCTGATCCAGTTGGGCGGGCTGGGGATCATGACCATATCGGTCACGCTTTTTCACCTCATCGGCAAGAAGGTGTTCTTCCAGCACAGGATGGCCATGCAGGAAGTCTTTTCACACACGCCGCGCGAGGACATTTACTATCTTCTGCGGTCGATATTTGTTTTTACCGCCACGGTCGAACTCGCCGGTGCGGCGCTCCTTTTTTTCCACTGGTGGCGGTCTTATCCAGTGGGCAAAGCCCTCTACCTGAGTCTGTTCCATTCGGTTTCGGCTTTTTGCAATGCCGGGTTTTCGCTCTTCGCGAACAGTTTCATCGACGAAGGGGGTTCGGTCCTTCTTAATTTGACCATCTGCGCTCTGATCGTTTTGGGTGGGCTGGGATTTCCCGTTGTTTACGAACTCTACAGACGCACGACCGACAAACAGCGGCGGTCGCGACGCTTTTCCGTGCAATTCAAGACGGTTTTGGTGACCACCGGTTTGCTCATCTTCCTGGGTGCCGCCGTATTGCTCATAACCGAGAAAAACCTGCTGCAGAACGCAAGCTTTGGCGACCGCCTGATGATGTCCTTATTCCAGTCCATCACCTGCCGGACGGCGGGTTTCAACACCGTGGATATCGGCGGACTGAACAGCGCATCCCTGGCGTTCATGATGTTCCTGATGTATTTCGGAGCCTCACCGGGATCCTGCGGCGGCGGCGTCAAAACCACGACGCTCGCCGTCCTGGCGGCGTTCTCCTGGAGCCGCCTGAAAGATCGAGCGCGGGTCAACATGTTTCAAAAAAGTATTCCCCAGGAAACTGTGGCCAAAAGCGTATCGGTCGTCCTTTTGTCCATCGCGATCATTTTAGCGGCCCTTTTCTTGATTCTTTTTTCAGATCCGGCCCACGGCAGTGGTGCTCTGGGCCATCAGCAGTACCTGAATATCCTTTTCGAAACCGTATCGGCCTTCGGTACGGTGGGCCTTTCCATGGGGGCGACTGCCACCCTGAACGGGATCGGTAAATTCATCATCGTTGTCGTGATGATTATCGGCCGTGTCGGGGTGCCGACCTTTGCCTACATCATCGCCGGGCCGCCGCCCCGAAAAGGTTTGGAATATGCCGAAGAGAATGTCATGATCGGTTAGCGGAGGTCAGCAATGAAACGATTCGCCGTCATCGGGGCGGGCAGCTTCGGATTTTACGTTTCCAAAGCGCTTTACGAAAGCAACCACGAGGTGATCACTATCGATCGCAATCGCGATCGCATCCAGGCGGTGGAACCGCATACCACCACCGCTATCGTTCTCGATGCCACCGACGCCGAGGCCCTCAAAGGACTCGGCTTGGGGGAAATGGACAGCGTCGTCGTCAGCACCGGCGGCAACATCAGCAACAGCATTTTGATCTGTTATCACCTGCATGAACTCGGCGTCAAAACTGTCATTGCCAAGGCCGAAGACGATACCCACGCCGAAATTTTGAAAAAACTCGGTGCATCCGATACGATTAGACCGGCAAAGGACACGGCGGCCCGGCTTGCGCGGCGGCTTACCCGGCCGAACATCCTGGAATTTCTGCCGCTGGAGGAAGACTACAACCTGGTGCAGGTCGATCCGCCGAAATCCTTTATCGGTAAAACACTCAAGGAAATCGATATGCGCAATCGCTACGACGTATACGTGATTGCCGTGAAGGAACTGGTACCGGAAAGGTTCGTCATCGTGCCGCCGGCGGAGTTCATGGTCAAGGACAGCGATATCCTGATCATGATCGGAAAAACGAAAAGCCTTGAAAAAATCAAGGAATTGAAATAGTACGCACCGCCAAAGCGCAGGCACGGTGATGCCCGCGATCCGGTACTTTATTTTCAGACGGACGTCTGAAAATAAAGTATTCCCTTACAACCATTTCTTATTTTTGAACCAGCCCAGCATCCCCAGGAAAATAAAAATGAAGATTGCCCACAGTGCGGGATAGGCCCAGCGCCACTTGAGTTCCGGCATATATTCGAAGTTCATGCCATAGATACCGGCGATAAAGGTTAGCGGAATGAAGATGGTGGCCATGATGGTGAGCATTTTCATGATGGCATTCATGCGATTGCTGATGGTCGAGAGGTAGATATCCAGCAGGCCCGCCATGAGGTCACGGAAAGATTCGATGGCGTCGATGATCTGAATCGTGTGATCGTAGACATCGCTGATGAAAACATAAACCGACTTGTCGATCAGGGGAGACTCTTCCTTAACGAGCCTGTTCAGCAGTTCGCGAATGGGCCAGACTTGCTTTCGGAAGAAAATGACGTTTCTTTTCATGGCATAGAGGTGCTGCAGGCTGTTCGGCGTGGGGTCGGACAGGAGTTCGGCTTCCAAATCTTCAATTTTCTCTCCGAATGTTTCGAGGACGAGGAAGTAATGATCGACCACCGCATCGATCAGGGCATAGGCTAGATAATCACAGCCGGCCTTGCGGATGCGTCCCTTGCCTTTTTCTATCCGTTCCCGCACGGGAGCCAGCACATCTCCTGGGGACTCCTGAAAAGAGATCAGAAAATTCGACCCCAGGACAATGCTGACCTGCTCGGAATCGATCTGATCCGTGCCGTCTCTGTAGGACAGCATCTTAAAAACAATATAGATATAGTTGTCGAAGTCTTCGGCCTTGGGACGCTGTCCGATGTTGACAATGTCTTCCTGGGTCAGGGGATGGATGCCGAAATGCGTGCCGACGGATTCGATCAGCTTGATATTGTGCAAGCCGTCGATATTGATCCAGGTGACCGCCGGCGAATCCTTTAGAGGCAAGGCCTCTTCTATGGTGTCGATTTCCTTTGCCAGGTAGTGATCCTGATCGTAAGCGATGAGAGTCAAGCGACTCTTTTCACTCGTTTTCTCGGGGGCGAGGGCAAGGGTGCCGGGTGAAGTGCCGGGCGCATGCAGGGGTTTTTTGATAAAGCGGGTCAGCGTGCGCCGTGCATGGCCGACGCCCTTTGCCACACGTTTGATCGGATTCTTGGTTGCCGGATTCATCAACATGAGTTCCAATCCGCGGAAGCCTGCCGACACGAGCGATAATGCCACCTGGCGGGGTAAGTGGAACGCATCCCGTTGTCACGGCGAAGACTCGCCCTTAGAGCACTCTGAATCCGCGGGTAAACACCGATCAGGCGTTCTGTTTTTTGAAAAACGCGATGGCATTGCCGAAAAATCATGGCAGCGGTATTTTCACGTCAGTCGTTGCCGTGCGAACAGGGGCGCCACGTTCAACCCCGATGGGCTCAGGATGGGTTCAAACCGAAACACACTGAAAAATAGTATTATAAATCCTGCAGGTTGTCAATTTAGACACCTGCGGATGTCTTGCCGGCGGCGTGTGAAGTGAATGCATTCCAAAGTCAGGTGCATTATGAAAAAACGGGACGAATTGGTTGTAAAAAGATCTCTTTTCTGGTGGGTGTTTGCCGGTGATTTGCGGCTTCAGATCCTGCTGATTGCCGTTATTCTGGTAACAGTCTTTGTCAGATTTGTGAATCGGGAACTTACACCGAATTGATGGAGCGCCGGGGCCTGTTCTTTGATCTCGCCTTGGGCGGCCGGTAAAAATAACCGGTCTTTTCGTTTGTGTAAATGGGTCCGCTCTACCGGGTCAATCACCGACGATTCGATAGCCGATATAGGCGGCATAAAGCAGCAGGGCGACCGCACCTTCCCAGCGATCGACCCGCCCTTTGCGCCCGCTGAACATGAAACCGAACAGGAGCAGGCCGGTGAAAACGGTCATACCGACATCGAGGTTACTCTCGGTCACGAAGGGCAAGGGAGTGATGGTGGCCGTGGCCCCGAGGACAAAAAAGATGTTGAAAATATTTGAGCCAACGACATTGCCGACGGCCATCTCGACCTTGCCTTTATAGGCGGCTGCGGCCGAGGTGGCCAGCTCCGGCAGAGAAGTCCCCACGGCCACGACGGTCAGTCCCACCACCGATTGGCTCATTCCGAAGTGATCGGCGGCAGCGACCGCTCCGGCCACGATCCATCGGCCGCCGAGGCTCAAGCCCACCAGTCCGGCCACCAATCGGATCGATGCGCCCGGCAACCCATATGTTTTTGCGGGGATATGTTGCCCCGGCCCCTCGATGCCGTTCGCGGCGGTGAACGCGTAGTAGAGAAAGATCGTGAAAAAGCACAGCAGCACCAATCCGTCGCTGCGAGAGATGTCGGAGAAATCGCGATGATCGACAAGTCTGTCATTGGCCATCAACCCGAGCACGATCGCTGCCAGCAGGTTGAATGGAATCTCCCGCCATACCGTTCCTCTGGAGACCGACAACGGCCGGATGACGGCGGCTATTCCCAGGATCAGAAGGGTGTTGGCGATGTTGCTTCCCAGAACGTTGCCGATGGCAATGTCGGTGTTGCCCCGGATTCCGGCGACAAGGTTGACGAAGAGTTCCGGAGCGCTGGTGCCGAACGCCACGACCGTCAGGCCGATCGCAAGATCGGAGATGCGCAACCGACGCGCAACCGAGGCGGCGCCGTCGACGAAAACATCTGCCCCTTTGATCAAAAGTGCAAACCCGATGATCATGAAGACGTAAGACCAGATGGCCGTCATCGACTGCCTCCGGTGTGCGATGGGATGCCGCAATCCAGCCAGACGAACCCGTAGCGGCCCAGTTGCCGAACCGCTTTGGTGCCAAGGATTGTACCGACGCTCAATATGTTGCGGCGGAGCATATTGATACGCCGAATCTCCAAGAGCCGCGCTAAAAGACGCTTAAGGGATTTCGTGGAATGGTGATCGATCCAGTCTGCTTTCATAGCGGCACATGTCCGGCGGTTGCCGCCACGCCGGTAAAAAAAACACGCACGGCCAGCAGGCCTGTGCGTTTCGGTTTGTCATTCAGACCGTGAGAATGGCACAATTTTTTTTACTCATTAATTCGAAGCGCTCATTTTGTCAACTACCATAGCCGGCTATGTGATGCCGACCTGTCCGGGTCTGTTGGCGGGACAAAATTTCAACTTGCTTTTGTGGCGAGCAGCAACTAATTTTGGGTACTCGAATAAAACCTGATCGCCCGAAGGAAGGCAACAGGAAGGGGGGAGGAGAAATGGAACTGATCAAAATACGCTTCGGTGAGGAATCTGATGCCACCGAAGCCGCGGTCGACAAGAACCTGACGGACCTGTTTCGTTCCGCCAATCTTCTTTTCAGCTGCTCCGACTGCCTGTGGCTGCCATCGATGGACATGATCGAAACGCCGATGGAAATCGTGATCATAGCCGAAATCGCGGGTTTGGCAAAAGAAGACCTTGAGGTTGAAATCACCCGGCGGGCCGTCAAGGTCAGTGGAAGACGCCGTCCACCCACCCCGGCCGGTCCGGCGACCTATCGACTGGCGGAAATTAACTACGGCCAATTTGAGCGGGTCCTTTACCTGCCGGAGGCGGTCGACGCGAACAGTATCAGCGCGTCTTATTCCAACGGGCTTCTCACCATCCGGCTGGCCAAACAGCCGGCGCAGGGGCGCTATCGGATCCCGATTGCCGAAGAATAGCTTTTTTTAACTATCCAGTCGGCTTCGCGATGCCGAAGCCCGCACAATTCAGAAACACGAAAGATGGAGGTAACTATGCCAGATCCGCAAACTTCCGGTGAAAAAGGAGTGGACGCCATACCGGAAACGCTTCCCGTTCTACCCTTGTCGGATGCCATTCTCTTTCCCAAAATGGTTCTTCCGTTGATTGTCCTGGAGGAGACCTCCATTCAGCTGATCGATGATGCCATGGCCGGCAATCGAATCGTCGGATTGCTTGCCTCCAAGCAGCAGGGCGAATCACAAGGCTATCCGCGAGCCGAGGACCTGGCGTCCATGGGCACCAGCGCGCTGATTCTCAAGATGGCCAAGACCCGCGACAACAAGGCCCAACTGCTGGTTCAGGGGCTGAAACGGTTCAAAACCCAGTCCTTCGTGCAGGGGAAACCCTATCTTCAGGCAAAGGTGACGCATATCGAGGAAGCCGAGGAAAAGGACCAGGAGATCGAGGCGATGATGAACAACCTGGTCGGTCTGTTTGCCCGGATCGTCGAACTCGCACCGGGGCTGCCCCAGGAAATGGTGCAGATGGCCCAATCGATCAAGGATGCCGGCACGCTGGCCGACATGATCGTTTCCACGATCAATTCTTCGATAGAGGAAAAGCAGCGGATTCTGGAAATAACGAACGTTCGCGAACGTCTTAAGGATGCCTCCCGCATCACCAATCGCCAGTTGGAAATCATCGAGCTGGGTAACAAGATCCAGCAGCAGGTCAAAGGTGATCTGGACAAACGCCAGCGGGAATTCTACCTGCGTGAGCAGCTCAAGGCGATCAGGGATGAACTTGGAGAAAAGGATGAGGAGACGGTTGATATCGACGAATTTCGAACGCGCATCGATTCGGCCGGACTGCCCGAGGAAGCCCACAAGGAAGCCGAGCGAGAATTGAAACGCCTGTCGAAAATGCACCCCTCGTCGGCCGAATACACCGTGTCCACTACATATCTGGATTGGCTGACGACGCTGCCGTGGAAAACGAGCACCACCGACAATCTGGACATCAAGAAGGCCAGGAAGATCTTGGACGATGAGCACTACGGTCTGGAAAAACCCAAAAAACGGATCATTGAATATCTGGCGGTGCGTAAACTGAAACCCGACTCCAAAGGACCGATTCTCTGTTTTGCCGGACCTCCGGGAACCGGCAAGACATCTCTGGGCCAGTCGATCGCCCACGCCTTGGGGCGCAAGTTTGTCCGGATCTCGCTGGGCGGCGTACGCGACGAGGCTGAAATCAGGGGACACCGGCGCACATATATCGGCGCCCTTCCCGGCCGGATCATCCAGGGCATCCGGCGGGCGGAGTCGAACAACCCCGTTTTCATGCTGGATGAAATCGACAAGGTCGGCAGCGATTTCCGCGGCGATCCGTCCGCCGCCCTGCTGGAAGTGCTCGATCCCCAGCAGAACTTTTCATTTTCCGACCATTACCTGGATGTGGCTTTCGATCTGTCGAAAGTTATGTTCATCACCACCGCCAACATATTGGATACCGTTCCGCCAGCCTTGAGAGACCGGATGGAGGTCCTGCAACTGCTCGGATACACCCAAGAAGAAAAGCTCAAAATCGCCAACCGGTTTTTGATTCCGCGACAGCGGACCGAACACGGCCTCAAGGCGAGCCAGATCACCTTCAATCAAGGGGCGGTTCGACACATCATCGAGGGCTATACGCGCGAAGCCGGCCTCCGGAACCTGGAACGCGAGATTGCCAATATTTGTCGCGGCTTGGCCACCCAAATTGCAGGCGGTGAAGTCAAAAAAGCGACCATCAAGGCGGGAGATGTCGCCGGTTACCTGGGGCCCGTCCGGTTTACTCCGGAATCCAAGGCCCGGGTCCTTATTCCGGGGGTAGCGACCGGACTGGCCTGGACTCCAGTGGGCGGGGAGTTGCTCTTTATCGAGGCCACCGCCATGAAGGGTCAGAATCGCCTGACACTGACCGGACAGCTGGGAGACGTCATGAAGGAATCGGCCCAGGCGGCCCTTACGTTTATTCGCACGCACACCAAAGAGCTGGGCATCGATGATAATTTTTTTGAGAAGAAAGATATTCACATTCATATCCCGGCCGGGGCCATTCCCAAGGACGGTCCCTCGGCCGGCGTTACCCTGCTGACGGCCCTGGTCTCATTTGTGGCCGGCCGCAAGGTCAAAAAAGACCTGGCGATGACCGGAGAGATCACTTTGAGGGGTCAGGTGCTGCCGGTGGGCGGCATCAAGGAGAAAATGCTGGCGGCGCACAGGGCAGGCATCAAAACCGTGATCCTGCCCCAGGAGAACCAGAAGGATTTGGAAGAACTGCCCGCAAACGTCCGCAAGCAGATCACCTTTCACTTTGTGGAAAAAATGTTGGACGTGGTCAAGCTGGCGCTGGAGAAAAAGTAAGCCTGGATTCTAAGGGCGCACGCCGGGGTCAGTTTTTGTAGTCTTCTTTGTGGATGCCGTATTTGAGCATCAATTTATTGAGTTGGCGGGGAGTGATGCCGGCATCGTCGGCAGATTTTTTGACACGGCCCTGATTGCGGGTGAAGAGTTCCTTGAGGTAGTGCCGTTCGAAATCCTCAATCGCAATTTTCCGGGCTGCAGCCAGTCCGTTGTAATGGCTCGAAGGCAGGGTGTCGTTATCGCCGTTCTGGTCGAAGAGTTCATCCGGAAAGCACTCGGGTGTCAACACCGAAGATGTTTCCAGAATGAAGGCGCGCTCCATGAGATTTTCGAGCTCGCGGATGTTGCCCGGCCAGTGATAATTTTTCAGTGCGTACAACACATGTGGATGGACGGCCGTCATATTTTTACCGTATTCCTGATTGAACTTTTTCAAAAAAGCGTTGATCAGAAACCGAATATCCTCTCTTCTCTCCCTCAGGGGCGGCAAATGGATGGGAAATACATTTAGCCGATAGTAGAGGTCTCTGCGAAAGCTGCCCTCTTCGCTCATCTGCTTGAGGTCGGCGTTTGTGGCGGCGATGATCCGGGCATCGGATTCGATGGTATCTTCCCCCCCAACACGGCTGAAGGTCCCGTCCTGCAGCACCTGCAGCAACTTGATCTGCGAGCCGGCCGGAATGGTGCCGACCTCGTCCAGGAACATGGTGCCGCCTCTGGCGATCTCGAATTTTCCCAGTTTCTTGCGATGGGCGCCGGTGAAAGCCCCTTTCTCGTGGCCGAAGAGTTCGCTTTCAAGAAGCGTTTCCGGAATGGCGCCGCAGTGGACAACGATAAACGGGGCGTCGTGCCGATTGCTGTGCAGGTGGATCAATTTGGCCAGTACGCCCTTTCCGGTACCGGTTTCGCCGATGAGCATAACGGTGGCCTTGGTGCGGGCCACCGATTGTATCTTTTTGAACACCGTCTGCATGGCGGCGTTCTCGGTGTGAACCAGCTCGCGCATTTCGGCTTGCCAGAATTGATCCCGCAGATAATCGAGTTCCAGATCCCGGATGATGATCTCGCCGACGGATTCGGCGACCAACCGCACCTCGTCGGGAACCGGAGGATAGGTGATATAGTCGGTTGCCCCGGCCCTTAAGATGCGTATGGCCTGCCGGATCCGCTCGGTTGGTGCCATGACGACAATCTTGGGTGCAGGGTGATGGCAGCTCAGCGATTCGAGGGTGCCGCCGACATCATTTTGCGGAGACATCTCCAGGATAAGATCGATATCGATATAAACCAGATCATGGCGGCTTTCCCGCAGAAGTTTCAAAGCGTCGCCGACATTTGCGGCTCGGTCGATACGATAGCCGGAGCCGAGGGCCTGGCAGACGAGATCGAAGTCCTTTGCGTTGCTGGTGACAACGAGAACGGTGCGCATGACGTTCTTCCCAGTTTATGCCTGCGTCAATTAACTGGTAAGCTTCCGAAAGGGGTCGACCCCGTGCGGAAGCTCAAAAAATGAAGCGATTTTACAGTAGGATCTCGATCGGCGCAAGCCCAATCCACACCTTTTCAAGACCTGGTCTTTGCCCTATTGCAAGCCCGTCAGTATGGGACGACCAGCTGCCGCCGCAGCATTTTTTCATAGAGGGTGATGTACTTGCCGGCCGTTACGGCGTGGTTGAAGCGACCGGTGCTCTGCGTCATGATCCGGCAGATGTGGGGCTCTCTGACATCGGGAGACAAACTGTAAAACCGCATGGCTTCGCCGATGGCCCAGGAGAGGCCCTGAGCATCGAAGAATTCGAACAGAAAGCCGTTGCCGGTGGCAGACTGGATGTCGAGGTGATCCACGGTGTCGTGAATTCCGCCGGTGTCATGCGCGACCGGCAGTGATCCGTAAAGGCATCCGATCATCTGGGGTAGACCGCACGGTTCGAACCGCGAGGGCATCAGCACAAAGTCCGAAGCGCCATAGGCCAGGCGGGAGAGGCGCTCATCGAAGGGGCACACCGCCACCCGCTTTTCAAGACCGTGGAAGTCAATGATGTTGAGGAAATGGGACTGGTATTCGCCGTTGGCCACAAAAACGATCTGCAGGTTCTGCGTCCAGTAGTGCGAGACGATGGGATAGAGTATGTCGGCCAGCAACTGGCAACCCTTCTGGTAGTTGTCGAGGCGATGAGGCCAGAAGAAAAGGGGCGCATCGGGGTCGCTGATCAGGCCGAGGCGGTTCTGCAGAATCCGTTTGTTTTGTCGTTTGGCGGCGGCATGGTTTAGGGGGTCATAACTGACAGGCAGCGCGTCGTCCGTCGACGGATTAAACGACGGGTCCGGTGAATTGAGGATCCCCTCCGCGCATCCGGCAGCCCACTTGTTGGCAAACTCCTGACGCAGGGGTGCTTCCACGAAGCTGTGCCGGCCCTGAATAATTTCTGACAGGAAGGTCGGGCTGACCGTGTTCACGTAGTGAGCGGCAAAAAGGCCGCTGCCGAGGAAATCGACCCGGTTGTATTCGCGGGTTTCCTCGTAGCTGGCCGGTATGCGTTCATAAAAGAGGTGATCCCAGAATTCGGCCGCATCGATGCCGCGGTCTTCGATGGTCGCCAGGTTGGTCTTGACGGTGTGAATGTTGTGGACCGTAAACAGGCTCGGGATGCCCATATGCAAGGCCGCGCCGGGGATCAGGCCGGTCATCCAGTCGTTACAGTGAATCAGGTCCGGCGCAACCTCCGGGATGATCTTGTTGATAACCTCGCGCTGAAACGCCAGGGCGATTTTCAAGTTTTCCCACTCTATATTCGAATACACCTGATCCTGGTAAAAAAACGCGCGGTCTTCGGCCAGGTGGAAACGGTCCTCCGGAAGCACCTTTTTGATCATCCGCATTTCCTTGTTCAGCAGAATCGAAAACTGATCGTTGAACAGGGTGCGGTAGTCGGGCAGGGCGATGTGGACGTCGGCGCCCTGTTCCAGAAGGGCACTGACAAGAGCGGCCGACACGTCGGCCAAACCGCCGGCCTTGGCCGAGAGATAATTGGCAACGTTGCCCATACCCGGCTGCAAATAAGTGACTTCCGGCGTTACGATGAGGATCGTCGCGTTTTTTTTCGAGTGTGCTGTCATGTCATGCGGTCATTCTTACGGGTTGCCTTCGGCTGCGAAGGGTCGATCGGACCGAGTGTCTTCTATCGATGTAGGTGGTTTCCCCGGTCGAGCATACCATAAAAAGTCTATCTTCGTGTCCATAATAAGCAAAAAAATTCATCGAAAGCAGAAAGCCTGCAAGAGTAAGTACGGATACGGGTCTACTCCTGGGACGTCTTTTCTAGGACCGTATAGTAAACCGTGACCCTGTTGCCGGCGGCCAGGTTCAGTTTTGCCGGGTTGATGACCAGACCGACTTCGATGGTGCCCGAGCCTACAAGGCCAGCCACCGGGATCTTTTCCGTGTAAATTGTCGACAGCTTGTCGAGAAACCCGCTGGCACCGATGACCGTTACGGTAGAGGGTTCCAATCGCACCTGGGCCAATATCCGGTTGTCTGGCAGCTTCCCGACGAAGTCCGCTTGAATGGGAAGCTCTTTTTGCGTTGTTATGTCGAGATCTACGTCCACTATCGGTGGTTGAACATCCTTTAAAATAACCCCGGGGGGCAGCGTGATGTCTTCGCGGGTGATGGTGTATGAATTGCTCCCGGTGGCGGCTTTGCCCAGATCGACCCGCACCCGCAATTGATTGGGGTTGATGGCGTCGAGCAGGGATCGCGAGCCGCTGAGCTGCAGTTTGACGGTATTTGCGGAGGTATTCACGATCTGCTGGGCGGGGTCGCGGTTTCTGTATTCAACCGGCACTTCAAAGCTCGCCAGGGTGTCGAACCCCCGCGTAATGCTGAACCAGATCCCCAATGTAAAAGCGGCCGATAGAAAAATCGCCAGGCCGAGTTCAATTTTTTCGTTCATCAAGTCGGATCGGGATCTGAGGCGCTGGCCGGCGTGTTCCTTCAAGTGTTTTTCGAGGGTCACCGGGTCCTGGATGCGGGTGATCCGGCTGTCCTTGGCAAGGGCGACCGCGCCGCTTTCCTCCGATACGACGATCACCAGCGCATCCGAGGTTTCGGCCAGCCCCAAAGCGGCACGGTGGCGCGTGCCGTAATTCGACGGGATGTCTTTGCGCACCGAGAGGGGCAGGATGCATCCCACTTCCCAGATTCGATCGCCCCGCACGACGGCCGCGCCGTCGTGTACCGGGTTGTCCGGCCAAAAGATGCTGACAATCATTTCGCTCGAAACCGTCCCCTGCCATTTGAGACCGTGTTGAACGATTTCTTCCAGGTCTTCCCTGCCGGGGACGACGATCAGCGCGCCGATGTGCTTGCGGGCCAACTTAAAAGCACTCTCGGCAATCACTTCAATCGGTGTGGTGGT
>JBAVJU010000182.1:0-2773 GCA_049687935.1 Desulfobacterales bacterium | reverse complement strand
CTCAGCATCTCCTTCTTCCGGATCGTAAATATAGCCACAGGGGCATTCCCATTTATCCATTCCTACCTCCTCAATCAGACGAGTTTTTGGCAACTGCGCAAATCTTCTGAACGCTGCGCTGCGCTTCCTTACGTTTTCGCTGGAGCATGTGACCAACACGTTTTAAAATACCAGCCTCGTTTGTTCGGACCCCAAGATTATTACAAAATCATCTGAAATTGAATTCGATATCTTTTCATCTAATCGATTGCTCATTCGTCCTATCGCTAAGCACAGAAATCGATGGCGTCAAGTTTTTTTTGATGCCGACAGGCGGCTCGGCTGCAGAGCGGCAATCAATGTATGGTCGATCGGTCAGGCCGGTTACGGGGAACAGCCGAAATTTTTAACCGGCTCGACAATGTCCCGGACCATCTTCGGAACAGCATCTTCCGCGAATCGGCCATTTGGCTGCCGATTGATAGTGAAGACCCCGTCGAATAGCCGGCCTGTTTTTTAAGGAACAAAATCTGGGGTGACGGTTCTGTTTGTACCGGCGTGATAATAGCCGCTTCTGGGCATGGGGTGCATCAAACCCGTATCAGAAGCCGGTTTGTTTTCAGGAGGGAAAAACATCGCGGGATAAATTTCAGCACTGCCCTTTTGTCAGGCACATTTTGAGGAATTTTTTCTCCGCGGCGCGAAGGTCTTCTTCGGAATAATGATCGAGGTTTTCACGAATTCGAAACTTTTTTCTGTATTGTTTAATCAGCTGTTTCTGGCCACTTTTCTCTCTGCGATCCATCCATTTAGATTCCATTCCTCTGTATCCTACCGATCGTTTGGATAGACATTTGGTCGCGAAGCATCGATAGCGCTGAGAAAGCGTTCGTCAAAACCGGGTCGGTTTAAGGAGGCGGGCTAGATGGTAACGAATGAGTTGATTTTCCAGCCAGCGAACAGTTTTCCTGACAGAGCGCTTCAACCTGTTCATGATGACCTCGTTTTTTCAAGTCTTCCAAACAGCCGAAGCATTTTCTGTGCCACTGGTCAAAAAGCAAGAATTCGCAATATTTAAAGGTGGTTAAATTTAAAGCCCATTAGGTTTAAACAAATGATTGTGAAATTTCTACCTCAGTATTGTGAAAAACCACTCATATGTGCGGGCTCCGGCAGATGATCTCATCCCTATTTCCAAGTATTCGTTCAGGCGTTAAAATTTCTCAAGAGGATGACGACTATCTGGAAATAGAGGGTGATGCCGACGGCGTCAATGATGGTGGCAATAAACGGTCCGGCGGTCAAGGCCGGATCGAGTCCCATTCGCTGAAGTAGGAGCGGGAGGAGTCACACCAAACCGGTGAACTCGAATTCCAGCTTGGTCTGAAATTTTTCGATCCGCTTGAAAATTTCTTTTAGCATTTTCTGTTCGATGCTGGTCAGTTTTTTCGGATTGATGTAATTATTGGGCGCGGTTTTTTCGTCAATGACCGCCGTGACCTGCCGAGCGAACCGCAGCTGCATCAAAAAACTGTAAGCCTTTTCGAGTTCATCGAACTCCGGAGCGGTAATCGCTTTTTTGAGCTGCAAGTGACTCAGGCGTTCCAGCGTGTTGGTCTCTTCGATTTTGTGCTTCAGGGCATAAATGCGGGCAAAGTCGACGATTGGTGTCATTGCACTCTTTATGTCCAGGGCGCTGCGGTGCTCGCCTTTGGATTCCACCACAAAGTTACGAAAAAAGCCGATCGGCGGTTTGAAGTGCAGGGCGTTTTCTGTCAGGTGGCGAAAAAAACCGGACCAGCCCTCGAGAGAATCGAAAAGGTGTCGACGCAGGGCATCGATCAAGACGGTTGCTCCAAAACCGCGGCGGAAGTCAAAAAAGATACTGGCTTGGAGCAAATCTTCCGGCTCGGCCGCGTGGATCCAGGCTGAAAAATAGGCCTTCCAAGTCGACAACGACTGACACCATTTGGGATTTTGGGCCATGACGCCACCGGTGCAGAATTCGAACCCGGCTTGGTCCAACAGGGTGCAGGCTTTTTCGCCGAATTTCAAAAAGTACTCTCTGACAGCGGGCTCGTCCTTCTTATCGACGTCCTCGTAGACAATGGCATTGTCCTGATCGGTTTTAAGGGTTTGTTCATGGCGGCCTTCACTACCCATAATCATGAACACGAACCGTGCGGGTGGCTGACCCAGTTCGTCCAGGGTATAGGTCATGACCTTTTTAAGAATGGCATCGGAGACCGCTGTGATGAAGCGGGTCAGGTTTTGGGCCTTTGCACCGCTGGTGATCAAGCTGCGGAGCAACTGGGGCATTCGGCGATTGCGCTCGATAATTTGCGTCATGCTGTTCGCTTCTGAAATTTCGCGCAGCATAAACAACGGCGACTGGCCTTGCGCCGAAAGAAGATCACGGCTCGATAGGATTCCAACCACGTTTTCTGCGGCATCCATGACGGCAAGGTGACGGATGTCCGCTTTCATCATCAGCATGAGAGCTTCGAAAATCAGGGCCTGATCCGGAATCGTTTGGACCGGTGATGACATGATTTCCATCACCGGTTGCTTGACGTTCAGTCCGGTCGCGATCACCTTCAACGCAAGGTCTTTTTCCGTTAACACACCCACGCATTTGCCGGCCGCCGTCTTCAGAAATATCGAACTGATTTTTTCCCGGCTCATCAATTGTGCGGCTTCCTGGATGGTCATATCGATATTGCCGAAAACCGGACGACTAGTGTATATGCTGGACACAGGTTGGTTGAAAAACTGGAGGCCCTCCTCCTGAGAT
>JBAVJU010000181.1:0-20052 GCA_049687935.1 Desulfobacterales bacterium | reverse complement strand
CCCCATCCCTTCTTCCAGAACATCGATGCCGTAATCTTCCGGGTCTGCAATGATTTCGTACATGGCTAAATGTCCTTCCTCAAATTGATCTTATTTTCATGTTTGTCTGCATTTATCTGGTCCCATCTATCCAGACAAGTGTTTTTTATCCTCAGAGGTCGGTTTTATTCAAATTTCCGCATGTCTTTTCGTTTTGAGGATAGAGCCGGTCGGGGCCGTTTGACATTGATGGCCAAATGCGGAGCGTTGCTAATGCAAACCTCACAATGGTATAATATTTATTTCGTTTTAATTGCCGACAGCCGGCACGCATGTTGCGATCTCAAGCGGCTCAGGAACATCCATATTTTACCCGTTAGTAACTTTGTTTCTGATATCACCATTGCACCTGTCAACACGAGAGGGAAAAACATGAAGGAGCTTCACTTTACCCCTACCAACGGCCCCGTCGATGACGCCATCGAGCGTCTGATGGATATCACCGGTGGGATTCAGCAGCGAGAAATTATCCGTGAAATGATCCTGGCGTCGCTCAAAGCCGGACAGGAAGACGACCGCAAAGCTGATTTGAAATTAATGAACACATCCCTGAAAGAGATGCGGTTCACCTCCAAGGTATTCGGACCTTACCGCCATAAAAAAAAGGTGACCGTGTTCGGATCGGCACGGATAAAACCCGAGGAACCGCTGTACGCTATGGCCCGGGAACTGGGCCGCGAACTGGTTGCTGCAAACTACATGGTGATAACGGGCGGCGGCCCCGGGATCATGCAGGCGGTTAACGAGGGGGCGGGACCTGAATTTTCATTCGGTGTCAATATCCGCCTGCCGTTCGAACAGAAACCCAATCCGGTCATCGACGGCAATCCCCGCCACATCATGTACAAATACTTTTTCAACCGCAAGGTGGCCTTCTTGAAAGAAGCCCATGCCGTCGCCCTTTTCCCGGGCGGCTTTGGAACCCTGGATGAAGCCATGGAAAGCATCACGCTCGTGCAAACCGGCAAACGCTATTCCCTGCCGCTCATCCTGATTGATGAACCGGGAGGAAGATACTGGTCCCAGTGCCTGGAGTTTTTCGAAAGGGAATTACTCAAGCGACACCTCATCAGCGCGTCCGACTTCAACCACATAGAACGGGTCGAATCGGCCTCAAAAGCCGTCGAGCGGATCAATCATTTCTATCGCCGATATCACAGCCTGCGATATGTCAACGGCCGCCTCGTCATTCGCCTGAATTCACCCATCGAACCACGGATCGTCGAAGACTTGATGCATCAATTCGCCGGTATTTTAGAACCCGGCGGCAAAATGGGGCTTTCAGAAGCCCTACCCGAAGAAAAAGATGAACCGGAAATCGCCCACCTCCAGCGACTGGTGATTGACTTCAAACAGGGTGATTTCGGCAGTTTGAGGAAACTTATCGACTGCCTCAATGATTATTAATGATTATTAAGGCTTTGCTGGGGCAGCCTTTCCTGAAACGGCACCCTCGTTCATGGCTCATGCCGCACCGCTTTGAGGTCGACCAGGACGAACCTCGGACGGTAATCATCTGCATTCCGATATACAGCCTCGGCGTCACGGACGTGATTCAGGTTGTAGGAGAGCAGCAATCGGTGTCGCGGCGACAGGTGTGGATGCGCCAAAGCATTATAGGCCACGATATCGCCCTTTGCTTCCGGCGGGCGGTAGATGGTTGACCTCAGGGACCAGGGACCGGTCGGCGACGGTGAAACGTAAGCGACCACGGCGCTGTCGAAGGGGACCCGGTTGTCGGAGGTGATCAAAACATAGCGACCGCCGGTCTTGAATACGCTGAACTGAAGCGCCGCACCTGAAAAAAGTCTTTTGGACGCCAGCGGGTCTACGGTCCACCCTTCTCCATCCCAGTACTCCCAGGCATCGGCGAGGTGACCGGAACCCGCCTTGGCGATGTGCACATACTTGGTACTCTGCAAATCTTCGACGCCGTAAATGTAGGTCCCGTCGGCATCTTTTAAGAGTGCCGCGCCGTATATCACCCGGTTGACCGCTACCGCAGCCGTGATCTTCTCTAATCGCAACTCCAGCAGTGAAAAGGTCCCGATGTCGGTGCCACTCCAGCGCCAGTCCCACATCCCCGGTCCGGTGGCGGTGAACCGGGGCAAAAAGACGCGCAGCCGGTTTCCCTCGACCAGGCCGTCCGTGGGCCAGTACCACGAACCCTTCTCTTTCGGCGTGACAAAGGCCTCGGGAGAAGCCGCAGTGCCGCCGTGCAATGTCACAAGGGTGTCACCGCTTTGGACCACAAAGGTGTTACGAACCATCGGGGCCGCGAGTGGACGGCTGCGGTCCGGTCGGACCGCCCCGAGAAAGGTATCCCCGAACAACCAGAGAATCCGGCCGTCCGGCAGGGCCACCGACCGGGTGCCGTCCCCGCCGGTCCAACCGCCGTCGCGGCGTGTGAAGAGGTCGTTGTAAAACCGGTCCGGCGCAGCCTGCGGGAAGAGTTCACTATCCCCTTTGTGCCGCCCGGCGTCAAAACGGTCGGGGGGAACGGCCGGCCGAGCGCAGCCCGCCGCAGTCCAGAGGGCTTCCAGTAGAAAAACCAGAAGGACGGCTGCGTAAACGATTCGTTGCATTTTTTTCCGATTGTCATGTCGGCGTGGAGGGGTCATCGACTGCATCCGCTGCTTCTGATTATAATATGTGATGGAATGTCTGTTGTTCCGGGCAACCCTCTAATCGCGGCCGATTTCCTGCAGGACTTGCTTGACGAGGCTGCCGTCGGCCTGTTTGCCGAAGTGCTTCATGACCGGGCCCATGGCCTGCATGGGGCTCTTAAAATCCGACAGGTCAATGTTGGCTCTGACCCAGGCGGCGATCTCCTCCCGCGTGGCCATGCGCGGCAAATAGCGCTCCAGGGTCTGGAGGTAGTCGGAAGACGTTTCTTTTTTGGCCTCCAGCACGATCTTTTCGCTCTTGACGAGTTTCCGGATGATGTCGAGTATGTCGTCGTCGGTGATCTCCTCAGGCTTTTTCAGTCGCGTCGTCTTCTTTCCGCTCTCCAGCTGGATGGGCACCGTCAGGCTCGGAAACTCGGACATGATCTGCCGGAGGGTGTCCCGTACGCCATGGTCCCTGTTGCGAAGGGCTGCCTTGAGATCCTGCCTGATTTTCTCGAGTAGTGAGATTCCGGCACCTTTTACCCAGCCGTAGTCAGCAGTAGTTGGATTGGACATGGTCGACTCCCTTGGAAAAATGAATTAGTTTTATGTATCAAAGAGTGGCGCCATAATCAAATCAGGTCAATTTTAACTTTAAATGATCATCTAAAAAGTTCTATACTACCGAACAATGGAGAGCCGCCTGATCAATTACCTCACTACCGGCATCTGGCGCATTCGTTTACGAAATTTTCCGCCGGTGAATGCGTTTTTCATCCGGCAGTTGCGCATTGTCGTCCTGACCGTCCGCAAGGCTCTGGAGGACAAAGCCTCGCTGCGCGCCTCCGCGCTGACCTTTTACTCCGTTTTGTCCGTCGGACCGCTGATCGCCTTGGTTTTGGGAATTGCCAAGGGCTTCGGACTCCAGAAGCGCCTCGAAACCGAAATACTGACGCAAATCCCGGCCCAGGAAGAGGTCCTCAAACAAATCCTCGAATACGCCAAAACGCTGCTCGAAAACACTCAGGGTGGTGTTGTGGCCGGCGTGGGCGTCGTCGTTTTGCTGTGGTCGGCCATAAAGGTTTTTTATCATCTTGAACACGCCTTCAATGAAATCTGGCAAGTCAAAGACCCGCGATCCTGGAAGAAAACCATCAGCAACTACTTGGCGTTCCTGTTTCTGACGCCTCTGTTTCTTCTGATCTACAGCAGTATTCCGGCCTTTATCACCAGACAACTCGATGAATATTCTTCAAAACTGTCTCTGCTCGCCAAAGTCAGCCCGTTCATTATCGATCTACTGCAGCTTTCTCCCTACTTGCTGGTCTGGGCAGTTTTTTCTCTGGTCTATGTCGTGATACCCAACACCCGAGTCATGCCGCGTGCCGCAATCATCTCCGGTGTATTGGTCGGCACGGTTTACCTGCTGGTCCAATGGGGTCTGGTCGAATTTCAGGTCGGCGTCACGAAGTACAATCCCGTCTACGGCAGCCTGATCGCACTGCCGTTGCTGCTGATTTGGATCAACATCGGATGGATTATCCTGCTGATCGGGGCGGAGTATGTCTACGCGCATCAAAATGTCGATCTGCACGAGTTCGAGCCCGACTTCGTCAACATCAGTCCGCACTATAAAAAGGTGCTGACCCTTCAAATCCTGCACCGGCTGGTGTTGCAGTTCTCCAATGGGGACCCGCCCCTGAACACCAGCCAGATTTCACAGCAACTGGAAATTCCCGTCCGCCTGGCACAGCAGATCATGGGCGAGTTAAAGGCGGCCGGTCTCGTCTCGCTGATGAGCGTGAACGAAGATCGCGAACCGGCCTACCAACCGTCCAGCGACATCCACCGCTGGACCATTAAGTTCGTCACCGACGCCCTCGAACAGCGGGGTGTCAATCAGCTGCCGGTTGCGCAAACCGATACGCTCAAGGCCATCGAAAACGCCCTGGATGAACTCGGATCCGTCATAAAAGATTCAGAGGCCAATCGACTGCTGCTCAAAATTTAATCGGCGCTGCCATCATGAACCCGGCCAGCTTTTGCGAGCAGCGGCTTCCCTCTTTTGGACCCCAGAAGGATCAGATCCCCACATCGCCGGCAAAGTGGCAGGCCGCAAAATGACGGGCTTCGATTTCACGCAGAGCCGGATCCTTGCGGCTGCAAAGATCACGGGCATAGATACAGCGGGTGTGAAATCGACATCCCGAAGGCGGATCGATCGGGCTGGGGACATCGCCCTTGAGGATAATGCGCTTGTGTTTGCGCTTCGGATCCGGCATGGGGGAGGCAGAAAGCAGAGCCTGTGAATAAGGGTGCAGCGGCTTTTTGTAGAGTTCCTTGCTGCCGGCCAGTTCGACAATCTTTCCCAGGTACATCACCGCCACACGGTCGCTGATGTGCTCGACCACGTGCAGATCGTGTGAAATAAAAAGGTATGTCAAGCCGAACTCCTGCTGCAGATCCTTGAGCAGATTGAGCACCTGGGCCTGGATCGAAACGTCCAGGGCCGAGACCGCCTCATCGCAGACGATCAGCTCGGGATTCAACGCCAGGGCCCTGGCCACACCGATTCGCTGCCGTTGACCGCCTGAAAACATATGCGGGTAGCGTCGCATCTGCTCCGACCGCAACCCGACGACGTCCAGCAGGTAGAGCACCCGCTCCTCCCTTTGTTTTCTATTTTTCATCCCGTGAACCAACAAGGGTTCGCCGATAATCTGGGCGATCGTCTTGCGGGGGTTCAGGGAGGAAAAAGGGTCCTGAAAGATGATCTGCATCTGCTTTCGCAGACCGCGCATTTCTTTCGCATCGCAGGCCAGTAAGTTTCGACCCTTGAAGATGACTTCTCCGGCTGTCGGTTCCTCCAGTCGCAGGATGGCGCGACCAAAAGTGGTTTTACCGCAGCCGGATTCACCGACCAGTCCCATGGTTTCACTGGAACGGATGGTCAGGCTCACGTCGTCGACGGCCTTCACCGCCGCCACCTCTTTCAGGAACACACCGCCACGGATGGGATAGTATTTTACGAGATTTCTGGCTTCTACCAGGTCGTCGTTCTGGCTGTTTTCAGGCATATTTCAAACACCGTGCGGTGTGGTTGTCACCGACGCCGTACATGTCGGGTTCGATGCGACGGCAATCAGCGAAGACATCCGGGCAACGGTCGCTGAACAGACAGCCGTCGGGAAGGCTGAACAGCGAGGGAACAACCCCCTTTATGGTGCTCAGACGACCGTCTTTGGTTTTACGGCCAAGAACCGGTATCGATTGCATCAAGCCCTCGGTGTAGGGATGTTTGGGATCGGCGAAAAGCGTTTCCACCTCAGCGTACTCCATCATTTTGCCGGCATACATCACCGCCACATGTTGGGCCATTTCGGCAATCACGCCCAGATCGTGGGTGATGAAGAGGATCGCGGCACCGGTTTCTTCTTTGAGATTGTTCATCAGGTCCAGAATCTGGGCTTGGATGGTGACGTCGAGCGCGGTGGTCGGCTCGTCGGCAATCATTAGTTTGGGGTTGCAGGCCAGCGCCATTGCGATCATCACCCGTTGGCGCATGCCACCGCTCATCTGGTGCGGATAGTCGGACAGCCGCTTTTGCGGTGCCGGAATGCCGACCAACTGGAATATCTCCACGACACGCCGACGCGTCTCTTTGCGGGAGATGTGCTGATGCAGGCGGATGACCTCGCCGACCTGTTCGCCGACCGTGAACACCGGATTCAGTGAGGTCATCGGCTCCTGAAAAATCATGGAAATCCGGTTGCCGCGAATGCGACGCATCTGCCTCTCGCTGAGGTCCAGAAGATCGGTACCGTCGAAGAAAATCTTCCCTCCGACGATCTTGCCGGGCGGCTCCGGTATAAGCTGGATAATGGAATGGGCGGTCACGCTCTTGCCGCATCCGGACTCACCCACAAGCCCGAGCGTTTGGCCGGAACGGACCGAGAAGCTGACATCATCGACCGCCTTGGCCACTTGACCGCGGACGAAGAAGTGGGTTTTCAGGTTTTGGATGTCTAAAAGCATGCTTGACAATCAATCTCTCAAGCGCGGGTCCAGTGCATCGCGGAGACCATCGCCCAGGAGGTTGAAACCGAGGACGGCCATCAGGATGGCGATGCCGGGAAAGGTCATCACCCAGGGGGCGCGCAGAATTAACCCCCGGCTCCTGGCGATCATGGCGCCCCACTCCGGGGTCGGCGGCTGGGCACCCAGCCCCAGAAAGCTCAGGGCCGCCGCATCCAGGATCGCCGAGGCCATGCTGAGCGTCGTCTGCACGATGAGAGGCCCCATGCAGTTGGGCAGGATGGCCAGAAAGATGATGCGCAGATTTCCAGCGCCGATGGCCCGCGCCGCCATGACGTAGTCCTTTCCGCACTCTTCCAGAACGCTGCCCCGCACGATGCGGGCAAACCGGGGCACATAGGTAATTCCGATGGCCATCATGGCATTCTGAAGGCTGGGACCGAGGTAGGCAACGACGACGATCGCCAGCAGCAGGTAAGGAAAGGCCAGCAGCATGTCCATGAGGCGCATGATGATGCTGTCGATCTTGCCTTTGTAATAGCCCGAAAACGAGCCGAGCAGCGTCCCGCAGAAGAAGGCCAGGCCGACGCTGACAATCGCTACCATGAGGGAAACCCGCGCGCCGTAAATGATCCGTGATAGGGTGTCCCGTCCCAGTTCGTCGGTACCCAGAATGTATTTTGTGGTTCCCTTTTCATGCCATAGTGGCGGCTTGAGTTGATCATACAGCTCCGTTTCCAGCGGGTTATGGGGGCTGATCAAGGGCGCGAAAATGGCGGTCAGAACAAAAACGGTAATGACCACCAGACCGGCTATGGCGGTCTTGTTGCGCCACAGCTGGCTCAGTTGTTCCACCATCGGGTGGCGGAGATGCGGATCTTTATGGTTGTCGCGCCCGGTCGTCATAACGGAGTCGGCATGAAACTTTCGGTTGTCTCAATTCAGCCAGCTTGCCCTCAGCGTTTTTGAGCGGCAAAGCCGCGTTTCATAAAATCGCCCCAAGGCGATTTTATCACTGCATACTCATTCTCGGATTAATGACCGCGTATAGAACGTCGACACACAGGTTGATGAGAACAAAGAGGCCGGCAATAAAAAGCGTGCCGCCCTGGATGACCATGTAGTCTCTCTGCATGACCGCATCGTACATCCATTTGCCCACACCGGGCCAGGCAAATATGGTCTCGGTCAGAATGGCACCGCCCAGCAGAACGCCAAACTGAAGACCGATGGTGGTGACAACCGGGATGAGAGCATTGCGCAGGGCATGTTTGAAGATGACAGTGAGGTTCGAGAGGCCTTTGGCTTTGGCCGTCTTGATATAATCCTGGCGCAAGACGTCCAGCATGGCCGAACGGGTCATCCGCGCCACGATGGCCGTGGGGATGGTGCTTAGGGTCACCGCCGGCATGATGATGTGCCACACGGCATCTCTCAGGGCCGCCCAGTTGTGGGTCAGGACGGCGTCCAGAATATAAAAATTGGTGATCACTTCCAAATCGATCCCGATACTCAAGCGACCCGAGAGCGGCAGCCAACCGAGGTTGAGGGAGAAAATCAGCATGAACACCAGCCCCAGCCAGAAGATTGGCATGCTGACCCCTGCCAGTGCCCCGAGCATGCTGACATAATCAAAAATAGAATATTGCCTGGTGGCCGAAACAATCCCTAAAAGGACACCAAAGAAGCAGCTGATGCACAGTGCCACGATGGACAGCTCGATGGTGGCTGGAAACCGTTGCCGCACCTCGGTCCAGACCTTCTGGCGAGTCCAGATGGTCTCCCCCAGGTCGCCCTTCAACAACCGCTTGAGAAAGAGGCCGTACTGGACATAAAGAGGTTCGTTGAGTCCGAGGTGTTCTCGCATCTGCGCCAAAGACTCAACCGTGGCGCGTTCACCCAACAGCAGTTCTGCCGGGTCGCCGGGCGTCATATGCAACATGAGAAAGACGATGACGGAAACCCCCAACAGCGTGGGGATGAGAATCAATAATCTTCGAATCACGTATGCCAGCATGACAATCGATTTTACCTTTTAGACAGTGTCTGTCCAGTAGACAGTGCACATCCAGGTTTCGCGCATGGCAACCAGGAGGGCAGAACCTCTAAGGCCCTGCCTTCCCCTTGACCGGTTCCTCATTTCAACTTGACCGTTTACCCACCTAATTCAAAGATATATAGATTAGGCGGGTTACTCCAACCAGACGTTTTTCATTCGCACCGAGCTGGTGGGATGTAGTTTAAAGTCTTTCACATTTTTAAGCGCCGGCCAGATAACCGTCGAATGGGCCACCGAAATGACGGGAACCTCGTCGTAGATCAATTGCTGGGCCTCTTCGTAGATTTTAGCCCTTTCGTTTTGATCGATGGTTTGACGCCCCTTGACCATGAGTTCGTGATACCTCTCGTTGTGCCACTGAGTCCGGATGGCCGATGAGGCCAGGCCGTCGAAGAGCACGGCCAGAAAGTTGTCCGGATCGCCGTTGTCACCGGTCCAGCCGAGCTGAAAAAGATCCATGTCCGCCGGCTGTTCCCGCTGGCGTTTCAGGTAGGTCCCCCACTCGAAGGTGACCACCTTGGCTGTAATTCCAACCTTGGCCAGATCTGCCGCCATGGCTTCGCCGATCTTCAATCCATCGGGGTTGTAAGGACGGGGAACCGGCATCGACCACAGCGTGATCTCGGCCAAACCCTTACCATCGGGAAAACCGGCCTTTTTCAACAGATCCTTGGCTTTCTCAGGGTCATATGCAAAGCCCGGAACCTTGTCATTGTATCCCCACATGGTGGGCGGAATCGGGTTCTTGGCGACTTGCCCCATCCCCTGGTAGATGTTGTCTACGATAGCCTTGCGGTTGATCGCGTAGGCAATGGCTTTGCGCACGTCAACGCTGCTCTTCCAAGGTTCCTTGGTGTGATTAAATGACAGGTAGCCGATGTTCATTCCCGGTTGGGTCGGCAGAATAAGGTTTTTGTCTTTTTCCGCCAAGGCAATGTCGGCTGGGTTGGGGAACTGACAGATGTGAATATTGCCGGTTTTGAGTTCCAGAAAACGGACCGAGTTTTCCGGAATCGACCTGAAGACGAGCTGGTCTAAGTAAGGCCCGCCGGATTTATCCCAGTAATCGGGATTTTTCTCCAGAATGATCCGATCGTCCTTGACCCATTTAACGAACTTAAACGGGCCGGTGCCGACAGGGTTTCGAATGAATTCTTTGGGGTTTTTCATGAATGCCGTGGGACTGATGATGTCGGCAAAATCCATTCCCATGTTGGCCAGAAACGGTGCTTCCACCCGTTTGAGCTTGAAGACGACGGTGTATTCATCCACCGCCTCGATGGCGCCGACGGTGTCATCCATTTCCATGGACACCCAATACTCCGGCGGTCTCTCCTGGGCCGGGACTTCGAGGGGTTTGCCGAAGAATTTTACATTGCGGTCTTTCATCATGCGGCCGATGGAGAACACGACGGCATCGGCATTGAAGGGCGTTCCGTCGTGGAAAGTGACACCCTTGCGAAGATGGAAGGTGTAGGTCAATCCGTCCGGTGATATATCCCACGACTCAGCCAGACCCGGTTCCAATGCAGTGGATTCGTCTTTATAAAAAACGAGTGCTTCGTAGATATTGTCGCAGATCATGAACGAGTTTCCGTCGGTCTCGTAGGCCGGGTCAAGCCCGACACTGTCTCCTCCACGACCGAACACGAGAGTCCCACCCTGTTTGGGCGCTGCAATGGCCATACCTGCCACCAGGACAAGTACAAGCACACTCATCAAAACCGTCAATCGTTTCATCATCTACCTCCTTTGGGTTCCATGTTAGGTGCGGGCGGGGGCACGCCCCCTTATAGCTATTTGAAACTAAACAGAGCGTTTCAAATCTTAAAAATTCGAAATCCCACGCGATTGCCGATGTTATCGCATCCAAGGCATCAAATGCCGTCACGCTTTCGAAGCCGACGGCCTGAATTCGCGGGGTATGTCAATGATGTGCATGGCCCGAACGCCGATCGGCATGATCAATCCGCCGGCACAGATGCCAGGTTGTTCAGATATTGATCGAGGAATTCGTAAAGCTTGAAGACACTGGCAATGTTGACGTGCTCCTCGGAAGTGTGCTGGCTCATATCGCCGTCTGCGCCCCAGACGATCCCTTTGATACCATACTGGCTCAGGTGGCGGGCGTCACTGGCACCATGTTCGAAACCGGTGCCGGTCCCCGCTGCGATTTTCAGCAGTTCGTCCAGGTAAGGAGATTCACCTCCCAAGAAAAGCGGTTCCTTTTCCTCGATCACCAGACGGCCGTCGATCTTTCTCTGAATATTCTCGACCAGCGCATCTACGTCGTCGTTTTCGGTATAGCGGATGTCGAACAGTGCCTCGGCACTGTCCGGAACCTGGTTGACCGATCCCCCCGCCTTGACCCGGCTGAAATTGATGGTCCGGTGCCAATGGTCGGGCAGGGTATCCTTAAAAAAAGTCCGGATAACACGATAATCTTCGATCAGCTTCTCGATGGCGTTCTCACCAAGCCAGGGCCGGGCACCATGAGCGGATTTGCCCTCGGTGATCAGCTTGAGACGCAGGATCCCCTTTTCTTTGACGACGATTTTGTCGACACTGCCGCCGTCCAGGGCGATGCAAAAATCGGCTTTTACCAGTGGCAGCACTTTCTTGGCGCCGTTGACCCCACCGATTTCCTCGTCGGTTGTAATCAGAATGCCGAAAGGCAGGTCCTGCTGACCACCGCCTCGGTTACGGCACCGCTGCAAGTGTTCCTTGAGGAGTACCAGCGAGAGGGCGGCCGCGTACTTGTCATCGATACTGCCACGACCGAAGAGCTTGCCGTCCTGCCGCCGGGGCTCGAACAACGCGTCTGCGCCCTCCACCACATCGATATGGGTCATCAGGATCACGGCAAATTGTCCGCTTCGCGGCACGGCCAGCAGGGAGGGGTAGTTCTGAAAGTTCAACCGCTGGTAATCGATGGCGTTGGCACTGAAAAAATCTTCGATGTAATCGGCGCAAAGCTGGATTTCATCTGGATTGCTGTGAGTGGATTTGAACCGAATCAGGTCTTCGGTCAGGCGGATCGTTTCTTCCATTTGATCGGACTCCGAATCGATAAAAGTATAAGATTGTAAGGGGTGAGATGAACTATTATTCATACTTAGCAGCAGAATTCGAGTACGGCAAGAACATTTAGCCATCGACGATTGGGCCCGCCCATTTTGAAGAAAAATTTGAGATTGGCAGGTCAATCTGCTATGATAATAAATAATTGAGTGGAGAAGAACATGATAAACGTTCACCCCCGTAAGCCTGTATTTTTGATCATTTATGTCCTGCTATGGTTTGCGTTCGTTCCGTTCGGCATCGGAAGGGCCGCCAACCCGTCTGAGTCCCTGGTTACCGCCGCCGAAATGGGCCTGCTGGATGACGTGCGGCAGATGCTCGACTCGGGCGCCGATCCCGACGGCCGGAATTCATCCGGCTGGACGGCCCTGATGCAGGCGTCCATGAATGGTCATACAGAGATCGTTCGGCTGCTGATCGCCCGCGGAGCCGATGCCAACACCAGAGGAGACGCCGGATGGGAGGCATTGATGCTGGCCGCCCAGTTCGGCCACAAAGACATCGTTCGCATTTTACTGCAGCAAAAAGCCGAGGTGAACGCGGTCAGCAGAAACGGTTCGACGGCGTTGATGTTTGCCGCAGGAAATGGCCATTATGACATTGTGCAGGATCTCCTGCAAGCGGGTGCCGATATCTCTCTGAAAGACTACATGGGCCGAACCGCGCTCATGTTTGCAGCCATTGACGGCCACGACCGGATTGCCCGTCAACTGATAAAAAGCCGATCCGATGTCAACGTGATCGACAAGGAAGGCAATACGACTTTGATGCTGGCCGTCAGGTGCGGCCACGAAGACGTCGTTCGTTCACTGCTGGCCGCCTGTCCCGATCTCAAGCTCAAGGATGGCGGCGGGAAAACTGCACTGCAATTGGCCGAGGAGAAACAGGCTCTCCGCATCATCAAGCTGTTGAATTCGCCACCACCGTGCAATTAAACGCTTGGACGCACTGCTTTACGGTGCAACACTCCGAGCCCTCGACAGTTCGCTGCCGACTTTTGTGAGCGCGTTCAAGAGTCGGACGCACCTCATTTTACCTTCGCTGCTGCGCAACCGGAAAGGATGTGAACGGATGCCGAATGGCAGAGACCCCATTTCCGACGAAACCAGAATAACGGCCCGCCTGATCGATTTGATCTGTGACATGACCATCTCCCAACAGCTCGAGTTGCTGGACCAACTGGATCGTCGTAAGTACAAGAGCGGTCGCGCCGATCACCGGCGCAATCGAACGATTTTGGTCGATTATGAAGTCAATAATCTCCTGAGCCAGGATTTCATCCGCGACATCAGTAACGTCGGTGTGTTTATCGAAACCCCCACACCCCCGCCCGTCGGCGAAAAAATTCGACTCTCTTTTTCCCTTAGGGATGGCAAAAGACCGATTAGAGTTACCGGCCGGATCGTTCGATCCACTGAAAAGGGCTTTGCAGTCGCCTTTCGACGCAAGGCCCGTCAATAAAAAATCCGTCAGTCGCCGGTTCCCCGAAAATCCACCCCGCATCTTTTCATCATTTTGACTTTTTTTAAAACGGATATAAATTACAGGCGGATTGAGAAATACCTTAAACGAATTCGGCTTTCGGAAAAAACTGAACGATTTCAACCATAATGAGTCCACGAAGCAGGTATCGTTAATTGAAATGTGACGCCGCTTTCGACTTTCTTTTCATAAATGGTGAACTGCACCCTTCTTGCGAGACGGCCATCTTCGATCGTATCGACGGCAACAGCGTGTACGAGGTCATCAAGCTGATTGAGGGTGTTCCACTGTTCTTCGAAGATCATATGGCCCGCATGCAGAGATCGGCGGTACTGCTGGGGGCCGACATTGAAAAACCGACCCGGCAGGTGCGGGCTGAAATCAACGAGCTGGTGGAAAAAAACGGCTGCGCCGACATCAACGTTAAACTGGTGTGGTATCCGGAAAAAGAGGGGTCGATTTTTCTGACTTATTTCGTCCGGCAGGATTTCCCGGGTGATGGAGCGTATCGGCGGGGTGCCCATATCATTCTTTACGACGGAGAACGTCGAAACCCGCAGATAAAAGCCGTCAAGACCTCCTACCGCGAGCGCGTCAGAGCCGTCCGGGAAGCCGCAGGCGCATACGAAGCCTTACTGGTGGACGACAAGGGATTTATATCCGAAGGTACCCGGTCAAACCTGTTCTTTCTGATCGACCATCAGCTCTGCACACCGCCATCCGACGCCGTCCTTTTGGGCGTGACCCGCCAGCATGTCATGGCCCTTTGCCGAGTGCTGGCAATCGACGTCCAGGAAAAGATGCTGCCGAAGGATAATCTCAACCGGATAGAGGCCGCGTTTATCACCGGCACGACGATCGATATCCTGCCGATTGGATCGATCGGCCGGCTGCAGCTCGCCTCGGTCGGGCATCCGGTCATCCAGACCATCACCCGGGCATTCAGCGAAAAAGTGTCCGCCTATATCGCAGCCGAAAAAAAAGATTTTTCCCGCAATGCCGCCGTTAAGAATTAATTGGCGCCGGGCGGTGGAATTGACCCCTACCAGAAGGAGTATGGAATGAAAAACGCAGTGAAATGGGCACTGATTGCAGTGGGCGGGGTGGTGACCCTGATCATCCTGATCCTTCTCGTTTTGCCTTTCTTTGTCGACGCTGAAAAGTACAAACCCTTGCTCGAAAACAAAGTGAAGGAAATGACCGGTCGATCTTTTACGGTCGGTGGAGACGTAGATCTGTCTTTCTTCCCGTTTGTCGGTGTTTCTTTTTCCGATCTTCATCTGGGCAATCCGCCGGGCTTCGAAGCAACGGATTTCATATCCATCAAATCCTTTGAGGTACGGGTCAAAGTCCTGCCGCTTTTCTCGCGTGATGTTCAGATCAAGCGCTTCGTTATGAAAGAACCTCAGATTGTGCTGATTAAAAACAAGCAGGGCCGCGGGAACTGGGAGTTTACCACTAAGAATACCGGAAAATCGCCACCGGAAACCGCTCAGAAGGCCACTCCGGAAAAACCCCTCGAAGCTCTGCCGATCCGCTCTCTAACGGTCGGTGACTTTTCCGTCACCAATGGCTCGATTGCCTGGATCGACAAAGCCTCCGACACACGCAAGACCATCGACCATCTCGATCTGGTGCTCGCTGATCTCTCCTTTGATCGACCCATTGGGTTGACGTTGTCCGCCCGCATGGACGACAAACCGGTTGCGGTAAATGGCACAGTCGGGCCGATCGGTCAAAATCCGGGCAAGGCCACCGTTCCGCTGAATCTGGACGTCAAGGCCCTGTCTGATCTGGCGTTGACACTGAAAGGCACTGTGGCATCACCGGCCGACAATCCCCGCGCCGACCTGACGGTCAATATCTCCGAGTTTTCTCCCCGTAAACTGTTGGTGCAACTGGGTCAGCCCAAGGTGATCGATACCAGCGATTCGGGAGTTTTGAATAAGATGTCGATGCAGGCCGCCGTTGCGGCCGGAACCGACAAAATTTCGGTCTCGAAGGGCCAGATGACGCTCGATGACACCAGGATCAATTTTAGCGCCCGCCTCGCGGAATTTTCGCGCCCCGACATCGCCTTCGAGGCCGACCTGGATCGGATCGATCTCGATCGCTACCTGCCGACCAAAACCGATAAAAAATCCGCTCCCGCGACGGGGGCGAGTCAAGAAGGCCAAACGACGACGGGTGCTCCAAAGCCGGGTGGAACGGACGATATAAAGAAACCCGATTACACTGCAGTGCGCCGGTTGGTGCTGGACGGAAAAGTCAAAGCCGGCGAAGTGACCGTCAGCAAGGCCAAGCTCACCAATTTTCTCATGACTATCCGCGGCAAGGACGGTGTCCTGAGTGTCGAACCGCTGCAGATCGATCTTTACGGCGGCAACCTCAATCTGAACGGCAACATGAACGTCAGCCAGAACGTTCCGCGCGGCACAATTAAATTCCAGCTCAAAAATGTTCAGGCCAGTCCGCTATTGAAAGACCTAAGCGAGAAGGATTTTCTGGAAGGCATGGCCAATGCCGCCGGCAATCTCTCCTTCAGCGGGGATGACGCCGAAACCGTCAAAAAAACCTTGAACGGAAATGGTGACCTGCGATTCTCCGACGGGGCCATCAAAGGGATCGATCTTGTCGCCATGATTCAAAACATCAGGGCTGCTTTCGGCGATGGGCAAGCCATCCCGGCCGGTTCTCAAACAGACTTCACCGAATTGTCGGTGCCCTTTACAATCAACAATGGCGTCGTCGACACGAGTCAAACCAAGTTGCAGTCGCATGTTTTGGATGTTCTGGTCGTGGGAAAAGCAAACCTGGTGAGCGAAATTTTGGATTTCCGGGTAGAACCCAAGGTGGTCCGAAAGCTCGGAAGACAGGATGATAAAAAGGATTATTCAAAAGTGACGGTACCGGTTCTGGTCAGCGGCACCTTCTCTGCTCCGAAATTTTCACCGGATCTCGAATCGCTGGCGAAGCAGCAAATCCAGGAAAAACTGCTCGAATCCGATAAAGTTCAAAAATACATCGAAAAGAAAGGGCTTCAGAAATATGAGGAACCCGCCAAGAACCTTTTGAAAAACTTTCTTAAGTAATAAAAGGAGCAGGGCCGCGCATGGCCCTGCTCCCGAAACCGAAAAATACGGTGATCAGGCTACTGCATAGATGCCCCTATCGACGTTCTTGACTTTGCCTTGCTTCTTCAGTTTAAAGACGGCATTTGATACCTGCCGCTGACCTAATCCGGTCTTTTCGAGAATGGCAACGTGAGCAATGCCACCAGCAGCATTACTGATGACCTCGAAAACAGAGTCCACAATAGAAGAGGACCCTTTCATCGATGGTGGCGTCTTCTTGGACGTTACTTTCTCCGGTGTTTTCGCCTTGATCACCTTTTTTACGCGCTTGGTTTTAGCGGCGATATTGGCTTGTGGTTTGGTTACCTTTCCGACCTGTGCTGCAATCGCATTGATTTCTTTACTTATGGTTCTCAGGTCGGCAGCAATGTTTTTCAACAACTTTACCGTTTCAGCCATTTTCCCTCCAATTTGAAAAGTTTTTGAAGACACATCGATCGTGTCGCTTGAATTGACTCCATAAATATAAACCCACAAATTTGCAACAGTTATTTATGAACGGAAACTAACGTCGTTTTACCGCCGCAAGAATGTAGAGCTCCGGCTGATCGACAAACTTTTTAACGGCGAAGCCATAGGGACCGAGCAATTTTTTTGTTTCAGATTTCAAAGGAAAGTCGTCCAGCGGATAAGGAGCGCCTTGTCGGAGCGATTCGATAAAGGCTTTGCCCAGCGGGTGGCTGATGATCATGCGGCCATCGGGTTTCAACATTCGACTGATATTTTTCAGGGCGCCCGCTTTGTCGGCAATATTCGGATAGCAAGCATTGATGAAAACGACATCGATGCTCTCGTCAGGCAAGGCGAGTTCTCTGACATCCTTCTGAATGGTCTTGACGCCGGAATAATTCTCTTTTAACCGCCTCAACATCTCTTCGGAAAGATCACAGGCATAGATACAGCCAGGCTCGTAGTGTCGAATTATGGGAATCAAAATACCGGTTCCAGTCCCCACATCCAATACGGTATCCCCTGTCTCGATTGCGGCTGCCGCCACGATTTTTTCGAGCCGTCCGGGGACGCCTGCCGGCAAAGGTGGGTCGAACAAATGGTAAAGCCTGTTGAAATGGTCTCGCTGGATGCGATTGATCCGGTCGATTTCCTTTTTAGTCGGCGGTTTAGAGGGGTCCACCATTTTCCCTCATGATCTCCAATGGGGTTATAAGTTTTAAGATAAAGTTTTTGTCACGGCCAGAGGGAGAAGGCTGTATTGTAATACGCCGACGACCGATAACGCAGTCCAAAACCTTTATCTTAAAGCCTATAACAATCGGTATACCTGCAATGAACAAACGTCAGTGCGCGGTTGGGATATTGTCCAATGCAGGTTTTCGGCAGCAACTGAAAGGTGAATTTTTTAGACTACCCGCTTTTCTCGGTAACCTTCTTCCTCAGTATCGCAAGCATTTCGGCGGGTGTCTGCCGGCTCAAAATGTCGGTGAATTGCGTCCGGTAGTTGCTCACCAGGCTCACGCCTTCGATGACAAGATCGTATACCTTCCAATCACCATCCCTTTGGATCAGCCGATAGGTGATCGGGATCTTTTTGTCACTGGAAACAACGTTGCTGTCGACTTCAGTTTTGGTATCCGACAGCATCGTTTGCCTACCGAACACGACCTTTTCGTCGGTGTACTTCAACAACTGCCCCATGTAGTTTTTCTCCAGCAGTTGGCGGTAGAGGTCGACGAATTCGCTGCGCTGGCTGTCATCCAATTTCAGCCAGTTCCGACCGAGTGTCATTCTCGAAAGATAAACATAGTCGAAGGTTTCATTGGCCGCCTTCTCGAGCTGTTTGACCTTGACATCATCGGCGAGGCTCTTGTCGCCGAGAATCTTGACGATCCGATCGACTCGGGTTTCGATAATCTTCAGCGGCTCGTCGGCAAGGGCGGTCATGGCAACGCAGGCAGATAGGCCGAATATAATTGCGACTGCTCCCTTGATCATTCTTCACCTCTTCGCGTGGGGTCACTTCACTTCTTTACATCACCGAATGCATATTTGCCGATCAGTTCGCTCAGATCGGTCGGAGACTGGGTCTCGGTGATGGTTTCGCCGGGTTTTAACAGTTCACCGGCACCGCCGGGAGCGATGTCCATGTATCGATCCCCGATCAGGCCTTCGGTTTTTATAGCGGCAAGGGCGTCGTCGTAGATTTTTATGCCCTTGTTGATCCGCATTTCCACAACTACGGCCTGTTCGTCCTGGACCATTTTGAAATTCGCGACCCGGCCGATCTCGAGGCCCAGCATGTTGACCGGATTGCCTTCTTTCAAACCGGTGACCCGGTTGAAGCGGGCATTCAGGGCATAGGTGTCGTCTCCCAAAATGCCGACCTTGCCGAGCTTGATGGTCATGTAACCGATGCAGACCAACCCGGCAACAACAAAAATGCCCACCACCGTTTCCTTCGAGTATTTTTTCATTTCGAGGCACCTCCTCTTTCGCAAGAAAGCCGCGCTATCGGCCTGAGATCGAAACGGGCGAATTCGATGACCGACTCAAGTTCCACTTGGGGTTGGCCGCGGGCCAGTCCTCCCAAAATCGTGAATTCGAAACACTCCTCACTTGAGGTTGCTTTGCGGATCACATTATCCAGGTTTTCGAGGCCGTTTTCCTGCAAATCCCTCGTAAAATCACTCATGATGCGCTCGGCCTCCTCGCGGTTGGAGAACGGCAGCAGCGAGGCAAATTCATCGATGGTCTGACGTGTGGAAAAGGCCCCCACTCGGCCAAAGTGCTTGTTGATGAATTCTCCCATGGCGCGAATGATCTGCTGAGCGGTTTTGTGTCCCACCTGATCGGCAATCGCGTCCATATCCGCCAGCTTGAAGAGTGCCACGGCATATGTTCCGTCCGTATCGCGTTTGACCAGATCGGTCTGGTAGCGAATCTTGAACTGGCGCTTGGAGTAGAGCCCGGTCAGCTCCTCCTGAAGTTTTTCGAGGCTGTGGAGGAGTTCGTTCATGAAGGGATGATCGAATGTTTCAAAGTTTTCCGGACTGCCTTGGAAGACGATTTTTTTCTCATACAGGGCCAACACACGGTTGGAGATGTAAAAGACGTCCGGTATGTCGTGGCTTATCAGGACCGCCGTAAAACCGAACTTCTTCTGATACTGTGCCACCATGCTCAAGATGGCGTTTCTGCGGATCGGGTCCTGACCGGTGGTCGGTTCGTCGAATAGGACGATCTGCGGGTCGGTAACCAGCGCCCGCGCCAGTGCCGTCCGCTTTTGCATACCACCCGATAATTCAGCCGGGTATTTGCGGGCCACGTCGGTCAGCTCGGTCTGCTCGATACGCGCCATTACTCTTTCTGCGATCTCTTTGCTTTTCAGCGATGTGGTCCGGCGCAGCGGCAGGGCAATGTTGTCGAAGACCGTCATGGAATCGAAGAGCGCATTGTTCTGAAACATGTAGCTGATCCGCGCGAGCGTGGCGTTCCATTCTTTCTTGCTCATCCGGTCGATGGGTTTTCCGCGGTAGAGAATCCGGCCGGAGTCGGGCTTTAGCAGGCCGACAATGTGCTTCAGGGTGACGCTCTTACCGCTCCCGCTCAGACCGATCAGGGTGCTCACTTCTCCTTCGAAGATCTTGAAATTCACACG
>JBAVJU010000180.1:0-4957 GCA_049687935.1 Desulfobacterales bacterium | reverse complement strand
TCAGCCTCTTCGTTCACGACATCAAGGCCCCGCTCGCGGTGATCGATGTGGGCGCCAGGTCTTTGTCGAGCCATGCCGATCGGCAAGTCCCCCTGTATCCTGAACAACTGGATTGGCTGCGTGAGATCATTGAGATGAGAAACCGGGCGGTGTCGGTTCTGAACTGGATCCTGGGAGAGGGACCAACTGAAAAATCAAGCCCTCCGACTGTCTATCCCGGTTCCCCGAGACCGCTTTTTCGCGCCCTCATAAGAAGGGTCAATCGGTTTTTGAAAAGACCTGAAGGTCTGCGACAATCTGCACCGAGAGTTTCGGCTTTGGCTGAACTCAAGACGATTCTCTTATCCATCGCAGAAAATATAGACCTTCTGCAAAAAAGTGTCGCTTCTCGTGGAGCGCTGACACCAAAGCGGGCCAAGACAACGAGCCGCATGCTAAGGAATGCAAAACTGGCGGTTCATTTGGCCGACAACGCCCTCCACCTGATCGGCCCCGGAGGAGTAACCGTCGACCCGAACGGCTGCAAAATCTCGGAGGTTGTCGAACGAGCCTTCATCGAGGTATTCGACGTGATGGATCCGAATATCTCGGAACGGCTGCAATCCTGCGCGACACTTTCTGAGTTTGATGGCATTCTGGTCGACGCCGGCGTATTTCTCAGTGTCGACGACCGATTATGGGATACGGCATACCGGCTGGACAACGGTAAAATAGTTCAAGTCATCTTGAACTTGCTGTTGAATGCGATGAAGTTTCGCCGGTCGCGGATTGATTTTTCAGTCCACCGAAAAGACAGACAACTGGTGTTTTCAGTAAAGGATGACGGAGAAGGAATTCCGGTCGCCTACCACGACAAAATTTTTGAGAATAAATTTCAGGCCGGACCGCGATCAGACTTTCCGATCAGGGGGCACGGCATCGGTCTGGCGGGCTCTCAAGCGCTATTAAAAGAGATGAACGGACGTCTGCTTCTCGAGAGCGACGGCCGCCGGTATACATGTTTTTCGGCTGTTATCGACTGCAGTCCGGAAGGGGAATCCGGCACTTAATTACAAAAATTTATTGATACGGGAATGGATAATTTATTGAAGGCCAACCGACAATCTGACCTCACCACGGAGACAAAGAGGGCACAGAGATTTAATTTTTTTCATTTTCCGGGAGAAGACCGCAAATGAAAAGTATCAATGCTGCAGCATTGGGCAAAAAAAAGTTCTCTGTGAACGCTTACCATTTTTTTATAATCTTGTAGCGGTTTATTTTGTTGAGCAGCCCCTGTCGCGTCAGCCCCAGGTCGCGGGCGGCCTGCGACCGGTTTCCCTTGGCCGCCTCGAGGGCGTGGGCCACCATTTGGCGCTCCATTTGTTCAATGGCATTTTGCAGGGTCAGGCCCTCCGTGGGAACAGCGACCCCTTTTTCCGGGGCACCGGTTATTTTTTCTGACAGATAATCGATTTTTATCTCTTTGTCGGCGTCTGCCAGCGTCAACGCCCGCTCGATTTCGTTTTCAAGCTCTCTGATGTTGCCCGGCCAGTCATACTGCATGAAAAGCGCCAGAACCTGCGGCGTCAACCGCGCTGTCGGACGCTTGAACTTCTTGGCGAACTTGTCGAGAAAATGCGCCGACAACAGCGCAATGTCATCCCTTCTCTCCCGCAGGGGAGGCAGCACGATGGGGAAAACATGGACGCGGTAATACAGGTCATCCCGGAAACGACCGCCTTTGACCTCCTCCGACAGGTCGCGGTTGGATGAGGAAATGAGCCGGAAGTCCACCTGTTGGTAGCGGCTGCCGCCCACAGGACGGACTTGACCCTCTTGAAGAACCCGCAACAGCTTGGTCTGCATGGAATGCGGCATGTCGGCGATCTCATCGAGGAAAATGGTACCGCCGTCGGCCATTTCAAACAGCCCCTTCTTGTCGGAAACGGCCCCGGTGAAGGCGCCCTTGACATGACCGAAAAGTTCGCTTTCCAGGAGGTTTTCGGTCAGTGCGCCGCAGTTCTCTGCGACAAAGGGCTGACCCTTCAGGGGGCTGTTGTAGTGAATGGCCTTGGCGAGAAGCTCTTTTCCGGTACCGGTTTCACCCTGTATGAAGACGGTCGTCGTGGTCCCGATGACTTTGTCCAAAAGCGCGAAGACGCGGCGCATCGCCGGGCTGGACCCGATGATCCCCTGCAGGTTGAAGCGCTCCTGCACTTCCGAAAGGAGGCGGATGTTTTCGATTTCCAACGTGCTGGCATATTGTTTGATGTCACCGTAGAGGGTCGCATTTTCGACCGCAATGGCGATCGTGCTCGACAAAATTTCCAACAAGAAAAGGTCTTTTGGGGTAAACTCGCCCGAAAGCTTGTTCAGCGCGTACAACACGCCGAGAATGTCTTTGCGCGTTTTGAGCGGCACGCAAATCATGGAACGCGTGACAAAATCTTTTTGAATATCGAGATTGGAGGAGAATCTGTCGTCTTTTGAAACGTCGTGAATCATGACCGACTGCCTCTTGCGCAACACCCAGCCCGCCACGCCGAAATCATCCGGGAATCGCATTCGGTCCATCCCTTTCCCGGTCCCGTCTCTCTGCTCCTCGGCCGTTCGGATGAAATAAAACTCCTTGTTCTTCGCGTCGTGCAAGGCGATGGAGGCCCCCTCGATGCCGAAGACCTCCTTGATTTTGGACAGAATTCTGCGGAGCATTACGTTCAGATTGTCGATCGAATGAACGGATGTGGACAGCTCGTAAAGCAGGTCCAGGTCATGCTGGGTCAATGCAACTGATTGATGGGGTATTGCGGCCATCGCCGGCCTCCTGAAGTGACGTGATGGGAAATGCATTCACCGCCCGCTTCGCTCGAGACTCAGAAATCGCAAAGTGTCAACTAAATATATAGCTGAACTTAACAATTATCAACTAACTTTACAATATTTAAGATTATGGCCTTTTCCAGTACAATCACAAAAATCTAACCCAAATTAAATTATAATTTAATGTCAGATAGATAAAAGCATCGATGCCGTATCATCCCACCGTTTGACGAATTTGGCACCAATGCTGCTCTTACGCTTGTCGAGACCGGCTGGAACACCAAAACGGAAAGGAGGTACGGCATGAAGACGCTCATCATCTTTATCGTTTGTAGTATCGTGTTTGTTTTTGGAGCATTTCCCGTTTCGGGTGACACCGACGTCGGGCAGGATCCGGCAGCGTTTTACGCCAACTGCATCGACAAGAAGGTTACCTGCTGCGATTGCAAAGGGGGAATGTGGAATTCGCGCTCGAAGAATCTTCGCAGTTGTTCACGGCTGGCGATTCTGAAAGCGATTTTTCTGAGCGCCAACAGAGACCAGTTGATCCGCGAAATGGCGGCCAGCGGCGTTGCAATCAAGACGTACAAGGTCGACTATTATCTGAACAAGCGGTTTTATGAGAACCTGGATGCCTCTTTTTTGACAGCTCATTTGCGGGACTGAATAAAAAACTGAAAGCAGCAATGGGTCTGGCCGACAACGCGGTCGGTTTTCGAATAGCAGGGCAGAATCTATTTCTCCATCAGTTTGCCGAAAACATGCCGATAATACCAGGAGGACGCGCATGGGCTGAGCAGCCTGAATCCGGGCCGTTAACCCGGCGGCCCGGATTCAACTACCTGATTGAGAAATTTTTGAAGTTGCCGCTCCAGTGAAATAGGCTTCGCCACGGGTGAACATACTGAAGATTCAACGTGGTGAAGATTTCACCCCGGTTCAAAAAATGATGATTTAACGGGTTAGGCGGATTCAAGGAAGCATTAGGGGGAGAACAGATGGAAAAACTCGAGGAGTTGATCAGAATTTTGTCCACACCGGCCATTCGCGCCCGGCACTCAAAAGCGATGTCAACGCGCACCTGTAAAATTTGTGATGGTCCGGCCCTTCGCTTCCGAGATGCGGTTTCATTATTCGAGTACAGAGTTTCCGCGATCTGTCAGGAGTGTCAGGACAAGTACCTTTACGCCGAAGACCGCCGGGCGAGCTGATCGAGGCCGATATGGCACTTAAGAATTTAAACTTGATATTTCCCTGTAGCGCGCTACAGGGTCACCACAGATTCCCTCTCCTTGGGGAGAGGGTTAGGGTGAGGGATAAAATCAGGCAGCCTTGATACCCTGCAGCTTGCTGCAAGGAGATTCATTGGCCTAACAATTTCAAAGAGTTTTAATTTGACATAGACTATTTTCCGTCGTAATTAAAACCCGAATCCAGTTCATCCTCGCCGACTTCTGTTTCGCTGCTGCACCTATTGCGCTGCCGGATTCCGACTTCCATTCGATCCTCCATGTTCAACGGCCAGCATACTTTCTAAACCTTTTACACGGCCGGAAGGAGAAATGGCTTAGTGCTCATCCACGATCCTTGAAAAAATCGATGGGCACATGTGAGTGTGTCCGATTCATAAATGAGTACTTTTTTCCCTGGGCAAGGCCGCCATGGCTACGTTGAGGATAAAAACCCGCGGAGAACGCGGTCCAGGGGAAAAAGGGCCATTTATGGACGGGCACTGACCAAGAGGGGCGCATGCTCGACTACGACCGACATAATTTAGAATGCATCCAGGCCGCGGACGACGAGCCCGATCTTTCCGGAGGGGACCTGATTCATCGATACAAGATGATCTGCAAATTGGGGCAGATGGTCACCTCCGAGATGAACCTGGAGTGTCTCTTCGACCTGGTTATGCAACAAACCGCCTCGATCATGTCCAGTGAGCGGGCTTCGGTGTTTCTTTACGATGCGGTGGGCGAATATCTGTGGTCGCGGGCCTCTACCGATCTAGAGCAGAACGCGGTTCGCATTTCTCCCCACTGCGGGATTGCGGGTTGGGTCTTCAGGTCGCAATCTTCCTTGATTGCCAACGACCCTTACAACGATCCCCGCTTTTATCCCGGTATCGACAAGAAAACCGGTTCGCGCACCCGCAACA
>JBAVJU010000179.1:0-15084 GCA_049687935.1 Desulfobacterales bacterium | reverse complement strand
CCCTGCCGGTTTCGGGCAAAGGCTCACGGTGAAAACGCTCGGGTATCCGGTCGTCTGCGGGTCGCAGTCCTTCGCGGATGTTGAAACGCCGCGCGGCATCCGTCACATCGGCGGCAATGCGCCGCATTGCCGCCGCATCGAGCCTAAGGCCGGTGATCGCCCCGATGATTGTTGACAGTTCCTCCCACTGATAAAGGTCACGGTAGAACCGGCACAGGATCAACGTGTCGAAAATCGTCAGGCGGTCTTCCCACTCGGTAAAGATGTCAGCCTTGCCATCGATCTGATCCGGATCGACGAGTCCGGAAAGTTCCGGTTTGTAAAAGGTGGCCCGCAGGTGGCAGGCCCCCCGGTCCGATGACCCATAGGCCAGGCCCATACCCTTCAGGATCCGGGGATCATAGCCGGCCGGCTCCAACCCTTTGACATGGATGGCCTGTTCTTCCATGCCCCATTCTCTGGCTGCGAAACGGATGCCCTGTGCCAAAATATCACCGACCCCCCGGCGGTAAGCGATATCGTCCAGAAGCCGCGCGATCCCGTCCACTTTGCCGTAATCGATATCGTAGGTCAGCCGTTCATGGTGCACCGCTTCAATGGTGAATGCGGCCAGGTTTCCGGCCGTGATCGTGTCCATACCGAGACGGTCGCAAACGTCATTCAAATAGACGATCTCCTCGATGTCTCCGACCTCGCACAACCCGCCAAAAGCATAAATGGTCTCATACTCCGGGCCCTCGACTTTGAGGCCCTCGTGGCGGCCGGCCTTGACCACGGACAGTCGCCCGCAGGCCATGAAACACTTCAAACACGCATGCGGTTTTACCTCGCAGCGCTGATGCAGGGCATCTGCGTTGAAGCCATGCCGGTTCTCGGATCTGCCTTTGTGCCAATACCGTGTGGGAAAACCGCCGACATCGTTCATGATGTCCACCAGCATGGGCGTGCCCTTGGTTTTATAGGCCTTTACACCGGGGTTGTCTTTGTTACGCCGGGAGAATTCACGGCAGAAGTCGGCCAGTTGATCCGCATCGGCCCATTCTTTTCTGCGGTCGCCGTGAAAGGCCACCGCCTTTATCATTTTGGACCCCATCACGGCGCCCACGCCGGTGCGGCCGGCGCTGCGCCAGTAGTCGTTTTCAATGACGGCAAAACAGACCCGGTTTTCGCCGGCCGGCCCGATCGTCATCACACCGCATTTTTTGACCTCGGGGCGCATTTCCCGGGCACGTTGTTTAACGGCGTCTTCGGTGGCAAAGGTGTCCCGACCCCACAAATCGACGGCCGAATGGAATTGGACCGTTTCCGCGGTGATTTCCAGCCAGACAGGTCGCTCAGCCGCCCCGCAAATGATCACCGCATCATATCCGGTGGACGCCATGTGTTCAGCGACCGTACCGCCGGCATAAGATTCAGAGAAGAAACCCGTCTGCGGACTCTTGGTGTAGACGCCGTGCCGACAAGAACCCCACACCGAACTGCCGGCAACCGGTCCGGTCGCAAATATCAGCCGGTTGTCGGACCCCAGGGGATCCACCCGCGCAGGATTGTGAGCCAGCAGCAGAAAACTCGCCAAACCCTTTCCCCCCAAGCACTTTTTCAGAAGGTCGTCTTCGATTGGTTGAACGGTGAATGTCTTTTCACCGACGTCTATAAAAAGAAGTCGATTGTAAAATCCCTTCATGGTTGATCCTCTTTTTCTGATCTAAACCATAATACGCTAAATTCCCAGGTAAGCGGTCTTGATGTGCGGGTCCTGCAGCAGCTCTTTGGCTGTTCCTTCCATGGCAATCCGGCCGTGCTCCAGCACGTATCCACGGTCGCTCAAACCGAGAGAATTTTTCACGTCCTGTTCCACCAGCAGCACCGTTGTTCCCTGATCCGCAATCTTGCGAACGGTTTCAAATATATTCCTGATCAGGATCGGCGCCAGGCCAAGTGAGGGCTCGTCGAGCATCAGCAGCTTGGGCCGGGCCATCAGCCCCCTGCCGATGGCGACCATCTGCTGCTCTCCACCCGAAAGGGTCATGGCCAGCTGTGACTCCCGTTCTTTGAGCCGGGGCAGCAGGCCCAAAACCTCTTGGAGGGTTTTCTCCCTTTGCCGGTCGGCGCGGCTGTTGTATGCCCCCACGATCAGATTGTCCTTCACGGTCATGAGCGTAAAAAGCCGGCGCCCCTCGGGCACCTGCACGATGCCGCGCTCGACGATCTTTTCGGGCGGCTGGTCGTGGGTGGGAAAACCTTCGAAAAAGATTTCTCCCCGAGCCGGGGCCATCAGTCCGGAAATGGTTTTGAGCAGGGTCGATTTGCCGGCGCCGTTGCTGCCGATGATGCTGACCACCTCGCCTTCCTCGACTTTGAGGGACAGGTCGAAAACCACCTGCACATCGCCATAAAAGACGTCGATGTTCTTCAGCTCAAGAAACGGCATATTCTTCTCCCAGATAGGCCTTTATCACATTTTCATCGGCCGCGACCTGCTGCGGCAATCCCTCGGCGATCTTCTGGCCGAATTGAATGACGACGACCCGGTCGGAAAGGGCCATGATGGCGCGCATGATGTGCTCGATGACAAAGATGGTGACGCCCTGATCGCGCAACCGACGGATGATGGCCACCATTTCGTCCACTTCAGCCGGCCGCAGACCGGCCATCACCTCGTCGAGCAGCAGCAGTTTGGGTTCGGTCGCCAGCGCCCGGGCAATTTCCAATCGTTTGCGGTCGGCGATGGTCAAATTTCCGGCCCGTGTATCCTTGCGATCCTCGAAATTCAGATATTCCAGCACCCCTAGTGCCTTTTCGCGGGCCTCGCTCGTCTTATCGGTGACAGCGAAAGCCCCCACCATCACATTGTAGAGGACACTTTTGGAGGCAAAGGGCTTTACGATCTGAAAGGTCCGGGCCAGTCCATATTTGCAGAGGTCCCACGGCTTGCGTCCGCTGATCTCCTCGCTGCGAAAATAGATGTGGCCCTGTGTCGGCGGGTAAACCCCCGCAACACAGTTGAACACCGTCGATTTTCCGGCACCGTTAGGACCAATCAACCCCAGGATCTCACCTTCTTCGATACCCAGGTCCAGGCTGTCGACGGCGCGCAACCCGCCGAAATCCTTTGTCAGGTGCTGCACTTCGAGAATCTTCATCTGTTAGGCCTCCATGGCTTTTGACGCGAAAAGCCGTGCCTGCAACCCGTTATACGCCCGGGTCAACGGTTCCTGAAGTCCCCGCGGCTGAAACAGCATTACCAGGATCAGCACAACCCCGAAGATGATCAAGTGCATCCCGGGCAAGGTGTCACCGAAGTAAATCCGTGAAAAATCGCTCACCGGTCGCAGCAAAAGGGCACCGAGCACCGGACCGGCGATCGATCCGCGCCCGCCGATCAGGGCGATAAATGCAATTTCAAAGGACAGGTCCAGCGAGATGATGCTCTTGGGGTGGATATAGAGGGTGAACTGGGCGTAAAAGGTACCGGCCAGAGCCGTGAGAAAGGAGCTCATCGCCATGGCGACGAGTTTGGCGCGGGCCACGTTGATGCCCAGAGCCATGGCGGCTTCCGGCTCCTCTCCTCCGGCGTTGAGCAGGTAGCCAAGCTTGGAACGCGAAATGAACCATGTGAACGCCAGCACTCCCGAGAGCATGACCAGGATGATGTAGTAGTAGGGTATCTTGCTGATGAACATGAAACTAAAGAGGCCGGTCTCGAGCGGCGGAATCTGCAGACCGCGGGGACCGTTCAGCACAAACGGGCCCAGGCGATCGATGTTTTCCACCATCACGCGCAAGCCTTCGGCGAAGGCGATGGTCGCCAGGGCAAAGTAGGCCCCGCGCATTTTCAAGGTCGGCAAGCCGATGATGATGCCGACGATCGTGGCCAGCACTCCACCGACCAGCATGCCGATCCAGGGACTGATGCCATACTGCAGCCAGAGGACGGTCGAGGTGTAGGCACCGATGCCGATGAAGGCGGCATGCCCCAGAGGCAGAACGCCGGCGAAACCACCGACCAGGTTCCAGCTCGTGGTGAGATAGGCATACAACCAGAGCAGGATCAGGATGTGCAGATAGGTGGCACTGTGAACCACCAACGGCAGGCCGAAAGCGACGATCGCAATTCCTGCCAGGGCGATGGTGTTGAATTTTTCTCTCATCATGCCGTTCGCCTTTTTCTTGGAATACGGGTTTACCAGTCGTATTTCATTCCGAACAACCCGGATGGCTTCACGAACAGGAACAACAGGAACAAACCGTAAACGATGGCCTCGGTCCAGGTGGCCGTCATGAACTGCGGCGCGACCGACTCGATCAACCCGATGATGATGCCACCTAAAATCGCGCCGCCGATGCTGCCCAACCCGCCCAGGACCACGATGATGAACCCCTTGATGTCGAAAAGCACACCGACGGTGGGGAAAATGTTGTAAAACGGCACCAGTGTGACGGCGGCGATACCCGCCGTGGCCGTTCCGATTCCGAAAGCCACATTGTAGACCTTGTACTGGTTGATACCCATCAGACTGGCCGCTTCCCTATCCAGGCTGGTCGCCCGGATCGCCCGCCCCATGCGGGTCTTTTGAAAAAACAGGTAGATGATGGCGGCCGTGAGGAGGGCGGTCACGAAACCCCACAGTTTCGGCACGGAGATCAACATTTGACCGATTTCCAGCATTTTTCCCTGCAGGGGATTGCCTTGTATGCTGCGATACTGGGGACCGAAAATCAGCAGGGTCAGGTTGTCCAGAACGTACCACAGGCCGGTGGTGACGATGATGACCGTGATCGGCTCCCGGACGTTTTTTTCAGCCTTGAAGATCGGTTTGATGAGGATGTCCTGCAGATAGTACCCGAACAGAAACATGACGGGAATGACGAACACCAGCGCCAGATAGGGATGCAGACCGCTCAGCACAACCGTCCAATAGGCCACGTACATTCCGACCATCAGCAGCGACCCATGGGCAAAGTTGATGACTTTAAGCACCCCAAAAATGACGGTCAGGCCCAAAGCGGTCAACCCGTAAATGGACCCCATCAGAATGCCGTTGATGGCATCTTCCAATATGTACATCATGAGGGTCTCCTGCCCTGAGGGGAAGTTCGACCGGGAGGCGGAGAGACGTTTTGAGGTTCGCCTCCCGATCGCCTGTTAAGTCCATCGATTTATAAATTCGAGGACGAATTTGTTTAAAACACGTTACCGTATTTGCGAATCGGAGCGCTAAGGCACTGGAAATAAAGGTGTGTATCCGGCTCGCCGGGCCCCTTTGGGCCACACCGTGATGCGTTCCAGCCCGTTGCCCAGATCGTTGATCTGAACGATGGACAGGGCCGCATGTTTGTTCTGGCCGGTGGCGTCGAACTCGATCGCATCGTAGGAGGCGATCATGGCCGGACCACTGCGCAAGTTGGTCTTGGCCAAGGCTTCGCGGATCTTCACCGGATCGGTAGAACCGGCGCGTTCCAAGGCATCCTTGATCACGTACATGGCGATGTAGGCGTCCACCGACTCACCGGCCAGGTTGTACCCGTAGCGGGCTTTGAATTTTTCGTTGATCTCCTTGACACCGGGTTTGTTGACGTCTGTCTCCCACTCGACGATGTCGAAGAGATAACGGGCGTTGTTGCCGGTGGCCTTCAGAAAAGACGGGTCGGCATGCCCGCCGCCGCTGGCGATGATCGCCTTGAGTTTGACCTTGTAGTCGGCCAGGGTGTTGGTGAGCAAGATGGCGTCGGCTGCATTGGATACCAGCATCAGCACGTCAGGCCGGGCGCGGCGGATCTTCTGCACCACCGGACTCAGATCCGTGGTTGTTGACGGATAGGGCTCATCGAGCACGATCTTGTAACCGTTTTTCTCGGCCAAGGCCCGCCACTGGCCGGCAAACCCCTTGCCCCAGTCCCCGTTTTCGTAAACGAATGCCAGCGTTTTGATCTCGGTCTTGAACTCTTCCTGCATGTCTTTCAAGAAGGCAAACTGGTCCCGGGTCCACCAGCTGTCCTTGGCGGCAATCCGGAAGACGGTCTTGAAGCCCTGTTCGGTGATCTTATCGGCCACCGACACCGGCACCACAAACGGAATTCCGTATCGCTCGGCCACGGCGGTGGTCGGATAGGTGACGGCGGAATTCCAGCAGCCGGTTAGAAGGTGAACCTTCTCGGTGTTGATCATGCGCTCGGCCTCCGACACCCCTTTTTCCGGTTTGGACTCGGAATCCGCATAGAGCATCTCAAGCTTGGCCCCTCCGAGGGATTTGATCCCGCCGGCGGCATTGATCTCTTCGACCGCCATTTCACGGGCATTCCGCCCCTGTTCCCCAACCGATGCCGAGGGACCGGAAAGAGGAATGATGTTGCCGATCCGGACCACCTCATCCGCAGCCTGCAGACCGCCGCCGGTACCGAGTAAAAAAACGGCAACCGCCACCACCAGGCACAGTCTTACGATGAATAACACGCTCGTACTTCTTTTCATGGGTAGACCTCCTTTTTAGTTGTTGGATTAAGGGGTGTTAAAGTGACGTCCTTCGCCGAAACCCGGTTGGCGGAAATGCGTTCGGAGCATAAATCGATTGGCCAATTCCTCAATCGCCAATCGATGTCACCGGGAAGAGAATTTTTTTAGCTCGCCCTCCCGGTCAGCCGGTCATTTCGTCAGGCCGACCAGCCCGTCTTCCAGTATGGCGAGTCCTCGTTCAAGCTGTTCATCGGTAATCACCAGGGGCATCAGCAGCCGAACAACGTTGCCGTAAGTGCCGCAGGAGAGCAGCAGCAACCCTTTTTCACGGCAAGCGCCAACCAAGGTCTTGGCCTCATCGGCGGCCGGCAGTTTTGATTCACGGTCTTTAACCAGTTCCATGGCCAGCATGGGTCCAATGCCTCGAACGTCGCCTATGAGCTCGTAACGGTCCTTAAGAGCGTCCAAACGGTGGCGGAGTTTGAGTCCCAGTTCCCGGGATTTTTGCAGGAGGTGTTCGGTTTCGAAGACGTCCAGAACTGCCAGGGCAGCGCTGCAACAGACCGGGTTGCCGCCGTAGGTCCCGCCGATACCGCCGACATGAACGGAATCCATGATCTCTTTCCGGCCGACAACGGCGCTCAGCGGCATACCCGCCGCCAAACTTTTGGCCACCGTGGTGATATCGGCTTCCACGCCCCAGTGTTCCATGGCAAACATGGTGCCGGTGCGGCCGATGCCCGTCTGAATTTCATCGGCGATGAACAGGATGCCGTTATCCTCACAGATCTTTTTCAACTTGGGGAAATATTCCGGTGGGGGAGTGATAAAGCCTCCCTCACCCTGTATCGGTTCGACAAGGACGGCCGCAGTGACTTCAGGGGCTACATGGGAAATGAAAAAATCCTTGAGGTGGTCGGCACAGGCGACCGCACAGCCTGGATAGGTCAGGTTGAACGGGCAGCGGTAGCAATAGGCAAAGGGCATGCGGTAGATTTCCGGCACAAACGGTCCGAAGCCGTACTTGTAAGGCTTGACTTTGCTCGTCAACGTCATGCCGAGGTAAGTGCGCCCGTGAAAAGCATTTTCAAAAGCGATGACCGCCTGTCGCCCGGTATGGTACCGTGCGATCTTTACAGCGTTTTCGACGGCCTCGGCACCGCTGTTGGTCAGCATGACCGATTTTTCGAAGGCGCCGGGAACGATATCACAGAGCCTCTCCGCCAGCCGCACCGCCGGTTCGTATGGCAGTACCATGAAGCAGGTGTGCGTGAATTTTTCCGCTTGTTCCTTGATCGCCGCCACCACTCTGGGATGCGAATGACCGACGTTCATCACGGCGATGCCGCCGGTGAAATCGATGTATTCCCTGCCCTCCACATCATAGATCATGGCGCCGCTGGCTTTGTCGACATAACAGCCGGTAGCACTCGCAAACCCTTTTGCCATGACCTTTTCCCGCAGGCTGCTCAATGAATCGGCAATGGGTAACGTTTTCATCGTCTCTCCTCTGAATGAGTTTGCTGGAAAAAGGTGACAGCGGTCGGTTGTTTATAAAGGTCCTACCGACAGAAACACGGTTTAACGCCTCTGGTTGAATCGATTTCTTTACGACACGAAAAAAGCCGGTTCAGCGTGCATCTTCGCAAAAAAGAGGTTAGCCGCCGCTCAGACCCACGAAAGGGGTATACATCAAGATCTCCAGCAATTGCAAGCGGCGGTCGCTCTCTCTGGTGGAAACCGTCATCACAGATCGCTCCCCAGACGAATTTCAAACGGCCTGGCGCGGTTTGGGTTCACCATCCGGTTTTTTTACAATCTGTAAAACGCATCGACAGGTACGGTTTGAACGGGTCCACCTGCAGGGCATTTAAGATATTGAAATTATATTATCTAAAACTCACGGTCTGTTCTGGTACACCTCTTGCTCATTATGGTGTTGCAACCGACCGGCCGGCCGACCGACAGGCGGTTGGCGCCGGCAATCGCTCAAAACCGATGCCGCAAGCGGACCATGCATCAACGACAGGAAAAAAGGAATTAATGTGCATGAAGTGCAACGTTGGAAAAAGTGAACGATTGATTCGACTGGCAGCCGGCCTGGCCTTAATAGGCGCCTCGATTCTGTGGGGCGGTTACTGGGCCATTCTGGGCACGGTCATCCTGCTGACGGCTGTTATCGGTTGGTGCCCGATCAGTGCCGTCTTGGGAATTTCGACCTGCAGAACCGACGAAGAGATTCCGGCCGATACCACCGCCCCGCACGAGGACCGCGAGATACCCGACCGTAAGTTCAAATAACCGTCGGGGGACGGTTACCGGACAGGCCGCAGCGGTCTCTTGCAACCTGTCGCACCGAGGACCGATTCGGCTTTTTCATCCGATTCCTAGCCCCCCAAACCATAGAAGGAAAATTGAAAAAACCATATATTTTCGGAGCCATCCCGCATTCCGTCAATTCCGGATAACGCCATAAAAATCACCCCCGGATTTATTTCTTCCCGCGAATATCGCCCTGCAATCAGCCGTTCGATGTCCGGCGAAACCAAAAGGTCAGTTCTTCACCGGGACGCCGCTCACGCTCAAGCTTTTCATGCTGGCAGTATTATTGCATAATTTTGCACAACAAATTGTTTACGTGTATAATACATCATTATTCAGATCGCGTCCGCTCGACAAAGTGCAACGCGATCGGCCCCTTGAAAAAGGTCGCCCAAAGGCGGGGCGGTGCAGGGTTAACCGGCTGAAATCCTTGGAGACAGCGCGTTACAGGAATTCATGGTAATGGAGAAGACGGTCCGAGGGTCCTTATCCGCCGTCCGTTGTCAACCTTTTGCTGTATTTGAGGTGTGGGGTGAAATACCATACCCCTGTGGAAATTGGGATAGAGTATTTGTGAAACACTTTACCGTCGGTTTCAGAACAACCTGAATAAGTGAAGAATCCACCCAAGATATTCAGCAAAATCAACACGGCCATTCCGCTGCCGTGTCATCCTCGGGTTTTAATCAAGCTCAACCGCCTCTGTGACAGTGGCACTGCGGCCTCCCGGGATATAACCCGACTGGCGACAATGGACCCCGCTCTGACGATAAAAATCATGCGGTTGCATGGGGGCGGAGAACCGAAGACCTCCAGCCTGAATGCTATCGAGCAGACGGTGTCTCAACTGGGCCCGGGAACCATCAAAAATGTTGCCCTTTTCTGTCTGAGCAATCCTTTGTCGAATCCCTTGTTGTGGAAGACCGACGCCAATTTCAATCAGTTCTGGTTCCATTCGCTGCGCTGCGCGGTTATCGCCCGATTACTCAGCGAGCACCTGGCTCCGGAACTTGCCGATGATGCCTACATCGCCGGCTTGCTCCACGATGTCGGTAAACTGCTACTCTGGTCCAATTTTAAAAAAGACTATGAGCCGCTTTTCATGAAGTCGGTTCAGACCGACAGCGCGCTTCCGGCCGAAAACGACAGTATCGGCACCAACCACTGCGAAGCCGGATGGAACGTCGTTCGGAACCTGAAAACCAATCCTTTAGTGGCCGATGCGGTTTTGTATCATCACTTCACCCCCAAAGCTGTCGCAGACGCACTGCCTCTCGTAAAAATTATTTTCATCGCAAATACCCTTTGCTACCAGGGCAAAGGTGCCGATCACATCGATCTGGTGCAAACACTGGGAATCAGTCTACCGGCCGACCGACTCGACCGCATCCTCGCGGAAGCAGAAAAACAAACCGACGGGCTTCTGGAAGATGTGGACCTAACCGTAGAAGCACTGGCAAAAGATCCGTCCCCTTCTCATAAGGAACGAGACGCCGCCGTTAACAGCATTTTCGGAGAATTCCGAAAACTGTCCGTCCAGCATCTCACCTTCGAACACGCGCAGACCGACAGCGGAGAGGTCGCAACGCAGAAAAACCTGCTTCAGGCATTCAAGATTCTCTTTGATATCGCTGAGGCATTTTTTTTCACCTACGACCCGGTCCGTGACGTTTTGGTGGGAGATCCCGCCGAATCGGGCTCAAATCAATGGCCCATCGGCCGGGTTGAACTGCCGGTTACAACCGGCGGAAACCTGGTCGCGCTGGCGCTCAGACACCGCCAGATTATTGACTCCTTCGGATATTTGACCAATGACCTGATCACTATCGCAGATGAGCAATTGGTGCGCCTGCTGAATACGGAAGGCATGTTGTGCCTTCCGCTGATCTATGACGGGCGCTGGATCGGTGTCATCTGCGCCGGGACCGACGAACCGCAGTTTCCTCTTTTGTGGGAACAGCTCGATCTCCTGAACAGTTTTGCCGCCCAGGCCGCTGCGCTCCTCGACAAAACGGACCGCGCCGAAATTCGGCCGCCATCTAACTGGGCGATGGGCGAACCATTCGATGACAAAGCGATCCATCGGGTAATCCACGAAGTCAACAACCCGCTTGGAATTGTAAAAAATTACCTGGCCGTTCTCGCCGAAAAGGTCGCAGGCCAACCTGAAGTGAAAAACGAGATCGCGCTGATCCGGGAGGAAATTGAAAGAATACCGGGTATAATTGCACAATTGTCAAAATCGCGCTATAAAACAGGTACCGACGATGAGGTCTTGGATATCAACGGTATCATTGAGGATCTGACCAAATTGCTGACCACGTCCGTCCTCGAACACGCGCACATCACGTTGAATTTTGAGCCGGATCCGCACTTACCCCCGTGTTCGGGAAACAAGGGTCATCTCAGCCAGGTGTTCATCAACTTGCTGAAAAATTCTGCGGAAGCCATGCCGGAAGGCGGCCGCGTCAACATGACGACCGCCTATGAGCCGGACAAAACTGGTGCCGGTGGCGGTGACATCGTCATCACCATTCGCGACGATGGCCCCGGCATAACGGAGAAAGCCCTTACCCGGCTTTTCGAACCCGGCTGGAGCTCCAAGGGTCCGGAGCATTCGGGGCTCGGTCTGGCGATCAGCAAAGACATTATCGAGAGCCACAACGGAACGATCAGCTGCGAGAGCCGCAAGGACAAAGGCACAACTTTCCGGATCACGCTACCGGTTTCAGATCGTAACCCCTAACATCTCGGAGTGAGGAATATATGAGCGAACGCGCCGCAGTCTTCGTCGTTGATGACGAGAAGAGGATGTGCGAAAGCTTGAAAGCACTGCTGCAGCCCAGGGGATACGAAGTAACGGCCGCAACATCCGGCGCGGAGGCCCTTCAGATCATCGGCCAGAAAAACTATGATCTGTTTTTGCTTGATATCTGTATTCCTGATCACGACGGATTCAGTTTGATGGAGCACATTCTCAACCGCTTGCCCGATACCCCGGTGATCATGATGACCGGCGAAGCGTCCGTGGATTCCGCCGTCAAGGCCCTGCGCGAGGGTGCCTACGACTATCTGAAAAAACCGTTCGAAACCGAAGAGCTGGTCAAAACGATCGACAATGCCCTGCGGCAGAAAATGCTCCAGGAGATCAACCAGGAAATGGAAGATCGGCTGCGAGCCTCTGAAAAACGCTTTCGCTTCATGGTGCAAAATTCTCCGGATATGATCTACACCCTGGATGCCCGCGGCCGCTTTACCTTCATCAACAATGCTGCCGAAAAACTCTTCGGCTACCGCTCGACCGACTTGGTAGGGAGATCCTACCAAACGATGCTGTATGAAACCGACCTTGACAAGGCCTGCTGGCGATTCAACGAAAGGCGCACCGGCAAGCGGGCGACGTCTGCTTTCGAACTGCGCCTGAAACCCGGTCCCCGCAAAGAATCCGAAACCGGACGGCTGAGTGACTTTGCCGTCGTCGAGTTGAACGCCACGGGGGTTTACCGCCGTGCCGGCACCCGCAAAGAGCTGATCGGGACCTACGGCGTGGCACGCGACAAGACCTTCCGCAAGATCCTGGAAACTCAGCTTCTGCAGGCCAAGAAAATCGAAGCCCTCGGCAACCTGGCCGGCGGCATCGCGCACGACTTTAACAACCTGCTCATGGGAATCCAGGGCATCGTCTCACTGATGCTCTTCAAGGTAGAAGCGGGCAACCCTTTCATAAGCCAGCTGAAAACGGTTGAACAGTATATACAGGACGGCGCCGGGCTGACGCGGCAGTTGCTGACCTTCGTCAGGGGCGGCGCCCTGGAAATCCAGCCCACCGATGTCAACACCTTGCTCCAAAAGCAAAACCAGTTGTTCGGTCGAACGCGCAAAGCCATCCGCATCACCGAGAAGCTCGTCCCTAATGTTCTGCCGATCGAAGCCGATCCTTCCCAGATCGAACAGGTCCTTCTGAACATCTACGTCAACGCCGGACATGCCATGCCCGATGGCGGAGAGCTGCACGTGCAGACCGAAAACATCCTCCTGACGGAAAAAAATGTTATAACCCGTTCAACGAATCTGAAGCCGGGGCGATACGTTAAAATTACGATTTCCGACACGGGCATCGGCATGGATGAATCGACCCTGCAACGAATTTTCGACCCCTTCTTTACCACAAAGAAGCTCGGCAAAGGATCGGGGCTTGGTTTGTACAGCGCTTACGGCATCATCAAAAACCACGGCGGCCATATCCGAGTGGTCAGCAAAGAAAAAAGCGGCACGACGTTTATGATTTACCTTCCGGCCACCGAGAGAAAAATCATTCCTTCCGTTATGGCCTCACCCAGGCAGGTATTGGGCCGGGAGACAATCCTGCTGGTCGACGATGAAGACAAGATCCGGGAGGTGTGCCGCGAGGGCCTCAAGCTGCTCGGGTATTCGGTAGTGGTGGCTGAAAGCGGCGAACGGGCCATTGAGATTTACAAAAAAATGTCAAATGACATCGATATCGTCGTGCTGGACATGATCATGCCCGGTCTGAGCGGCAAGGAGACTTACCTGCACCTGAAACAAATCAACCCCGATGTCCGTGTCCTGATCGCCAGCGGATATGCGCTTGACAATAACGGTGCCGACATCGTGGACAGCGAACACTGTCCCATGATTCAAAAACCGTTCAGGATCGAAAAACTGTCGATGAAAATTCAGGAAATAATGTCCGCGGCCTGATATCGCGGAAGCGAACCGATCGATCGCGGCTGCAGCCGTTTCTACCGAAACCCCGGACGCACCCCCGTGCACATATTTACCGATCGCTCTCCACAGATCGCCCGCCGTCCTTTGATGACGCACGTGTTTTCACGAGCCGGAACAAAACCGTCCCGTTGGGATGGATCACCAGGTAAACCAGTGCCACTGCCGGCAGACCGGACCAGATAAAGCTGAAAAAGGCGCACAATATCATGACGCTGGTGCGGGTCCCCTTGCTGGCGAGCGTCGGCGGCCCGAGCTCGAGGCCGAGCGTTTCCGCACGGGCGCTGGAATAGCTGATCAAATTGCAGCCGATAAGAGCCAGAGAACCGAAAAAAATCAACATTCCCGGCGGCAAGGGAAACGGCAGGCGAATCAGGTACACCACCAGGCCGATGACCATGGCTCCGTCGGCGTATCGGTCGAGAACCGAATCCCAAAAGGCGCCGCCCTTGCTCACGCGGCCGGTCAAACGGGCATACTGACCGTCGACGCCGTCCAGGACCTGAGCCGCGGCCGCAATGATGCCGGCCAGCCAGCCGACCCCCAGAGCAAACACCAGACCGGCTAGGGAACCGAGGAGCGCCGATGAGAGGGTGATCTGCCAGGGCGAGAGCCACGGCCACGCCAACAGGTGCGGCGTTATCCGCGCCGACAGGTTCAACTTGATCCACTTGAGAACGAACCGATCCGTCGCTTTGGTCTTCCACGAATTATTTTCCATTGATGATGCGCTCCTTTTACCTGTGATGACCGTTTCACCCGTGACAAGAGCGGTATAAACCATAACATTGATCTATCAACAAATTAAATCGATCTCGCAATGCGATTTGCAGAGGCCGGTGGATGTATGGTAAGCAATATAAAAAATTTGCATTCACCATAGAAAAGTCTCCCCATGAAACCCGATGATTCTTTATTGAAGTTTGAAATCCCCGAGATTATTTATGGCATCAATTCTCTGTCACAGATCGGTCAATGCGCCAAACGCCTTGGGGGTGAACGGGTGCTGCTGGTTTCCGATCCAGGCGTTATCGAAGCCGGTTGGGTGGATGCCGCTATAGCATTCCTGGACAAAGAAAATCTTAAGAGCATTGTTTACGATAATGTGGTCACCAATCCCCGGAGTTTCCAGGTCGAACTGGGAGCGCAGCTGTACAACGCCGAGAAATGCGACGTGATCATCGCACTGGGGGGTGGCAGTCCCATGGATACGGCTAAAGGAATTGCTATTCTTGTGACCAATCACGGCCGCATTCAGGATTACGTTGGATGCAACCTTATTTCGCAGCCGATACCGCCATTGATCTGTGTTCCCACCACGGCCGGGACCGGTTCGGACGTCAGCCAGTTTGCCATAATCGCCGACCCGCAGGACCGAATCAAAATGACGATCTTGAGCCGTGCGATCATGGCCGATGTTTCACTGATAGACCCCCTGATGTTGCAGACCAAATCACCGGAACTGATGGCCGCCACCGGCATGGACGCGCTGACCCATGCCATCGAAGCCTATGTGTCGTCCCTTTCGTGGCCGATGACCGAACCGCATGCCATCCATGCCA
>JBAVJU010000178.1:0-10330 GCA_049687935.1 Desulfobacterales bacterium | reverse complement strand
CTGCCGACCTATGTGCTCAGATTCTGGGAAAACGAATTTTCCTGCATCCGTCCCAAACGCACCAGTTCGGGCCAACGTCTTTACCGCCGCGCCGATGTCGAAACAGTTCTGAAAATTCGCCATCTTCTGCACGAAAGAAAGTTCACGATCGAAGGCGCCCGCCAGTTTCTCTCGACTCAAAAAAACGACAAACCGGCCGCTGCGTCACCTTTGAGCACGAAAGAATTGAAGGACGAACTGGAGAGTATCCGCAAAATGCTGGAAGACAGCTGAGTGGAAAATTCCGGCCGGCCGCACGACTATTATGCCGCGCGGATCACCTTGCGACCCAACCGAAGCCGCCACACAACACCCCTGCCGGATTTCTAAATACTTTTAGTGGCCGGCGCCGTGACGGGAAACGGGGACGGATGGGATCGTTCGTTCTCCCGACCGGCGGTTATTCCCAAGTGGGGGGAAAGTTCTCTTGCAACGGTAAACGCTCGAATGGGGTTGAACTTTCCTTTGGCCCGCACTGCTTCGATTTCGACCAGCTCGAAATGGTCCTCGACGCAATTGCGCGAGTTTTCCGAGATGATGATCTGCCCCGCTTTGGCAGCGGCGCACAAACGGGAGGCCGTATTGACGGTATCACCGATGACCGAGTAACTCATGGTCTGAGACGAGCCGATGTAACCGGCCACCAGCGCTCCTGTATTGATGCCGATGCCGATTTTGATGGCCGGTTTGTTCTCGGCCTGACGGTTTCGATTGAATTTTTCCAGCTCGGCCTGAATCGCGAGCGCTGCGCGCACCGCCCGCGCCGGATCGTCGCCATGGGCAATCGGGGCCCCCCAGATCACCATAATTTCGTCTCCCATGAATTTGTCGACCGTCCCTTCGTAACGGAACACGACCGCCACCACGATTTCGAAGTATTCGTTGAGCATTTGAAGCACTTCGTCGGGCGGCGTCCTCTCACTCATCGAGGTAAATCCACGGATGTCGACGAACATGACCGTCGCCACCCTTGAGACGCCTCCCTTTTCGACCCTGAGCTGTCCCGAAACCACCATTTCGGCCAGATCGGGTGAGAGCAGCCGTTGGAACCGCTCACGGGTCAGGCGGTCCCTTTCCAGTTTTTTGGCCACCTCGCGCCGTTCGTTGATGGTATACTGCGCATGGGAGCCGAATATGACAAACAGGCACAGGACAATCAGCCGCGTCCAGATATCCCGCATGTCCGCCCCGAGAATCCGGTGCAGAACAGGGCCTTCCGTCGACAGAAAAATGGCCACGATCGAGTCCAGCAACCAGTATACCGCTGCGATGCCGCAACCGATCAAGACCATCTGATCGGTGAAATAGACCCGATTTTTGGGTTTTTCCTCCATTTTTCTGCCTGTCTTCTCGGCAACGCTCTTACGCACGGGTAGGCTGGAAGCCATATCGGTGATCCCGATAAGCGACCGGTCGGTAGACAATCGTTGACATCCTACCAGAGGCCGTCAAAATAGTCCAGACGCTTCAAAAATAATCGATGAAAATTATTGACAAAGTATCAAATGTATCCTAATAAGATGCTGCCGTAAGCGGGCATAGCTCAGTTGGTAGAGTACAAGCTTCCCAAGCTTGGTGTCGCGAGTTCGAATCTCGTTGCCCGCTCCAATTCTTCTCCGCCTTTCCTTCGCAGAAGGCTGAGTGAGGGTAGAACCAGAATCAAGTGGTTCATCGTCTTATTAAAGGTTAATATAATGAATCGGTAATATTAACACTCTCAAAGACACACTCGGACTTGAAGAAACGGGCGGATGCCCGTTTTTTGCGTTTATAGGGGCCAAACAAAAAAGGTGAAAAAAGAACAGAACCGACATAAGAACCGGGGCGATCGGACATCAGTCGCTCCAGCCGTGCAAACCCGCTCGGAGCGGATCGCGCGACAGGTTTTCGCAATCGCTGAGCCGCTCTGTGAATCGGAAGGTGTCGAACTGGTCTTTGTTGAGTTTCATTCGGAAACCAGTGGCAGGGTTCTGCGACTCTTTGTCGACAAACCCGGCGGCATCACTCTGGACGACTGTGCTGCCGTCAGCCGTCAGCTCACCGATGTCTTGGATATCAGCCTGGAGGAGGTGGGCCCATACAGTCTCGAGGTCTCGTCCCCGGGACCCGAGCGGCCGATCGGAAAAGTAGACGATTTCAACCGTTTCAAAGGGAAAAAGATCAAAGTTCAGACATCGCGGCCGATCGACGGTCGGAAAAATTTTACCGGTACTTTGGCGGGTTTTTTAGACGGACGGGTCAACCTAACGATTGATAAGGAAACAGTCGCCATACCGCACACCGCAATAAAGAAAGCGCGACTGGTCAATCACGGAGATTAGCGATGCACATGTCAGACATTAAGCGGGTTGTTGAACAGGTGAGCAAAGACAAGGGGATTTCACGCGAAGTCCTCATCAAGGCCCTCGAGGAAGCCTTGAAATCAGCCGCCCGCAAAAAATTCGGCAACAAAATGGAAATCGAAGTCCAATACAACGAAGAAGTCGGGGAAATCGAGGTGTTTCAATTCAAGGAGGTTGCCGAGGTCATCATGGAACCGGCACTGGAGATCAGCCTTGAAGAGGGTCGCAAGCTCGACCCGGAATGTGAAATCGGTGACAGCCTTGGCACCAAAATGGACACCTCGACTTTCGGCCGGATAGCGGCTCAGTCTGCCAAACAGGTTATTATTCAAAAGATAAAGGATGCCGAAAAAGATGCGGTCTTCGCCAGTTTCATCGACCGCAAGGGAGAAATCCTCAACGGAATCGTCCAGCGCATCGACCGGGGAGACATCATCGTCAATCTGGGTCAGACCGAAGGGATTGTACCGGTTCGCGAACAGGTCCCCAGGGAGGGTTACCGCCGCGGCGACCGGATCCGGGCCTTGATTTTAGAGGTTCTGCACGAGAGCCGCGGTCCGCAGATTATCTTGTCGCGTACCCATGTCGATTTTCTGATCAACCTGTTTAAAATGGAAGTGCCGGAGATCAGCGAAGGTATCGTTAAAATCATGGGGGCGGCCCGCGAACCCGGTGTACGGGCCAAGATAGCCGTCGCCTCCAGTAATGCCGACATCGATCCGGTGGGTGCCTGCGTCGGAATGAAGGGGAGCCGTGTGCAAAATGTGGTCCAGGAACTGCGGGGAGAAAAGATCGACATCATTTCGTGGCACGTTGACCCTGCCAGATATGTGTGCAATGCTCTGGCCCCGGCAGAGATCTCGCGCGTGATCATCGATGAGGCCAACCGCACCATGGAGGTCATCGTTCCGGATGAATTTCTGTCGATTGCTATCGGCAAACGTGGCCAAAATGTCCGTCTGGCTTCCAGACTTGCCGGATGGCACCTGGACGTCAAGAGCGAAACCAAATACAGCGAAGCCATGCGCAGCGGCTACGATTCTTTGCTCGCATTGACCGGCGTCGGCATCAGCCTGGCCGATGCCCTGTATGAAAAAGGGTTTTTCTCTGCTGAAGAAATCAGCAAGGCGACCGTGGAAGACCTGATCCAGGTCAAGGGTATCGGGGAAGAAAGTGCAAAAAAATTGATCGATGCGTCAAAACAAGCTATACAAACCGAAACCGCCGTGAATGAATCTGCAGCGGCAAGAGACACCGCCGGCGACCAAATCGTCGCGGAGACAGCCGAAACTGACGAAACTGCCGAGCCGGTTGAGCCAGCCGCCATCGTGGAGCCGACCGGGGAAGAATGACATCGGAAACGGCTTCAGACGACCGGCGACCCGACCCATTCGGTCTGAACGCTATCGACCGGGCGCGCGAAGGCCACTCGCATAACAGTGACTTTTAGGGGGATTGATGGCAAAGATCAGGGTATATGAACTTGCCAGGGATCTGAACATGACCAACAAGAGCCTTATCGAAAAGATAAAGGACATGGATATCGACGTCGACATCAAAAGCCACATGAGTGCACTCGAAGATGAGGCGGTGGCGCAGATCAAGGCCGGTCTCTTCGGACAAAAATCCGAAACCGTCGTCGAAACTCGGGTCAAGCCGACCGTCATCCGGCGCCGCAAGAAAACCGTCACGGTGGAAGTGCCGCCGGAAATCGAAGCGGCAGAGGAAGCGGCGGAAGAGGCGCCGGCTGCAGTCGCGGCCGAAGCGGAAACAGCTCCAGCAGAAGACCCCTCGACAGCGCCGACGATCGCAGAAGCGGCGGCAACCGAAACGCCGGCAGCCACTGCAGAAACAGAGATCGAAACCAAAGTCGAAGCAGAAAAAGAAACCGACAAGGCCGCCGAATCGGAAGCGCCCGCAACGGCTGAAACGCCTGCACCGGAGCCAGTTGCCGCCGAACCGTCCGTAGAAGTAAAGTCGAAACAAGCACTCAAAAAAGCAAAGAAAAAAGATCAGGCGGCCAAAATCATCCGCATGCCGGTTCCCCCCGTAGCAAAAGAACCGGCCGCCGAACCGCTCAGGGGCAAAGCCCCGGCTCGGCCGGCAGAAAAGGTCGTCGCCCTGCGGCCCGCGCCGCCTTCTCGCGGTGCGCCCGGAGAAGAACCGACCAAAGAAGCCAAGAAAAAGAAGAAGAAACGGCAGGCTGAGGACGCTGAAACCGACAATAAATTCTTCAAGAAAAAAATTTCGTTCCGAAAGAAAGAAGTCATCGAGGGCGCAGCGCTCTACGGTGGCCGTCAGCGCCCGCGCAAGGGCAAAAAAGCCGGCAAAGCCAAAGCGGCCAGCCCGGCCCAGAAAACCCAGATCACGACCGCCAAAGCCATCAAACGGCGCGTTAAAATAGATGAGGCCATCGTTCTTTCCGATCTGGCCAAACGCATGGGCATCAAGGCCGGTGAAATGATCAAGACCCTGATGGGAATGGGTGTCATGACAACGGTCAATCAAACCATCGATTTTGATACGGCCGCCCTTGTGGCCGCCGAGTTCGGCTATGAGGTCGAACTGGCCGCTTTTGAGGAGGAAACGTTCTTGAAGGTCGAAGCAGACGATCCCACCCGGCAGATTGAACGATCACCGGTGGTCACGATAATGGGACATGTCGATCACGGCAAAACGTCTTTGCTCGACGTCATCCGGAAAACAAGGATTACGGACATCGAAGCCGGCGGCATCACGCAGCATATCGGCGCCTATCACGTCACAACCGAAAAAGGCAAAATTGCCTTCCTTGACACCCCGGGCCACGAAGCGTTCACCGCCATGCGGGCCAGGGGGGCACAGGTCACCGACATCGTCGTTCTGGTAGTTGCCGCCGATGACGGGGTCATGCCGCAGACCATCGAGGCCATCAACCACGCCAGGGCCGCCAATGTGCCGATCATCGTGGCCGTTAACAAAATCGACAAGGACAATGCCAACACGGACCGCGTCTATCGGGAACTTGCCGAACAGGGCCTGACTCCCGAGGAATGGGGCGGCGACACCATTTTTGTCAAGGTCTCCGCCAAACAGAACATCGGCATCGACGACCTGCTGGATCTGATTTTGCTGCAGGCCGAAGTATTAGAATTGAAGGCCGATCCAGAAAAACGGGCCTACGGGCACGTGGTGGAATCGAAAATCGATCCGGGCCGTGGGGCGATCGCCACCGTACTCGTCCAGGAAGGGACTCTGCACACGGGGGATGCCGTCGTATGCGGGGTTTACTCCGGTAAGGTGCGCGCCATGCTCAACGACAGAGGTCAGATGGTTGATGCCGCCGGTCCGTCTATCCCGGTGGAAGTCATCGGCCTCTCCGGAGTCCCCATGGCCGGCGATGAGCTGATCGCGGTGGCAGACGAAAAGAATGCCAAGCAGATCAGTGAACACCGCATCCAAAAACACCGCTCCAAGGAGTTGGCCAAGACCGGCCGTTTGAGCCTCGAGAAACTCTTCGAACAAATGCAGCAGGGGGAAGTCAAGGACTTGAACCTGATCCTGAAGGCCGACGTTCACGGCTCGATCGAAGCCCTGGCCGATTCGCTGACCAAACTGAGCAACGAAGAGGTCAACATCAACATCGTCCACTCTGCCACCGGTACCATCACCGAATCGGATGTTTCCCTGGCATCGGTTTCCAATGCCATCATAATCGGTTTCAACGTCCGCCCCGCGACCAAGGTTCAGATGCTGGCCAACGAGGAAGGCGTAGACATGCGGTTCTACAATGTGATCTACGACGTGATCAAAGACATAAAGAACGCCATCGCCGGTATGATGTCATCGACCTTCGAAGAGCGTGTTCTGGGAAGGGCCGAGGTTCGCGATACCTTTCATGTGCCGAAGATCGGCACCATTGCCGGATGCTACGTGACGGAGGGGAGAATCGAGCGCGGACGACTCCTGCGGGTCCTGCGGGACGGGGTTGTCCAATACGAAGGCAAAAACGCTTCTCTGCGGCGCTTTAAGGACGATGTCAAGGAAGTGCAGAGCGGATATGAATGCGGAGTCGGCGTCGAGAATTACAATGATATAAAAGTCGGCGATGTTCTGGAATGCTATTACCTGGAAGAAATCAAACCGGAAGTGTAAACCGGCGATCGATTGATCGAAGAGATCGCTGAGTGAAGCGCTCGGTAAACCAAGCGAGCCGCAGATGGTCGTGGGGATTGGAATTGTCACCTTCAGACTGCACGACTGCCGTTCTTTGAAAGCAAAACGCAGCGTCGTCAAGTCAATCATCGGACAGATGCGCAATAAATTCAACATTTCGGTGGCCGAGACGGGATCAAACGATATGCATCAGCGGGCGGAGATCGGATTCGCGCTCGTGGGCAACGACCGCCAGGTCATCAACTCTAAAACCGACAAGGTACTTAACCTGATAGATGATTTGGGCCTGGCGGAGGTCATCGACTCTGAAATGGAGATCATCACCCTATGACGTCCTATTCGCGTGCCGATCGCGTCGGAGGCCTGATACAACAGACGCTGTCTGACATCCTGCTCAAGGAAGTGAAAGACCCGCGTCTCGAACTGACGACGATAACCGATGTCAAAATGACGCGTGACCTGCGGATCGCTCGAATCTATTTCTCTACCCCGGGCGGGGCCGAAAAAATCGAGGCCGTTCAGCAAGGCTTCAAGAGCGCTCTGGGTTTTGTTAAGGTTACGCTGGCCCGCCGGCTTGGTCTGCGCTACATGCCGGATCTCGAATTCTATTACGATAACTCTTTTGACCACGGGGCCCATATCGAAAAACTTCTCCGGTCCCTCAGCACGAAATCATGACGGAACAGATTCTCCGATCCTTAACCGAAAGCCGGCGTGTCGTGGTGGCGTCCCATGAAAACCCGGATGGTGATGCCGTCAGTTCGCTTCTGGCCATCGGTTTGGCACTGGAACAGCAGCAAAAAAACGTCACATTTTACAACGCCAGTCCGATTCCGGCGGTATACCGCTTCTTGCCGTCGGTTGGACGCATCACAAGCGAATTCAACAAGGCGGAGGCTTTCGACACGGCCGTGATCCTGGACTGTGGCGACCTGGAACGCGTCGGGCCGGCCGCTGCCGTGATGCAGAAGATACCGGTTGTCGTCAATATCGATCATCATATCACCAATACCGGTTTCGGTACGGTTCGCTTGGTCGAGCCGGCCGCCTGTGCCACTGCAGAACTGGTCTACCATCTTTTGGTGAGGATGAAGACCCCCATCGATAAAGATCTGGCCACACTGATATATACCGGAATATTGACCGACACCGGATCGTTTCGCTTCGCAAACACCAACCAGGCCACCTTTGCCATCTGTCTGGAAATGGCGGAAAAAGGTGTCAGGCCGCACGAAGTGGCCCGGCACGTTTATGGAACCTATTCCCTCGGCCGCATCAAGCTGCTGAACCTGGCGCTGGATTCGATTGAAATTGCCGCCAACGGCAAGCTGTCAATCATGACCGTGACGAGGGAAATGCTTCGTCAAACCGGCACGCAGCCTGAGGACGCCGACGGTTTGATTCATTATGCCCGCAGAATAGAAGACGTAAGGGTTGCCGCACTGATTCAAGAGCTGCAAAATGGAGGTGACGCAACCAAGAATCGACACCGGTACCACGTCAGTCTGCGCTCCGATGGTTCGGTCGATGTCTCTGCCGTTGCCGTCTCTTACGGCGGCGGCGGCCATCAAAGTGCCGCCGGTTTCAGGATCGAAGCGCCGCTTTGGGAGGTAAAAACCCAAATTGCCCAACTGGCGGAGAAACTGTAGGTCGACATCGGCCGGGTATTATGGAGGTCTCAGAAACCAGCGGTATCCTCGTTCTGGACAAACCCGCAGACATGTCTTCGGCCAAGGCGGTGGCAAACGTCAAACGAATACTGAAGGCCCGAAAGGTCGGTCATGCCGGAACGCTCGATCCTTTCGCCACCGGTGTGCTGGTGTGCTGTGTCAACCAGGCCACACGACTGGCGCAGTTTTTTTTACACGGCCGTAAAAAATACAGTGCGGTTATGCACTTGGGGGTTGAGACCGACACCCAAGACGTCACCGGCAGGGTGATCTCATCAGCCGCGACGGTGGGGCTCACCGCAGAAGGCGTGGAAGCGAGCGTCAAGCAGTTCGAAGGTTTTTACTGGCAGCACCCACCGGCGTTTTCCGCCCTGAAGCTGCGCGGGGTCCCGCTTTATCGGTATGCCCGCCAGGGACGGCCGGTCCAGAAACCACCGCGCCGGGTCGAAATCGAGACCATCCGCCTTCAGGGGATCGAGTTGCCGTTTGTCCGCTTCGAGGTCAGCTGCTCGGCCGGGACTTACATTCGCACGCTCTGTTCGGATATCGGCAACCGACTGGGGTGCGGTGGACACCTCAAAGAGCTTCGGAGAATTGAAAGCGGGCGGTTCACCCTTTATGATGCACTGACACTGACCGACCTGGAGGCCCTGGCCCGTGAAAACCGGATCTTCACCCGGATGGTTTCGATGGCTGACACTCTGCCGGACATTCCGGGCATCGTGGTGAACAAATCTTTGACTCATCACGTAAAACATGGCAGAGTGGTTCAAAAAAACGACTTCGATGAGGGTTCATTTAAAGAGGCTCGAGGCCTGGTAAAGATCCTCGATTCACATCGGAATCTGCTGGCGATTCTGACGTATCAAGGGGACAGCGAAAAGTTAGGCTACCTCTGTGTTTTCAGCCACGCAGCCGGCTGAATTCAGAAGGGGCTTACAACCGGATGTTGAAGGGGCAAGTGCAACAAACGGATTCGGGTGCAGCCATCATTTTAAAAAAAAGAAGGAGGAATAAAGAAAGTGGTCTTCTCAACGGACGAGAAAAAGAAACTGATCGACAAATTCAAGTTACACGAAGGGGACACCGGATCGCCCGAAGTCCAGGTCGGGCTTTTGACCCACCGAATTTCTTACCTGACCGAGCATCTCAAGCTTCACAAGAAAGATCACCATTCCCGCAGAGGTTTGCTGATGCTGGTCGGTCGACGTCGTCGGCTCCTGAACTACGTTAAAAACAAGGACGTCAACCGATATCGCGCCATTATCGAAACCCTCGGTTTGAAGCGCTGAAACCTGCCAATGTCCCTGACGAAACTCACGAGGAGTGCGGTGTAAGCCGGACGGTGAGTTTAACTCCCTTTACCCGCCGTTCGCGAAGAATTCGCCCGTATAAGCGACTTTCATAGCGACAACAGAAGGGTAAGTCGCTTATTTTTTAGGAGATGAAAATGGAAATATCATTAGAAGCCCAGCTCGGGCCGAAAACACTGACCATTGAGACCGGCAAGGTCGCCAAACAGGCTTCCGGTGCCGTGCTGGTTCGCTACGGTGAGACGACCGTCCTGGTGACGGTGGTTGCGACCCCGGAGGAAAGACAATCGGATTTTCTGCCCTTGACGGTCGAGTATCAGGAAAAAATCTACGCTGCCGGCCGTATTCCCGGCAACTATTTTCGGCGTGAAATCGGCCGCCCCAGCGAAAAGGAAACTCTGACGGCGCGTTTGATCGACCGCCCTATCCGCCCATTGTTCCCGAAAGGCTACCGCTATGAAACCCAGGTTATCGCCATGGTGTTGTCAATGGATCAGGAAAATGAGCCTGACACCCTGGCCATGATCGGTGCGTCCGCGGCCCTCGAGATATCTGAGATTCCGTTTGCTGGACCAATCGCCTGCGTTCGGGTGGGCCGTATCGACGGCCGGCTGATGGTCAATCCGACCATCGGCGAACTCGAGCGCTCCGACATCAATATCATTGTAGCCGGCTCCAAGACCGGCATCGTCATGGTGGAAGGCGGCGGCAGCAACATCAGCGAAGGAGACCTGCTGGATGCCATCTACTTTGCCCATGGAGAAATGCAGCCGATCATCGCCCTGCAGGAAAAACTGAAGAATGACGCCGG
>JBAVJU010000177.1:0-9589 GCA_049687935.1 Desulfobacterales bacterium | reverse complement strand
AGGCGGAGCTGATCACGCCGATTGCCATGGAGAAAGAGGTGCGCTTTGCGATCCGCGAGGGCGGCCGAACCGTCGGGGCAGGCGTGGTCAGCGACATCATTGAATAGCGGTGGAAGACTACCTTTATGATAGCGAACACGAAGATCAGAATCAGGCTGAAGGCTTACGATCACAAACTTCTGGATCAATCCGTATCTGACATCGTCGACACCGCGAACAAAACCGGCGCGAAGGTCGTCGGTCCCATACCGCTGCCGACCCAGATCAACAAGTTTTGTGTTCTCCGCTCGCCTCATATCGACAAAAAATCCCGTGAGCAGTTTGAGATGCGCACGCACAAACGTTTGTTGGATATCCTGGAACCGACCCAACAGACCGTGGACGCACTCATGCAGCTGGATCTTTCACCGGGTGTGGACGTGGAGATCAAGCTTTAACCTGTCGGCGTCCCTTTCGCACAGTGAATTTGGCCCGGGAACCCCGGGTCTTTCGCGACGGCCTCGGCAGAACCCGTCCGACGGTTTCGAGCCGTGGCGCCTGACGGTCGTGCAACATCTGCACAGAGGGGTTTAAAGAGAAAATGTGTAAAGGCTTACTGGGAAAAAAACTGGGCATGACCGGGTACTTCACCCCTGCTGGCGAATTTGTTCCGGTGACGGTCATGGAAGTCGGTCCATGTGTCGTCACCCAGATCAAAACGGTTGCCAGTGACGGATACAACGCACTGCAACTGGGTATGGGAACGCGGAAGGCCAAGCGCGTCAACAAACCGATGCAGGGTCATCTGAAGAAAAGCGGCGAAGCGACGTTTGCCTTTCTGCGTGAAGTGCCGGTCGACAATCCGGAGGAATACAAACTCGGTCAGAGCGTGACTCTGGACCTGTTCGATATCGGTGAAAAAGTGGATGTTGTGGGAACGACGAAGGGCCGCGGATTTTCCGGCGTCATTAAACGCCACGGGTTTCACCGAGGTCCGGCGGGACACGGAAGTAAAAACGTCCGTCCCCCGGGATCGATCGGCACCAGTGCCTGGCCGTCCAAAGTGACCAAAGGCAAAAAAATGCCCGGCCAGTTCGGGGCGACTCGGAAAACCGTGTGCAACCTGACGATCGTCGACATCCGCCCGGCCGAAAACCTGTTGCTACTGAAAGGGGCGGTGCCGGGCTATGCCTCCAATATGGTGCTGGTCAAAAAAGTAAAGTTTGCCAAGAAGAATTCATGATGGGGTGGCGGAGTTCCGAAAAATAACGTCGCACCCCAAAAGGTGCGACCGGTTGAGGTCCGATTTAAACCGGACCTTTTATCTTGAGCGGGGATGACCATGGCAGTGATCGATGTGGTGAACAGCAAAGGCGAAAAGGTTTCGGAGCGTGAACTTTCAGACGCGCTTTTCAATGTTGCGCCCAAAACAAGCGTTCTGCACGAGGTCGTGACGGCCCAGCTGGCCGGACGCCGCTCGGGAACCGCATCGACCAAGCGGCGCGGCGAAGTGCGTGGCAGTACACGAAAACTCTATCGGCAAAAGGGAACCGGCCGGGCGCGCCGCGGCGATATCAAGTCGCCCCTCATGCGCGGCGGCGGCGTGGTCTTCGGCCCGCATCCCCGGTCCTTTGCGTCCAGGGTCTCCAAGAAAGTCAGGAAACTGGCACTGAAAATGGCGCTTACCAGCAAGTTGCAGGAAAGCGAACTGGTGGTGCTTGACAAATTCGACCTGGAGAAGGTGAAGACCAAGGATTTTATCGCGATCGTTCAAGCCCTCCGGCTTGAAAACGCCTTGATCGTGACGGATAAGAAGGACGAAACTCTCGAGCTTTCTTCTCGGAACGTCCCTCGGATCAAGGTGCTGAGAAGTGAAGGGCTCAACGTGTACGATATTCTCAAATACAAAAACCTGGTCCTGCTGGAGCCCGCAATCAACGACATTGAAGGGAGGCTGCTGGCATGACACTGCAGTATGACATCATCATTAGGCCGGTTGTCACCGAAAAAACCAACATCCAGAAGGAAGCGGCCAACCAGGTGACTTTCGAGGTGGATCGCAAGGCCAACCGTATCGAGGTTCGGCGGGCGATCGAGCGGATTTTCAACGTAAGGGTCGCCAACGTGCGGACGCTGCAGGTCAGGGGCAAGTTCAAACGCAGGGGCCGTGTTCTCGGGAAACGGCGCGACTGGAAAAAGGCGATTGTGACCCTGCGGCCGGGGGAACGGATCGAATTCTTCGAAGGGGTGTAACCATCGGCCAGGACCGTTTGTGGTTTATCCGGTTTAGGAGTGTGGCATGGGAATAAAAAAAGTAAAACCGACTTCGCCTGGACGCCGTTTTCAGGGCTATTCGGCATTCGACGACATCACCGCGACGTCTCCCGAAAAGAGTCTGCTGCGCCCTCTCAACAAGAGCGGTGGCCGCAACGTCATGGGGCGTGTCACCAGTCGTCACCGGGGCGGCGGACACAAGCGACATTACCGCGTCATCGATTTCAAACGCAATAAAATCGGTATTCCGGCCAGTGTCGCCACCATCGAATACGACCCCAACCGCAGTGCACGAATCGCCCTGCTGCACTATGCCGACGGTGAGAAGCGCTACATTCTGGCGCCTCTCAACTTGAAGGTCGGCGATACGGTCGAGGCAGGACCCGAGGTCGACATTAAGCCCGGAAACGCCTTGCCGCTGAGCAACATTCCGCTGGGAACTCATATTCACAATATCGAGCTGCGGGCGGGAAACGGCGGTCAGATCGTGCGAAGTGCCGGAACGTTTGCCCAGTTGATGGCCAAGGAGGATCGCTATGCACTGGTCAAGCTTCCTTCCGGCGAAGTACGAATGGTTCTGTTGAACTGCCAGGCCACTATCGGCCAGCTCGGCAATGTCGAACACGAAAACATCTCGATCGGCAAAGCCGGTCGCAAGCGCTGGTTGGGGCGCCGGCCCCGCGTTCGCGGAGTGGCCATGAACCCGGTCGACCATCCGATGGGTGGTGGTGAAGGTCGCTCGTCGGGCGGGCGCCACCCGTGCAGCCCGTGGGGGATGCCCTCCAAGGGCTTCAAAACCCGCAAACGAACCAAATTCAGCAATCGGCTGATCGTGAAACGGCGCTCGAAAAAATAAGGCAACCCGCAGGCGGTCATCACACCGACTCGGTGAGGCAAAGAAATCGGACGGGCTTTGTCACTTGAGCCCGGCACTCGTCAGGCATGACGTTAGACAGGAGAGAAAATGCCCCGCTCGTTGAAAAAAGGTCCCTATGTCGAAGCGAAACTGGTGAAAAAGGTCGACGAGGCTCAAAAGAGCCGCAGCAACCGGGTCATCAAAACATGGTCCCGGCGGTCGACGATCTTGCCGGAAATGGTCGGCATTACGCTGGCTGTTCACAACGGGAAGAAATTTGTGCCGGTTTTTATTTCTGAGAACATGGTCGGTCACAAGCTTGGAGAGTTCTCACCGACGCGCACGTTTTACGGCCATGCGGGCTCCAAGAAATCGTCGCTGAAGTAGAGCGGTTTCGGATCGAACCGCGCCCGTCGTTGCGCTTGACAATCGGTTCGCACGCCAAACAGTAAAAGATAAAAGGAAGCGTCGCACAATGGAGGTTAGAGCTGTTACAAAACACGTACGTATTTCTCCCCGCAAAGTCCGTTTTTTAATCGATGCCGTCAAGGGGAAACCGGTGGAAGCGGCTCTCAATGCCCTCAAGTTCATGCCGATGAAAGCGGCCGGGATTGTCGAGAAAACCATGCGGAGCGCCGTTGCCAACGCGAATCAAAACGCCGACATCGACGTCGACACCCTGGTGGTCAGCAATATTACCGCCGATCAGGGGCCGACCCTGAAGCGCTTTCGGGCGAGGGCCCGTGGGCGTGGTGCCCGCATTTTGAAAAGAACCAGTCACATTACCGTCATCTTGGCTGAGCAGTCGCTGCAATAGGCCGGAGGAGGAAAAAGCTTGGGCCAGAAAGTAAATCCGATCGGATTGAGATTAGGGATCGTCAAAACCTGGGAGTCACGCTGGTACGCCGATAAGAATTACGCTGATTATATTTTGGAAGATTATCGGGTCAGGCGCTTCATCAAAAAGAAGCTTTACCATGCCGGCGTCTCCAGGATCGAGATCGAACGATCATCCAGGCGGATCAGGCTGAGAATATTTACCTCCAGACCGGGCATCGTAATCGGTAAGAAAGGTTCCGAAATTTCACTGCTCAAACAGGAGATCGAAAAGATGGTCACCCATGAAGTTCTGATTGACATACAGGAAATCAGGAAACCGGAGATCGATGCGCAGCTCGTGGCCGAAAATATCGCGCTTCAGATTGAACGGCGGGTGGCCTTCAGACGGGCCATGAAACGCGGGGTCTCATCAGCCATGCGCTTCGGCGCTCAGGGAGTCAAGGTCATTTGCGGTGGCAGACTGGGCGGTGCTGAAATGGCCCGCCGCGAATGGTATCGGGAGGGTCGCGTCCCTCTGCACACCCTGCGGGCCGACATCGATTACGGCTTTACGGAAGCCCGTACGACTTACGGTGCGATCGGCGTCAAGGTCTTTGTGTTCAAGGGTGAAATTCTGAAGAAGGACAAGGTGGAATACGAAAATCAGTAAGCTGATCGGCGGCGCGGCTGCATGCGACCGGCGGATGGCCCGACCCGACACACGGCGATGACCGGGAAACAGAGAAAAACTGCCGGGACAGGAGTACTTACCAATGCTTAGCCCCAAAAAGGTAAAATTTAGAAAACAGCAAAAAGGCAGAATGAGAGGCCTCTCCCAGAGAGGCAGTCGCCTGAACTTCGGCCAGTTTGGCCTGCAGGCTGTCAACTGCGGCTGGCTTTCCGCTCGCCAGATCGAAGCGGCCCGTGTCGCCATGACCCGCCATGTCAAGAGAGGTGCCAGAATCTGGATACGGGTATTCCCTGACAAACCGATTTCCAAAAAACCGGCTGAAGTTCGTATGGGAAAGGGCAAGGGAGCCCCTGAGGCCTGGGTAGCGGTCGTGAGACCCGGCCGGATTCTCTACGAAATGGAAGGTGTTACCAGAGAGGTGGCCGTGGAGGCTTTCCGGCTCGCTGCCCACAAGCTTTCGGTCAAGACGAAATTTGTGGAAAGGAGCATCGCATCATGAAAGCCGGTGAATTCAGATCCCTCAGCCCGGAAGAGCGGCGGCAGAAGCTGGTCGAAATGAAACAGGAGCTCTTTAACCTGCGCTTTCAACATGCGACCGGACAGCTCGAAAACCCGCAGCGGCTCAAACAGATAAAGCGTGATGTAGCCCGCGTACAAACCATCATACGAGAAGAAGAATTGTCGACCCGCCAAACCGAGGCCGGATAGATTAACCCTTAATCATAGAGACAAGTTGTTATTGCTGCCATGAAAAAACGCGGAATGAAAAGACAAGTGATCGGGACCGTCGTCAGTGACAAGATGGACAAGACCGTCGTGGTCCAGTCGGAAAGACTGGTCAAACACCGGCTGTATGACAAGTATATTCGGCGCAGAGCCAAGTTTTCAGCCCATGATGCCGAAAATTCGTGCCGGATCGGAGACAAGGTCCTCATAACCGAATCGCGGCCGCTCAGCAAAACCAAGCGGTGGCAGGTCAGCCAGATCCTGGAAAAGGCCGTTTGAATTTAAAGGGATTCGAGAGCAATGATTCAGACAGAGACAAGACTGACGGTGGCGGATAACTCCGGTGCGAAAGTGTTGAGCTGCATAAAGGTCCTGGGGGGCACCCGCCGGCGTTATGCCAGGATCGGCGACATTATTGTTGTATCGGTCAAGGAAGCCATTCCGAATGCAAAAGTCAAAAAAGGGGATGTCCTGAAGGCCGTTGTGGTGCGAACCAAGAAGGCGATCCAGCGACCGGACGGAACTTTCATCCGCTTCGACGACAACTCGGCCGTGCTCATATCGGCCAGCAGGGAGCCGATTGGAACCCGCATATTTGGACCGGTTGCAAGAGAATTGCGCGCAAAGAAGTTTATGAAGATCATTTCGCTGGCCCCGGAAGTCATTTAGGATCGAGGGCCGCCAGGTGGAAGGGCACCGATGAACGCGACGAAGTGTAGAATCAAAAAAGATGACAAGGTCAAAGTGATCGCCGGCAAGGACAAAGGCAAGATCGGTAAAGTCCTCAAGGTGATCCGCAAAAAAAACAGGGTGCTTGTCGAAAACGTCAACATGGTCAAACGGCACGCGAAACCCTCCGCGCAGAACAGGCAGGGCGGTATAATCGAAGGCGAGGCTCCCATCCACTGGTCGAATTTGATGCTGATGTGCAGCAAGTGCATGGCACCGACCCGCATCAAAATACAGCGTCTCGATGACGGGAAAAAAGTGCGGGCCTGCGGCAAGTGCGACGAGATTATCGACAAATGAGGGCTCACTCAAAAATAACTTCACATTTTAGACGCCGATGCATCCCGTCTGGTTGCGTTGCGAAAACTCGGAATATCCAGATATTCCTGCGTTTTAACGCCTTGCCAGACGGGCACCTCAACGCCCAAAATTGTGACCTTATTTTTTCGTGAACCCTAAGCGGAGGAACAAGATGTCCCAGCTCAAACAATTTTACCTCGAAACGGTCGTCCCCCAGTTGATGGAGACCTTCAAATACCGCAACGTCATGCAGGTACCGAAGCTCAAAAAGGTTACGTTGAACATGGGGTTGGGAGAAGCGATCCATAACATTAAAATTCTGGATTCAGCGGTAGAAGAGCTGCAGGCCATCGCCGGACAGCGTCCGGTCATTACCCGTGCCAGACGATCGATCGCCACTTTCAAGCTGCGGACCGGCATGCCGATCGGGTGCATGGTCACCCTGCGCCAAGACCGCATGTACGACTTCTTGAACAAGCTGGTGAATATCGCACTGCCGCGTGTGCGTGATTTCCGCGGCCTATCGGCAAAAGCCATGGACGGTTTCGGAAACTACAGCCTTGGTGTCAAGGAACAGCTCATTTTCCCGGAGATCGATTATGACAAGATCGACCAAATCAAAGGGTTGAACGTGTCGATCGTGACCAGCGCCAAGACAGACGACGAAGGCCGGGAGTTGCTCCGGCTGTTGGGCATGCCCTTCCGGAATTAACATTTTTTATGCCGGATTACGGTTGTTAAAGGAGGATGATTTGGCCAAAACTTCGCTCAAAATTAAAGCCATGCGAAAACCAAAATTCGCGGTAAGGGCCTACAACCGCTGCCCGATTTGCGGAAGACCACGTGCGTACATCAGAAAGTTCGGTCTCTGCCGCATTTGCTTTCGTAATTTTGCGTCCCAGGGGAAACTGCCGGGCGTCATCAAGTCGAGTTGGTAGCGGCGGTTTATTCGGTCTGCTCACCGGCCCGTTGGCCCAGGGATGAGGTCGATACCGCTCATGCGGGCGAAAAGTTGAAACCGATTACATGAAAACAGTGAATCATCAGCAGCATTGAATGGTTGTTGCGGAGACAGAAAAATGACGATGAGTGATCCGATTGCCGACATGCTGACACGCATCAGAAATGCGGCCAAGGCCAGATTCAACAGTGTCGATATACCCGGTTCGAATCTTAAAACCGAGCTGGCAAAAATCATGAAAGAAGAAGGGTTTATCCGGAATTACAAATTTATCAAAGACGGCAAGCAGGGTATTTTGCGGGTATACCTAAAATACGGACCGGGCCAGGAGAGTGTCATTTTCGGGCTCAGACGCATCAGCAAACCGAGCCGACGCGTCTACCTGGGCAGCGACAACATCAAATCGGTCATGAACGGTATGGGCGTAGCGATTCTGTCCACCTCGAAGGGAATCATGACCGACAAACGGGCCCGGGCGGAAAAAATCGGTGGTGAACACATCTGCAACCTCTGGTAGTCACCGGTTTTAAGGTGCGCGGTCAAGGTTCAGAGCCGGATTATTGTCGGTGGTGAACAGGAATAAGGAGTCTATACATGTCGCGAGTCGGTAAAAAGCCAATTGCGATACCCGAAAAAGTCAAGGTCACCTATCAGGGCGGTGAACTGTCCGTGCAGGGTCAGAAGGGAAAACTGAGCCGGTCGATCCACCCCGCGGTGACCATCAAGATCGAGGACGGCGAACTGTCTGTGGAGCCGCTGAAATCCGATAAGAGCAGCCAGGCCTTGCAAGGACTGACGCGAAGTCTGGTGATGAACATGGTCACGGGGGTCGACAGCGGATTTGCCAGGGTCCTCGAAATCAACGGTATCGGATATCGTGCCGAAGTCAAAGGCCGGAATCTCATCCTTATGCTGGGATATTCACATCCCGTCAATTTTTCTTTGCCCGATGGCATTTCGGCCTCTGTCGAACGCAACAACATCATCAAACTCGAGGGAATCGACAAAGAGGTTCTCGGGCAAACCGCAGCGTCGATCCGACGCTTGCGTCCGCCGGAACCCTATAAAGGCAAGGGCATAAAGTTCGCGGAAGAATACATACGCCGCAAGGCCGGCAAGACCGGAACAAAATAATGATTGAGCGCTCGAGTTCATTACAGGGTCACCCAATAGACGCTACCAAGAGATTCAGGAATTGAGACGATGGGATCGTTAAATTTGAAAAAAGAGGCTCGGCTGAAAAGGAAAAAGAGAATCCGCAAGAACATTCTCGGAACTCCAGATAGACCGCGGCTGACGGTTTTTCGCAGTGCGCGGCACATCTATGCTCAGGTGATTGACGACACGAACGGTCGGACCCTGGCAGCGGCATGCAGCCTGGAGAAAACCGAGAAGGAGCGCGCCGATGGCGGCAAAAAATCTGAGATTGCCAATCGGATCGGGAAGCTTATCGCGGAGCGTGCCATCGCAAAGGGCGTCAAATGCGTCGTTTTTGATCGGAACGGCTTCCTTTACCACGGCCGGGTCAAAGCGGTTTCGGAAGGTGCCCGCGAAGGTGGGCTTGAATTTTAGAGGCGATCACCTTTTTCAGCCAACATAAGGAGGCGGGTTCTTGTACAAACAGGATGCAGATGAATATCAGTTGATCGACAAGGTCGTTCACATCAACCGGGTTGCCAAGGTCGTCAAGGGCGGTCGCAGATTCAGTTTCAGCGCGATTGTCGTTGTCGGTGACGGCAAGGGCAACGTTGGCTGCGGCCTGGGAAAAGCCGGCGAGGTTCCCGAGGCGATTCGTAAGGGCGTGGAGAAAGCCAAAAAGAGTATGATCCGAGTGCCGTTGGTGGAAGGAACCCTTCCCTACGAAACCGTCGGAAGGTTCGGTGCGGGCAAGGTCCTCTTGAAACCGGCATCCGCCGGTACGGGTCTCATTGCCGGCGGTGCCGTGCGGGCCGTGCTCGAGGCCGCAGGCGTCCAAAACGTTCTCACCAAATGCATGGGCTCTCACAATCCACACAACGTCGTCAAAGCGACCATTGCCGGTCTTGAGCAGCTTCAAAGCCGGGAGCAGGTCGCCAACCGCCGCGGCATCAACGTGGAAGAGCTTTGATCAACGGGCGCAATGAGGCTATTTTTATCGGGTTTATGACCGGAAGGGTTTTTTCGATGGCAGGGAAACTGAAGATAACCATGGTGAAAAGCATGATCGGCAGGCCGGAAAAACATCGCCGGGTTCTGCGCGGTCTGGGACTCGGAA
>JBAVJU010000176.1:0-18394 GCA_049687935.1 Desulfobacterales bacterium | reverse complement strand
GTCTTGAGTGACAACCCGGAATTGACCACCCGACTCGTCGATGGCCACAGCCCTCGGCCGATTATTCTCGATACCCGGTTGCGAACACCGCCAGATGCAAGGCTGCTGCAGAGAGAGAACAGCGCGTGCTGGATCATAAGCCGCCGAGAATCCGACGGAGCCAGACGCGAAAACCTGCTGAAGGCCGGTGCACTTGTGCTGCCGTGTCAAACCGCTTTAGACGGAAAAATCGACCTCCGGGCGCTGATGCAGATTCTCGTGGCTCATGAGATCAATATCCTGATGGTGGAAGGCGGTGCCCGGGTCATCACGAGCTTTGTCGGCGCCCGGCTTGTCGACCAGTTCATCATCACCGTCGCACCGAAGCTGATCGGCGGCTTGAACGCCATCGATGACCGTGGAACGGGAATGGACCCGTTTGTTCCACTCGTCCAGGTGGCCTATCAACAACTGGGAAACGACATGATCCTGTGGGCGCAGCCGGACTGGAATTCGGCATGACGCAAACGGCGGTCATATTCGAAAAACCCTTTGCTGTATCTGTGATTGAAGAACCGGTTCCGGGGGCCGAAGCCGGTCAGGTCCTCGTTCGAAACCGGATGAGCGCCATTAGTCCGGGCACCGAACTCTTGGTTTACCGGGGCCAGGTCCCCGACGGCTGGCCGGTCGACAGCACCATTTCGTCGTTGTCCGGGACCTTCGGTTACCCTCTCCGTTACGGATATGCCGCCGTCGGCCAAGTCGTTTCCGCCGGGCAAGGTGTCGATCCGGACTGGATCGGTCGATGGGTTTTTTCGTTCCAGCCCCATCAGAGCCACTATCTGGCAAGTCCGTCGGTGCTGATCCCCCTGCCGGTGGATATCGACCCCGAAAATGCGCTGTTCGTGCCCGCGATGGAGACCGCCGTCAACTTTATGATGGACGGACGTCCGCTGATCGGCGAGCGGGTGATGGTGCTCGGACAGGGCATCGTCGGACTCTTGACCACCGCCCTGCTGTCGCGCTTCCCTCTGGCCAAGCTGGTGACCGTCGACCGCTATGCGTTCAGACGCCAAAGGTCCCTGGCAGTCGGCGCACATAAGGCACTCGCGCCGGAGAGCCAGGGGGATGTCGGCGATCCGGGCCGTATTATTGACGGTAAGGTGCTGCGGGGCGAAGCCGATCTCGTTTACGAACTCTCCGGCGACCCGGCGGCGCTGAATCAGGCTATTTCCTTCTGCGGTTTCGGTGCGAGAATCATCGTTGGTTCATGGTACGGAACGCGCCGGGCAGCCCTGGATCTTGGCCGAGAGTTCCACCGCAACAGAATCCGTTTGATCAGTAGTCAGGTCAGCACCATCGCCCCCGAGTTCTCGGGCCGCTGGTCTAAAGAACGCCGGTTGGCGGTGGTCTGGGATATGATTCGGTCCGTTCGGCCGGACAAATTGATCACCCACCGCTTTCCGGTTGAACAGGCTTCGCAGGCCTTCGACCTGTTGGACCGGCAGCCTGAATCCGCCGTTCAGGTCGTACTGACCTATGGTAACTTGCCAATGTGAGGAAAGATGAGGAATAATGAGAGCTATGCGGTCGCCGTTCGACGCAAATTTACCGCCCGGCACTACCTGATCGGCGGCGACTGGGGTGCGGAAAACCAACTCCATGAGCACCACTACGCAGTGGAAATCCGCCTGGAAGGCCGTCAACTGGATCGGCACGGTTACCTGATCGACATCGATGCCGTGACGGCCGCCCTGGACGAGCAGGTCGGCCGCTACCGGGACAAGACGCTCAATTCCCTGCCCGAATTCACCGGTCTCAATCCGAGCCTGGAGCACCTGGCCCGGATAATGGGCGTGGCGCTGGCTGCATCCATCGATTCTCACCTGCAGGGCCTCACCGTCAGAATCTGGGAAAACGAATTCGCCTGGGCCGAATTTCGAAAAGAGTTCTGATGCGGGTCGGACTGGTGATCACCGGGGATCTGGAAACCCTGACCGGCGGCACGCTCTATGACCGCATCCTGGTCGATTACCTGCGCAGCCGGGGGCATGTCGTGGACATTTTATCCCTCCCCCCCGGGTGGGGTTACGGACGGCAATTGGCCGGCAATTTCTCGGGTGCTCTGCTGCGGCAACTGAGACGCCGTCCACCGGATATTCTTCTGCAGGACGGCCTCTGCCATCCGTTCCTTTTTCTTCAGAACAGCCGTCTCCGTTCCGTCAGCAACGGACCGGTCGTGGCGCTCCTCCACCAGGTGCTGAGCAGCCAACCCCGGAAAAAGTGGCAGAATACCATGCTACGAATTGTTGAAAAGCAGTACCTGCAATCCGTCAATGCCTTTATTTTCAACAGCCGGACCACCCGTGACGCAGCAACGGCCTGCGGTGCCGCTGCTGGCCCAAACATCATCGCTCAACCCGCAGGAGACCGACTCGGGTCCTTGCATTCGACCGATGCCATCACTGCACGCTCACGGGAAAAGGGTCCCTTGCGGCTGCTTTTTTTGGCCAATGTGCTGCCGCACAAGGGTCTTGACCGTTTGATCGACGCGCTGGCTGCGGTCTCGACGCGAGTGTGGCGCCTGACCGTCGTCGGCAGCCTGACCATGAACAATCAGCATACCCGAAAGGTCGGCGCCCGGGTCGACGCCTGCGGCCTGTCTCAGAATATCCGGTTTCTTGGTGTTCGAGATGGCCCCGCTCTGGCCGCCATTCTGAAAAAAAGCCACCTCCTGGTCCTGCCCTACTCCCACGAGGCCTTCGGCATCGTCTTTCTCGAAGGAATGGCCTTCGGGCTGCCGGCCGTCGGTTCGTCGCTCGGCGCCGCCCGGGAAATAATCCGACAGGGAGAAAACGGTTTTCTTTTGGCTCCTGAAGATTCGGCCGGTCTGGCAAAGGTCGTCGAAGACCTTTACGCCGACCGCAATCGACTCGATGCCATGAGCCGGAGGGCCCTGGCGACCTTCCGCATGCATCCCGGGTGGCAGGACACCATGGAGAAAATTCACGTTTTTCTGAAAACTCTTGCGGAGTGATCACCCGTTTTACCGTTAACAAGTGACGACGCACCGGGAGTGGTCGCCGCCTAAATCCCTCTTCATGGAGACAAATTGCATCGCCGCCGCCAAAGTCAAGACCCATCCGATGGCTGCGGACGTCCAAAATGACCGGATGCAACCGCAAAGGATTGATGACCGATGTCGAATCCGCAGACATATGACTTCATCGACTACCTCCTCGCCAAGAAAACAATCGATGACCGTTCGCTGAACTGCAGCGTCTGGGGCAGACTCCAAGGCGCACTGGCTGACCATGAGATGCAAGAGAGTTTGCGGGTTCTGGAAATCGGCTCCGGCATCGGTACGATGATAGAACGGATGGCCGCAGGACCTTTGATGCACCGCTCATCGCAGTACACAGCCGTTGATATCGATCCGGACTGCACCCGGGCAGCCCGGCGCCGTTTGAGTCGATGGGCGAAACGCCTGGGTTTCGCCGTCACCCGGGAAAAAGAAGCATCTCATCTGCTGGAAGCTGGGGGCACCAGAATCCGGGTGGACTTAGTAACTGACGATGCATATGCACTTGTTTCAGAGGCTGCGCCGCATTCTTGGGATCTCCTTTTGGCGCATGCCTTCATGGACCTGGTCGACATCCAAACGCTTCTGCGCGGCATGATGCGGCTTCTCAAAAGCGGCGGGCTGCTTTTTCTCAGCTTGAACTTCGATGGCGACACCGTTCTATTGCCGGCGATTGCGCCGGATTTCGACGATCGCGTTATCCATCGATACCACCGCAGCATGGACGAGCGCATCGTCGACGGGCGCCCGGCCGGTGACAGCCGCACAGGACGTCGGCTTCTCATGAAACTCATACAGCGCAGGACCGAAATACTGGCAGCCGGCGCATCCGACTGGATCGTTTATCCCCGCCGCCGCCGCTACCCGTTGCGGGAATCCTATTTCCTGCACCATATCGTCCACACAATCGATGAAGAACTGGCGCATCACCCCGAGATCGATCCCGATTATTTCAAGACCTGGATTGCAAAACGGCATGCCCAGATCGAAAACGGCGAACTGGTCTTCATGGCCAAGCACATCGATATCCTGGCACGAAAAACCGGGCGTACATGACGGAAAGCGGTGTTAAGGCCCCCTTGCCTGTCGTGGAGGGGAGCGGCTGTGTGTGGGGAATTAAAGAGGTGGAACGCTTTCCACAAAGAGCGGCCGCATGACGCTTTTCGACAACCGGAAATCGAAGAACCAAAAACGGCTGAAGCGTCGCGACGTCACGAGCGACCGATTCAACCGATAATGAGCATCTCGGCCGCCTGCCACATGTTTTCCACACGATTGGAAATGGCGTCCCGGTTGTCGATGACCTCGATCAATGTGAAAGAGGTATTGGCGGCGTCTTTTAGAGGACCGCCGCTAAGCCAGCATCGACGGTTGAAAAGAATGACGCGGTCGTGAATGTCGAGGTGCAGTCGCAGCTCGATGGTCTTGTCGCGTTCATGTAATGTCTTCAGCACCCGGATGAAATTTTGGTCGAAGCCGCCCTTCGGTTCCTTGGTCAAAATCCGAATGGGATGCGCCACTTTTTGCAGGCAGTCGAGTGTGCCGGCAGCGGGATCGGCGTCTACGACGGTAACGGCTGTGCCGGCACGGCCGAAGAATTCCACTAGATTCGATCGGATCGACTCTCCCGGCTCCGGTAAGCTTTCCGGTGCCGCTGCGCCTGCTTTGTCCGGGCTCAAAGACTGCTTGAGTTGATTGAGTTGCAGGATCATCTGCTGGTGGTAGAGATTGTCCTCGCGGGTGGTGTTCTGGATCTGCTCCTGACATCTCTCCAACAATGCGCTGATCAGGGTATGGAGAAATTGCCGATTCTGGTCGGTATCCGGGTTTGAGAGAATGTCCCCGGCGAGCCGGCGGAGGTTGGGGCTGGTCCCGGAATAGTTCAAGACGATACCGAACCGGCGGCACAAATCTTCGAGCTCGTACTGACTAAAGTAATCTTTGACCGCGTCGGCAAGGTTTTTTATATTCTCTGGGTTCATTCTTCTACGATTATGGCACCAGGGGCGCATTCTCTGGCGGCCTTGCGGACCGCATCTTCGAGATGGGGCGGCACCACGTCAACGAGAACCGTTGAGAGCAGTTGATCCTCGTCATACTGAAAAACATCCGGGCACACCTTGTTGCAATTCCGGTCGCCCATACACAAATCGTAATCGATCTTGACTTTCATTTTTCTCCCTCTCGAATCTGATAAAAGTGTGGTAAATGCGCCAACTTATCTATATAAAAACAAAATATACCATATTGCAACGGACGGCAACAGTTAAATTAACGGTCCCTGGGTACACACGTTTCTTTTAAATTACGGCAAAAGGAAATATAGAATGGATTTCGTCAAAGGGTTATCCTACCACCTGCGCGGACTGCTTCTGGCCATCAAAACCCCTAAACTGCTGCTACTCGGCCTGATTCGCCTCATCCTGGTTGTTTTGCTGACCATACTGGCGGCCGGTTTCATTCTGTACCACCACCAGGAGATCTTGAAACTCATTTGGGTGGAACCGGCGAGCGCCTGGCTCGTGTGGCTCTGGCATGTGGTCTCGTGGCTGCTGGCCGCGCTCCTGACAGGCGTGGCCGTCATTCTGGCCTATCTGGCTTCCCAACTGCTGTTCGCGGTTATCATCATGGATGCCATGTCGCGCATCACCGAGCGCCTCGTCTCCGGGCAGGAGCAGATTCCGCTGACCATGCCGCTGCTGCGACAGTACTTTTTTCTGTTCAAACAGGAAATTCCGCGAACGACTCTTCCGGTCCTGATCCTTCTTCTGCTGATGATTCTGGGCTGGTTGACACCTCTGGGACCACTGCTGACGCTGATAACCTCCGGCGTTGCCGTCATCTTCCTGACCTGGGACAATACCGACCTGGTGCCGGCCCGTCGGTTGCAACCCTTTTCGCAACGATTCAGATTCCTGCTGAAAACCCTGCCGTTTCATCTGGGGTTCGGGTTGCTATTTCTGGTGCCGGTCCTGAACATTCTGCTGCTCTCATTCGCCCCGGTCGGCGCCACGCTCTACTACCTCGAATACCACAACCGGTAGTTGAACCGGCAAGCCGTTCTATGGAACGGCTTGCTCAATTCTCTGCCCCGTTGGTCTCCTTGACCCCCTTTCCACCCGGTATTATGGTTAGGCTTAAACTCGATACAACAGTATCGATAATCTTTAACAAGGATTATAAAGAAAGCGAGAGAAAATGACGGATTCACCAAAAAACAAAGAGACTGAAGAGGAACTCAAATGTCCCGACTGCCGATACCCACTGAAACGCCGAAGGGGGCGTCAGGCTGATGATTGCGAAATGCTCTGCGGCGGATGCGGGCGGACTTTCGATGTTTGCGATCTCGATACCCTGGAAGAGATCAAGAAACAATCGTAATGATCGTGATCAGAGGACGTTCAGGGTCAGGATGTCCTTTATTTTCTTTTCCAAGTCTTCCGCTGCCGTGACGGCAATCTGTTTTCCCAGCTCCGCCGTCGCCAACCAGGGTGCGGACTCCATCCGGCCGTCGGGGAAAAACGTTCTCATTTCTGTGGCTGTCAGGGGCCAGTAATATTGGGGCCTTTCGACCTTTTGTTCCGAGACTGCTTTGCCGTTGAACGCCGAAGGCCGGAGGTGCCTGGTGATCGACACTTCACTGGGAGTGGCATGCTGACCGTCATCGTCTCCAAAAGCTTCCCGGCAGGCCTGTTTTACACCGGCTTCCGTGTACCATGATAACACATCGAAATAACCGGAAAGCCCCTCGTCCTTTAGCTGACGGAAGGCTGTCTTCAGTGGCACTATATTTCCACCGTGACCGTTGATGAAGAGGATGCGCCGAAAACCGTGGGCCACAAGCGACCGGACGATATCTTCGGCTACGATGATCAGTGTCGAGGGGCTCAAGGCGACGGTGCCCTTGAAGGCCATGTGGTGGGGAGAGACACCGTAGCACACGGTCGGAGCCACCATGAGTTTCAGGTTGTCTCCGACCGTGCGGGCGATCGCCTCCGCCACGATAAAATCGGTACCGATCAATCCATAGGGGCTGTGCTGTTCAACGGAGCCGACGGGGACAAGTATGGTATCTTTTTCGTTCAGATAGGTCTCCACCTCTGTATAAGCCATATTTTCGAGCAGCATCGTCCATCACCTTTTCGTTAATCTTGACACGCGTAAACGGCCATATCCATCCGTGCCGTAGACGCCGTTCTAACAGGAATTAATTTGGTTTCATTATTTTTTGCCTGGCTCTGGTAAACTCCTCGGTGGAAATCAAATCGTCGGCCAAAAGCTGTGCCAGTTCGGCCAGCTCCCGTTTACGGATGGTCTCCGTGTCTTCCAGTTGCGCTAGCGATCGACTGACTTTGTGTTCCAACGCCGGCAAGTCATCGGAATCACCCACCTTGAAAGACATCAGCCCGCCCAGAAAACGGATTTCAAAAGGACGTCCCTGCAGTGTTGACACATCGAGGTTATTGATGAGGTCACGCCCGCTTGTTCTAAAGCGACGGTAAATAACATAGGCCAAGACAAGGGCGATGGCGCCCCCACCGAGCAGAACCCAGAGCAGATATCGAGCCAGTCCACCGATAAAAACCACCGTCATCCCTATGATGGCGACGACAAGAATCTGCAGCAGTATTATGAGGTGAGCCAGGAAGAGCCCCTTCACCGTCTCGCTGTGTTTTATTTTGTCGATAAAATTCATTGTTCTATATCATCTTCCTGTATGTGGGCGAGAGCAGAGTGCGTTGCCCCTCACGCTATTTTTTTCAGTGCTGTCGCCTGATCGTAACCATAAAACAATCGGTCCTAAACGGCAAGTGCGAACTGACCGGTTCCTGCTCCAAGACCCGGCGGGTCAAAGCGTGGGTGATGTCAGTCAATTATGGCAAATATTTGCAGTGATTGCGCCAGGAGGCGAGGAATCTTGAGTCAACCGTCCGGTTACATTGAGCCGTCGAGGAGTTGATATAGATTTTAGAAAAAATGAGATGTTCGGCGATGGCAGAGCGACAACTCCTGCGTAGGGGCTCGAAAAGAAATCGGAAAATTTTATATCGACGTCAATCTATCTCTGGGCTTCACGCGGGCGGGCATCGTCTTTTACAAGCCGCACATGTTTACACTGGGGGTAGTTCGAACAGGCCAGAAAGTGTTTTCCGGCGTAGGCGCCTTTTCTGGCGATTCGTTTGACGAAAGGGGCTCCGCAGAGGGGACAAAAACCGAGCCCGCCATTTTTTCTCACACCTTTGTCGCTGGCAGGCTCCGAAAGTGGGGTCGCTTTATTGTGCTTCCATTTCAGAAAGATTGTACGGGATACCTCGATCCTGATCTCATCGAGGGTGTAGGCCCTGGAGGCATCAATGTGAACGACCGGAATGCCGGCAACCGCCAGAACACTCTCGATATCCGTTTCCCGGCAAACGTATCCGTTCTCTGGAGGAGCTTCCGGGCCGTTGAGCAGGAAAACCCCCAAGATGGCAGTGTTTTTTTTCTCGCAGATCACAAGGTCGAGCGGCTCAGAAGTCAGTCGCTTCATGGCCGCCTTGTGCTGCCCGGGCGAAAGGTCGGGGTTAACCCGCACCACATCTTGAAGTCTGATTTTGCTGAAAACACGGTAGCGCTCATCGAGAGCCTCCTCCAGCAAGAAAAGAATCGACTGCTGGGTCGGCGAGATGAGAGTGTCGGCGCGCTCATAGGGAAGCGACGCCTCACGATTCCGTTCAAAATTAAGCCGCTGTCGCCATTTAATCATACTGTAAAAAATTAGACCGGTAGAGGATTGAAAAAGCCGCATTCGCGATGGTAGAGATCATTGCGGCAGACTCTTTTTCTTCGTAAAATTTACTGATTATTATATAATTTCAGCTCATTAAGGTCAAGCTTAAAAACCGATTGGGTACGTGATCGGTGTTGGAAAAAAGCTTTCCAGTTTGTCAGCTTTTTTTACATTTTCGGCTTTACTCTTGGCTACCTATTGATCAAAACACATTTAAATCAAATGTTTTGTTTGTTCAAACGGCTGGTACGTTAATTGCGTAATCAACCATCTAATCGAACTCTTTTATGATTCAAGGAGGTCCGCCATGTACAAAAAAATCCTCGTCCCTCTCGACGGATCCAGTCGAGCCGAACGAATCCTGCGGCACGTCGAAGAGGTTGCCCTGCAGTACCGTTCAAAGATCATCTTTTTACAGGTTGTCAGGCCCGTCATCATCATGGATGGATATAAAACGATCCAACCTGAAGAGAGTCTGTCCGGGAGCCGACGCGCCATCGACGAAGCCCAGGCATATCTGGCGGTTGTTGAGGGAGAATTCAGGGAAAAGGGCTTCGAGACGAAAAGATTTGCAGAAATCGGACCGGTTGTCAGCACCATTCTCGGTGTTGCCCAGCGGGAAGCCGTCGACCTGATCGCCATGGCCAGCCACGGGCGTAGCGGTCTTTCGCGCGCGTTTTACGGCAGCGTCGCTGCGGGAGTCCTCAACCAAGTCGACCGGCCTTTGCTGCTGATCCGTGCCCGCAGCGAAGAATGACGAATTTCCTTTATTCGCTTTCCAGAGCGTGGATAAACTCGACAACCGTCTCTATTTCTTCCATTTCCGGTGACCTGAAAATGTAACCGATATCCCCCAGGGCACTGCTGAAAACACCAGGCACCTGCACGACCTCCTGCATCACATGCCCATAGCGACTCATTATCTCATCGTGGGTGTGGCGGTACCTGTACCGGTGTTTGCGGCTGGCATAACAGCAATGACACCGGCGTTCAAATGTTAGCAGGGCGCCCTCTGGACCAGCAGTTCGGCCCAGGGACGGTAAATGAGTTTCGGTTTGTTATCGGCTGTGGTCTGCCGTGGTTGAACTCTCCCGCTGTTTCTTGTATAGATTATGTAATGCTCGGAGAATAATTGTCCTAGCGGTGAAATACTGCGTCTATGGCTGCACGATTTCACGGCGACCGAATTGTTTCTTCTGATCCGCTAATCCTATAGTAATGGAGGTGACGGTGTTTTCAGCAAGAGAGATACTAGACATAGCCATCCGCTTGGAGAAAAACGGCGAAACCGTCTATCGTGGTGCCATCAAAAAGCTCTCCGATCCGAACCTGACCTTACTGTTGGAATGGATGGCAGACGAAGAGGCCCGGCATGCCCGTTGTTTTTCGAGAATGCAGGAAAAACTCACCCTGGATCAACCCGATCCGGTGGCCGAAGAGATGGGGCGCGATCTGCTCAAAAATCTCCTGGCCGGCCAGAGCTTTTCACTGGAAGACGTCGACTTCAGCCGCATCGACCAAATCAACACAATGATCGCGACATTTATTGAATTCGAAAAAGACACCATTCTCTTCTACCGGATGCTCGAAACATTTATCCAGGACGATTCAGCTAGGCAGGAGCTCAATGAAATCATCGCCGAAGAAGAGCGTCACATCGAAAAACTGAAGTCGCTTTTACACCGCGAATCCCTGGCGACGTCGGGGGATTGATCACCGCCGAACGGGCCCCGGGCGAGTTTCAGCGACTATACGCCCTGTATATTTTCAGTGCCAGCAGAATGGTCGGGACAAGGTGGTAAAAAAGATCGAAAACGTCGACCGGTCTGTTGAGCACCCCATTTTTGAGCATGATCAATTTTTCCAAAACGTGCGGCATCGGCCTAAACGGCGCCAGCAGCATGAAAACGGCCAGCAGAATCAACAGCGGATAGGGAATTCGGTCGAGCAGCGCCCACATGTTTTTTCCCCTCTCTCACCTCTTTCAGAGTTCATGAAAAAATATGACGACGATTTTTAACATTCTTAAGGCACCCGACGGCAAGTCTCTGAAACTCGGCATATCTGGATATCACGTGTTTTCGAACCGTCAGCGAGACCACATGCGTCAGAGTTTCAAATGGGGCGGTATTGTTGAGTGACCCTTTTGATCAGGCCAACCCACTAACCGATACATGGCGGGTTGTTAAAAACGGGTGACTCGCCTTCCGCGAACCACCCGTTTAAGGAGGTATAAGATGGTAATATGGCTGATTACCATTTACTGTCAGAGCAAACCATTGTTCTACCTTCAGGGCGATATCCTGAAAAAGGTTTGATTTGCCCGACAAGAATTTAAGTCCACTAACTCTCCTGTCAAGAAGGTCCAACTGTAGATCTCCCATGCACCGCCGCTGCAAGTAAATAACGACACCTTGGCATAAACAGTTTTCAAATCCCAGGCTTCTGTTTTGATGGAGAGACCCGGTGTTCTTTTTTAATCCAAGGTTGCGGCGGCGGCGGTAATGGTTAAATTAGTCCTAAATTAGTATGGAAACAATAGACGTGCAACTGGTGTGCGGACGAAGAAATTACCTCAAAGCCACCACAGAATCATCGGCATATGAGACATCAGAAGGAGAACCGTTTTATGACGCAACCGTATGAATTGATGACCATATTTGATCACGACGAGCAGTTTAAAGGACTGATGCGACGGCTTTTCGAAATTGCCATCACCCACTCATTCGATGCCATCATGATCACGGAGAATAAGCCACGATTTCCCATTGTTTTCGTCAACCAATCCTTCACCGATATGACCGGTTACGATAACGAGGAACTCGCAGGGCAATCGCCGACGATTCTTCAGGGTCCAAAAACGGATCGCGCCGTTCTGGATCGGCTGCGCCGCGACCTATCCGAAGGCAAAATTTTTCACGGTCAGGCGGTCAATTACCGCAAAGATGGCTCTGAATTCATGATGGAGTGGAAGATCGCCCCGGTGAGAAATGAAAACGGGGAAATAACGCATTATTTGGCTATTCAACGCAGCATTTGAAAGGAGTCGCACAATGATCGGTGAGAGACTGAACAAGGCGATTAACGACCAGATAAAAAACGAGCTCGAATCCTATTACATTTACCTTTCCATGGCCGCCTACTTCCATTCCGTCAGCCTCGACGGCATGGGACATTATATGCGCTGCCAAGCGCACGAGGAAATGCTTCACGCCATGAAATTTTTCGGGCATGTCATCGACCGGGGCGGCAAAATTGTCCTACAGGATCTCAAGCAGCTTAAAACCGAATGGTCGTCGCCTGCGGAGGCCTTCAAGGATGCCTACAAACACGAAAAGTTCATAACCGGTAAAATCAACGACCTGACAACCATTGCCAGGGAGGAAAAAGACTATTCCATCGAACCCCTGCTGGCCTGGTTTTCCGACGAACAGGTCGAGGAGGAAGCCAATGCTTCAAAAATCGCCGACCAGATTGAGATGGTCGGCCAAGACAAGTCGGGCCTGCTCATGCTGGACCGGGAACTGGCCCAACGGGCTTATCCACCGGGGACACCGTTTGACCCGGCCACTGCCGTCGCTGCTTAGCGTGCTTCTAAAACCGATTCAGTCTCGTCCGCTCGGCCTCAAATCGATATCGTCGTTCGGGTGGCCGGCATTGGGTCAGCCGCGGCGGGGTTAGCGGTAATTCTGGTATTGTAAAAATTTTCTCATGAATTGAAAAAGACCTGTCAGCCCGTAGAGAGCAAAAGGGCGGTGGAGAATCTCCACCGCCCTTTTGTCGAGGCTGATGCTGTTACTATGGCGGCTCAACGCTTCGAAATTTGGTATCTCTGCCCGGCTTGACGGATGAAATAGTTTTCATTTTCGAACGTCATATGACCCGAAATCGTCATCAGGCTCCGTTCGGTAAATTTAACCCGGTGCTCACCCACTGTCACATAGAGGGCGTCGTTTTGAGTATACAGCTTCTGCGGCTCCAGTGGTAATCTTTCGCCGGTGTTGAGCACCAGCGTAATAGGGTCGCTCAAGATCACTTCAAAGACGAACAGCGCCGTATCGTCATACGGAAAATAAACTTTTTCCGTGCAGTTGCCCTTGTTTTGAAATAAAAAATACCCTCCGGCATCCTTACGGATTGACGCGTGAAAAAAGTCGATGATTTTCTTGTTCCGGAACCGGCCGCTTTCGTTATGCCAGCACCCGTTGGCATCAAGCCGGAAGACGGCATTTTCCTTTGGAATGACAATTTCTGTGGGAGCAGACCTGATGGTTTCTGAATCCGTGCTCATATTTTAGCGTTCCTGCCTGATCGTTTATCCAGGCTCAGTGAAAAAGTTCACGGTAAGCAGCCCGTTTTTCTTTCGGCCACCGTGGACAAATGGCCGGTTGGCCCTTCATGACCAACTGGAAACAGGCGTCACATTTGGTATTGCAGTTGAGAACCTTGCGGTCATCGCCTCGGCGGGCTTTCTGCGGCCACAGAGGATCGACCCAGAGCATGCGCGCCAGACCAATAAGATCGGCCTTGTTGTCACTCAATATGGCTTCCGCCTTGGCCGGGCTTGATATTCTGCCGGCAGCAATCACCGGCACCTTGACCGCCTTCTTGATGGCCTCGGCCAGCGCCACCATGTAGCCGGGACGGCGCGATTTTTTGACCACATCGGGCAGGAAAAAAGATTCATAGGTTCCACCCATGACCGATAGGTATGCAACGCCGTTTTCCGCCAGCGCAGAAGCCAGAACGCTGGATTCAGCTACTGTCAGACCGTCGGGCAGCCACTCGTCGGCCAGGAGGCGATAGCCGACCGGAAAATCGCCCACTTGGTCTTTGACCTGTTTGAGAGTCTCGATCGGAAAACGGATGCGGTTTTCGATCGATCCGCCATAGGCATCGTTTCGCAAATTGGTCCTGGGCGACACGAACTGGCTTAGCAGGTATCCGGTGCCACCGTGCAGCTCCACCAAATCAAACCCGGCCTTCTGGACTCTGTGGGCGGCACGCGCGAACTGCTTCTGTATCGTCGTAATCTCTTTTTTCAGCAATGCCCGGGGAGTGCGACCGAAAGCCGGAACATCTGAGGCGGACACGGGTTCGACAGCACGTGCAAAGCGCCCGGCATGGTTGATCTGAAGCGCCGCGCGGCACCGCTGCTCTTTGATGGTGGCGGCGATTTCTGCCAGTCCATCGACATAACGGTCATGGTCACAGCGCAGGGTCCTCGAGGACCCGCTACCGGCCGGTGTGATGCTGGAATTCTCCACGACGATCATGGCCGCTCCGCTTTGGGCCATCATTCGGTAGTGTGCCACCAGCAGCGGCGACACCTTGCCGCCCTCTGCGGCATACCCCAGGTAAAGCGGCGCCATGGTGATCCGGTTTTTCAAGCGCAGTCCGCCGATGCTCTTGGACTTGAACAGAGTCGGATAAGCTGGTTTTTTCATCGCCTCTCCTTTCCTTTTATCGTCTCTCGTACACTCCAAAACGTTCGATGGCGTCAGATCCGTTCATTTGCGCACGGCAAAAAAGTTTCTCAGGCGTCGTCTCCCGTAACGATGCGCCGCATTTTTTTGATGCGGCCGCGACGTTTTTTTTTCGCCAGCTGACGCTCTTTGGATGCCAGAGTCCGCCGGGTCTTCACCCGGCGTTTCGGTTTTTCAGCGGCCCGCCGGACCAGTTGAACAAGACGGTCGACCGCATCCTGGCGATTGCGTTCCTGGGTCCGAAACCGTGAGGCCTGAATAATGAGCACGCCCTCGGTGGTCACCCGCTTCCCGGCCAGGCGAATCAGCCGCTCCCGAATCTCACCCGGGATCGATGGGGTATTCCGGACATCGAAGCGCAGTTGGACGGCCGATGACACTTTGTTGACGTTTTGACCACCGGGACCCGAAGCCCGGACAAAATCCATGTGGATTTCGGTTTCATCGATGGCGACATCGGCTGTGACGGGAATCATGGCAACCTGCGCTTGCCGATACCGCCGAGCAGACGCCTTTCGATCTCCTTCGCCGCCCATTGCGGACCCTGCCGGCGTTGCCCTTGCCTATGAATCGTCAGAATTGTTTCGGCATTCTGCCGGGCGGTACGGTTTCCGGCAGCGGCCGCTTCAGCAATCAACTGCCAGTCACCGGATCCGGTAAAAAGCTGAAAAGCGACAAACAGTTCCGGGAAGAACTCCTTTCCCAAGCCATCGAAGAAAGCCACGAAAAGTCCCAAGGCGGCTGCATCCCTGCGGTCCATGATGTATTGCAGCGGGCCTTTCTCACCGGTATCGGCCAGGAGATCTTTCACCGCGCGGGCGGCGAGTTCAACCGGCGTGTGGGGATAGGCGGCAATGATCTCTCGCCACTTGTCACGGTCGAAAACCGTGTCTTCCCTTTCACCGATTTCATGATAGAGGTAGGTTCGGCTCTGCACGTCCAGGATTCTGTCCAGGTTGCGCTGCAGCTCGGCATTGGCGGGATTCTCCATACCACAGTGAAAAAGGGCGAATTTGAGAGCCGGACGGCCCGACTTTTTGATGTAAAAAATCTTGTCCCACAGGAAAAGCTGTGCCGCTTCCCGCCGCAGAATGATGCCATCGTCCTGGGAGAGAGCTGGGATGGTCAGCAGATCGCGCGCCAACTCGTGCCCGAGGGTATAAACGGTGTGTCCGTCGACCTGCGACGTGTGCTCGAGGCGGGCCAGCAGAAAGGTCGGCTTCAGGCTGTAGGCATAACCGGCACCGTAATACAGACCGAAGGGTTCGAGAACGGCGTTTATCCCCGAGGTGTCGAATAGATCGAACCGACGGCCGCCGATGGCAAGGTTAGCCGGCTTCATGTCGACTAATTTTTCCCACCTGTTTTCCCTGGCGTCGATCCATTCCAGAATTTCGGCGGAATCCTTTTCGACCCAGGGAGGCAGCCGGTTTTCCCACTTGTAGAGATCCCTCAACCGCAATGCCAGGCCGCAAATGGAATAAAGCCCCGCATGCTGTGCATCTGAAATGTCGCAGTTATGCCGCACCTGCCGGGTGATGTCATCAACGTTAAACATTGTTTAGATATTCTTTAAAATCGGCCAGAATGGTCAGCCGTCGCCTTGGAACCGTTTATTCATAATTTCACGGAATATGATCAACTTCTGCACATCCTGCGTCCCTTCAGCCAGCGAGACGGCCCAGGCGTCCATGGGAAATTTGTGCACCGGGTGTTCGCGCACAACCGATGCAGCCCCGAAGAGGTCGGCTGCCCATGGGCACACTTCTTTGGCAATCTCAACCGCCAGGTATTTGGCCAGGGAGGCCTCGAACCTGAAATCAGCCCCGCTGTCCATAGCCGTGGCCGCGCGGTAGACCATCAACCGGGCGGCTTCGAGACGCGCATAGAAATCGGCGATCTCGAAGGCCTTGGACTGGAACTCGGTGATCGGTCTGCCGAAAACAGTGCGGCGCCTTGCCCTCTGCACGGCCAAATCAAAGGCCCCTGCCGCGGTTCCCAGGGCCAGGCCGCCGATGGGAATCCGGCTGTTGGTGAAAACCGTCAGCGTTTGCTGGAGGCCTTTTCCCTGATTTCCCATAAGGTGGTCATTGGGAACAAAGACGTGGTCGAATTCGATCCGCGACAAATCGGATGGGATCCAGACCTGCTTGTTGAGTTTTTTACGGCCGATTCCCTCCGAATCCAACTCGACCAGAAACATCGATATCCGCCGGCTGCGCGGGGCCTCCGGTTCGGTCACCGCCGTGACGACGGCCAGATCGCTGATCAGTCCGTTGGTCGTGTAGGCCTTGGAACCGTTCAAGACCCAGCCGCCGTTCGTCTTTTCGGCGGACATGGCGATGCCGGCCGCGTCGCTGCCGGCCAGATTCTCGGTATTGCCAAAGCAGATCAGACTCTCGCCCCTTGCGGCTGCCGCTCCGAAACGCTCTAACTGCCCGTTGGTACCGAATAGGTTTAATGCCGTCAATCCGAGGTCGGAGACGATCAACACGGTAACCGCAACCCCCGGCGACAGTTTTGCGATCCGCTCGAGAAGCAGGGTCTCGCGCAAACCGGGTCGTTTGACCAGGCGCTCGTCTTGCCAGCGGTATCCGTACCATCCAGCGCTCCCCATCATCTGAAAAAAGCCTCGGGGAACACTCCCGTCGCGGTTCCAGGTCGGCAGGTTCGGTGATACCTTTTCCTTGAGAAATACGTCGAAATCTTCCAACTCTGCCGCAAGCTCAACCGGAATTGAAAAGTCCATCACGTCTCCGCTTGGTGCGCTGCCGATGGGAATGAAATTGTGGACAAATCTGTCTGCTGTTCAATAGGTATCAGGATTTTTAATAAAATTCATGATAAAAATGAGGGGAATACTGTGCAAAGAAAATAATAAAAAAAGGCTATTCGATCGATATCCTTTCCAGCAGCTTATCTTCTTCGAGAAGCCGTCCGGCACCAAGAACCGCTGTCGAAAGAGGTTCCGCGGCGATGTTCACATTAAGGCAGAGTTCTTTCCCCAAGTAGCGGCCGATGTTTCTGAGCATGGCCACGCCACCGGTCAAGGTGATGCCCCTGTCGATGACATCCGCCGACAGCTCGGGTGGGATATTTTCCAGCACGGTTTTTATCTGGCGGGCGACAGAGTCGATCTGACCGGACATTGACTTCCAAATTTCCTGTGTCGGGATGGTCAAGATTTTGGGGATTCCCGTGTGCGGGTCGCGCCCCCTGATTTCTATCTCCTCGTCGGGTTGATCCAAATCGCCGAAACAGCTGATCTGCGCCTTGATATTTTCGGCCGTGTGTTCGCCCACCAGCAGATCGTAAGAATTTTTGAGATACTGGCTGATGGTGAAATCCATTTTATCGCCCGAGGATTGATTCGACCGGCATTCAACGATCCCCAGCAGCGATATGGCTGCTGCTTCTGTCTTGCCCGCACCGATATCGACGATCATGCTGCAGGTGGCGTCCGTGACCGGCATCCCGGCGCCGATGGCGGTAGCGATCGGGCCGCTGACCAGAGGGGCTTCCCGGGCGCCCACCATTTCGGCGGTTTCCCTGATGGCACGCTTTTCGACCTCGGTGATGGCGTGCGGCACGGCAAAGACGATTCTTGGTTTGACGAATTTATACCGGCTGTGGACTTTGCGAATAAAAAACTTGAGCAAGGCGGCGATGGCTTCGAAGTCGGCGATGACGCCGTCACGAATGGGGCGCATGAGGGTGATATCGGCCGGTGTCTTGCCTTGCATGTCTTTGGCTTCCGAACCAAAAGCGATCGCTTTGCTTCTCGACTCGCTGATTGTTCTGACGGCGACGATCGACGGTTCGTTTAAAACGATCCCCTTTCCCTTGACGTAGATGCGTGTGTTGGCGGTGCCCAGGTCCACGGCAAAATCACTCGAAAACACGCCCATGATTCCATTGAATTTCATATTCCTGCAGCCCAACCTTTCAGCGTTGACCCGACAGATCTCGACCAAGGAAGCTATTTTCCCACAAATCTGATAAAAATGAAAGATGAGAATATTTATGATAGTGGTGTTGATCGTGCTTGCGGCGGCGCGCTGCACAAGTGATGAGGAC
>JBAVJU010000175.1:0-4999 GCA_049687935.1 Desulfobacterales bacterium | reverse complement strand
CACCGGCCAATTCATCGAGACGCGCCAGATAATCGGGAATGGCGGCATCGCGGACGTCAAGCCAGCCCTTCAGTTTGCCGCCATTGATATTCGCGGTAATGTCGACGGCTGTTCCGCTCGAATCGATCCAGGTCACGTTCTGGTGCCCGGCAGCGTTGGTTGTCGTCCCCAGGCGCCACGCCTGACCGTTTTCGACCAGCGGCCGACCGTTGGCGACGGAAACGGTGACGCGCCCCTGTCCGTCTTCGAAAGTGCTGACATCGACGAGTTCGGCAAGGCGGGTCACCAGAAGGTCCCGGCGGTCGCGCAAGTCGTTGGCATTCTGAACGCCGGTTTCGATTTCACCGATTTTGCGATTGAGATCGGCAATTTCGGCCGCCAGGGCATTGATGTCATCGACGCCTCCCCGGACAACGGCATCCAAATCGACCTGCTGTTGCTGCAGACCGGCAGCGGTGTTGTTGAAGGCGCTCGTCAGGGAGAGGCTCTTGGACAGCAGGGAAACGCGTTCGGTGTGACCCGAGGGAGTGTTGGACAGGTCCTGCCAGGCATTCCAGAATTCGGTCATGGATCCGCTCAGACCGTAACCGCCGGCTTCGTCGAAGGCGATCTCGACGCTCTCCAGGGCGTTTTTCTGAGCCTCCCAACGGCCGAGGCCCTGCTGTTCAGTGTTGATCCGACCGCTGACGTAGCGGTCATAAACCCGCTGAATGTCGACGGCCACCACGCCGTCGCCCATCTGTCCCGGTGTAGAATCGAGCGGCGAGTTGGCCGCCAGGTTCACCCGCTGGCGGGTGTAGCCGGGGGTATTCACGTTGGCGATGTTGTGACCCGTGACGTTGATCGACTGCTGGTGAGTCAGCAGCGCGCTTTTACCGATGTCGAGCAGACCGATAATGTTGGCCATGATAGTTTTCGTTCCCTTTTACGTCTCACCCGATTTCCGCCATCCGCCGTTCGCCCTTTGCCATTTGCCGTTTGCCATCCGCCGTTCGCCTTAGTAGTCATCGGCCAGGAGCGTGCCGCTGCAAGGCGCGCTGTGCATCCGACCGTTGTGATGGTAGATCGACGCCGGGCGCCTGAGACCCTGCAGCATCTGCAGCGAGCCTTCTACAAATCCCAAAGACGCCCCGATCAATGCCCGGTTGGCCCCGTTCAGATTTCCGACCTGCGCCAGGGTCGCCGTCAACCTGTCACCGCAGACTTTCAGCCGTCCGGCTTCTGCCGGCGCCAGGTGGTGGGCCAGGCGACTGACGGTGACCGTTGCCGGTGCCAGGTCGAGTTCCGCGGCGAGTTGATCGGTCAGCCGCTTACGGTGATCTTCAAGCTCTTGCAGGCGGTTCAGCAAGGCTTCTTTCCGGTCCCTGGCGACCAAGAAGTCGGCCAGATTGGCTGCAGTCAAAGCCGCGCGCTCGTTTTCGAGTTCACCGCGCAACGACCGATAGACGCGCTCGAGCGTGTCAAGAAGCGCCAGCAATCGGTTCAGGGTGTCCTGCATGATCTCATTTCTGACGGTGTCCGGAAATCTCCTGGTTTAAAGCGCCTGGTTCACCAGCTGTTCCGTCATCATCTTCCGGGCGATGAACCGAAAGTCAAACGGATAGGTATTTCTTTGGACCTGTTCCTTCAGAGCCGCCGCCGCTTCACCGTGCCCATCGGGAAGCGAGTGGATCTGCCGCAGAGCCTCCTGAACCTCCCGGGCTGCAGGCGACAAAACCACCTGGTCTGCATTCGGTTCCTGCGGCGCCGGCAGTGTTTCAATCACCTCCACCCTGCGGTTTTCGCCAAGGGGGCCGAGGCCGGCCAGCAGGCCGCTCGGTGACTGTTTAGCGCTGATTTTCATGACCCTTTTCTCATGGAAAACGCTCCAAGGGCAGCCGCCGGAACCATTCCGGCCCTTTGTTCGAACCGATGGTGACGTCATCGCAGCAGCGGCCGCCTCGGTCCTGACATACCTGCATTTGTTCAAGGCGCTTCAGTCGGTTTATCGGCAGCGGGCATCAAAACTTTAGCGTCACCGGCCCGTCCGGGGCTCTGCCGGCGCCTTGCTGCGGTTTCTGAGCCGGCCGGATCAGACGGGCCCGGAACCGATAGCCGTTCCGCCCGCGCGGGTTCCAGTTGCCGGTAAAGAATGGCGGCCAGGCCGATACCGCCCTTGGCGGCCAGGTCCCGCGCCATTTCGGTGTCCATCATGCCGGTGTAAACCTCTTCCGCCCGCCCGCCGTCCATCAAGCCGGATTTGCCGACCGTGGCCCGCAGTTCCTTGAGCAGCAGATTGATGAAAAGGGCCTCGAATTCAGAGCAGGCCTCCCGCAACCGCCCGCAGTTTTCGTCGTTGGCGCGGTGGCCGACAGCCGTCGGACGTGCGCCACCTGGAGGCCGCAGTAATCCCGGGGTCAGGAAAGTATCGGTCATTAGATGATCTCCAGTTTGGCCTGCAGGGCACCGGCCGCTTTGAGGGCTTGAAATATGGCGATCAGATCCCTGGGTGAGACACCGAGCGCATTCAGGGCCCGGACCACGTCGCCGATACTGACCCCTTGGTTCATCACATAGATCGGACTGCGGCCTTCCTGAACCGCCACGTCTGTCTGGGGCGTCGCCACTGTCCGGCCGTCTGAAAAGGGCAGCGGCTGTGAAACATTGGCCGACTCGCTGATCTGGATGCTCAGGTTGCCGTGTGCGATGGCGACAGTGGATATCCGGACGGTCTCGCCCATGATGACGGTCCCAGTCCGCTCGTTGATCACAACCTTCGATTCGACGTCCGGTGTGACTTCCAAGTTTTCGATCATGGAGACAAAGGCAACGACGTTGCCCAGGTAATTCTGTGGGACGATGACATTCACGGTCCCCCCGTCGGGTGTCGAGGCCGCCCCGTCAAAGACGGTGGCATTGATGGCTGCGGCCACCCGTGAGGCGGTGGTGAAATCCGGCACCCGCAGTGCCAGACAAAGCCGGTCTTTTTCGTTGAACGCCATCGACAATTCGCGTTCGATCAGGGCCCCATCCGCCACCCGTCCCACGGTGGGGAAGTTCTTGGCAACGCCGGCCGAGGCGCCCCTGACAAGGAAGCCGCCCGTGCTGACAGGGCCCTGGGCTACGGCGTAAACCTGACCGTTGGCGGCGCGCAGCGGCGTCAGGAGCAGTGTTCCACTCATTAGGCTCTCGGCCCCGCCGATGGCGCTCACGACCACATCGATGCGGCTTCCAACCCTCGCAAAGGGCGGCAGGTCGGCCGTTACCATGACGGCGGCCACATTGTTCCCTTTTAACTGCTCCGGGTTGACCGTAACCCCCATTTTGTCCAGCAGCGCCGCCAGGGACTGGGACGTGAACACGGAATTCTTCCCATCCCCGGTGCCGGCGAGCCCGACCACCAGGCCGTAGCCGACGAGCTGGTTCTGGCGGGCCCCTTTGATGTCGATGATATCCTTGAGGCGCGCGGCCTGGACCGGCGCCTGGCAGAGCAGCAATGCGCAGAGGACCCAGAGGAAAACCGCTGTGATCTTTTCAGTCGCTGGCCGGGTTTCTGCAAAGCGTCTCATAGTGACTCCCAATTGTTCGGTGGGTCCGTGGGCCCGTTGGGCCGGTTTAGCCCGTTAGCCCGTTTAGCCCGTTGTGCCCGTTGGTCCGTTGAGCCCGTTGTGCCCGTTGAGACCGTTGAAGACACTTCAGGCACTTCATTTCTCTTTAGGCACTTTAGCTCACTTTAGTTCACTTTAGGCACTTCATATCCATACCGTTCGTTAAATCGTCGCGGCGGTTCAGAAGGGCCAGACCTTGTTCATAATGTTTGCAAACCACCCCGGGCGCTGACGTTCGTCGACGATGCCCACTCCGGAATACGTAATGCGGGCCCCGGAGATGTAAGTGGATAAAATAATATTGTCGGCCGCAACGTCACGGGTGCGGATGACGCCCGCCAGGGTAATGAACTGCTTCTCGTTGTTGACTTCTATCTCCCTGGAGCCCTCGATCATGAGGTTGCCGTTCGGCAGGACCTCGGTCACCCTGGCCGTTATGTAGGCCGTCAGATCACCGCTGCGGCTGGTTGTGCCCGTCCCGTCGAATTTTGATGTCATGCCGCCCTTGATTTCCCCGAAGGGGTTGAAATTACGTCCCGCATTGTAGCCGGGGTTGTTGGGATCCAAATATTTTTTTTCCAACCCCAGGAAGGCATCGATCCTGGCCGACAGGCTCGAGTCGCGTTCCGTCAGGGTATTGGCCTGGTTCGTGGCGCTCGAAGACTCGACGATTTTGATCGTCACGATATCACCGACCCGGCGCGCCTTGGGCAAATCGAACAGGTCACTGAAAACGCCGCCGTCCTGCCACAGCGACCCGTTCTCTTCGTCCGGCAAGCTGACCGCCGCGCCGTCCGGCACTTGCGTGACGGACAAACGCGTTGCTTCCGGCGGGCCTGTGGTCTTGGCGAGGGTTTGCGCCGCAGTCGAACACCCGGTCGTCACGGCCGCCGAAAACGCCGCCAGCACCATCGCCGCCAGTATGAGCCACATCGTCGCTTTTTTATGACTCCGCATGAACTTTTCCCTTTTAGACTGTCAAAACTCGACCCTCACGGTTTGTTTGTCCACGACCCGGGCGGTAAAGTGTTTGCTGGAGTCGAGGTTAACCACCTTGACCCGCTCGCCGCGCAGCCCGTCGCTTTTGACCTCGCCGGTGGCGGTCACCTTGATGCCTCCGGATTCGGCTACGATCACAACCATGTCCCCTCTCTTTACCAGCGGCGGCATCTCGATCAGGTCGGGCCGCAAAATATCCCCGGCGTCGATGTTCCGACGGGCCCGCTTGCCGATGATATCCTCGGCATCGGTCATGACACCGACGGGCAGCTCCGTGAGATCCATTTTTTCCGTTTTGAGATCATCGTTCGTAATCGGTCTCAGGCGGCCGATCGGCCGGGCGGCCACGACCACCGGCGCCAGGGCCTCAACCCGCACGGTCGCCCGGATCGTTTTCTGAAAACGGCCGTCGA
>JBAVJU010000174.1:0-4010 GCA_049687935.1 Desulfobacterales bacterium | reverse complement strand
GAGCGGCTCCGGTTTATAGCTCAAATAAGAGACGATGTCAGCCTCTTCCGGCGTAAAGATGTGTTTCAGAATTTTTATTTCAACTCCTGACCGGGTGGCCGGGAAACCGACGGCCTGACCGTCCAGGTGTTTTTGCAATCTGACATAAACTTGATCGTTCGGATCCACACTCTGCCTCCTTTTCAAGGCTGCCGATCAGATAACGAATTCGGTGTCTATAACGAATCATATACGTCGTCAACCTCAGGTTCAGTGATGGGGATCAGGTGTTTTCGGCACCTCTCAGGTGTGGGCAGAACAGTTTGTTATACCGGTCCTTCGAAAACCGTTTCTTCAAGACGGAGTATCGAAAAAACAGAATGAACTCCTTCAAACCTTCGACGTAACCGATTACTCCGATCGGGATATCATTTTCGGTCGATCTGAAAATGAGCAAAAGGTGCTCCGCCTCGGTTACTTCATGTTTGGCGAGAGAGATAGCCTCTGTGTAGGTTTTGCCCTCTATGGCGTCCAGAAACGATTTTATCTGGTAATTCTTTGAAATCATATTTTTCCGAGGAACAGTATCCAGTGCAAACCCATCAATAATTCACGAATCCGCTCAGAAACGATTTATAGAACTTAAAATATTAGGATAGTGTTAGGATGGTGCTAAATTTTGATAACCTGCCTCCCCCCGTTCTTTATGTTTCTGCATGCGCTGTGCTAAATAGTATCCGTGAATCTGTCTTGACTTTTCTGTCATAGTTGTCGTGCAGCCCCTGGTCAGCTAACTGATTTCTCACAGAATCCTGTCGTTTCGCTAATCAAAAAAGAGCACAATATCCCTATCTGTCCGTGTAGTTGTCTATCAGCGGTTACCGGAACATGCCAACATGTATCTTTCAACAGCCGAATTACCCGGAGGATATGGAGTGCCATGACTGCAGAACTTGCCGATCGCCTTTCCCAGAGACATTCGCCGCCCCCATCATCGAAGCTGATCGATCTGACGTCCGGCTTCGATTCGGGAGTCAGGCGCCGCACGACATCACTGATTCAGCCGGTCTTCGACGTCATCCTGTCCCTCGACCGCGTGAACCGATGCTACGCCGAATATCGTAAAACACTGGATGCGTCCAAAGGTCCAAGGGACATCTTTGAAAGCGCGTTGACAGCATTGGGGGTCGGCTACGACCTCTGTCCGGAAGATCTGCGCAACATCCCGCGGCAAGGACCGCTGGTGGTGGTGGCCAATCATCCTTTCGGCGGAATCGAAGGGGTGGTCCTCGGGGCCGTGCTGCTGCAGGCCAGATCGGATCTCCGGATTCTGGCCAATTATCTGCTCAAGCGTGTTGACGGCATCGGGGACCTGATCATGCCGGTCGACCCTTTCGGTGCCCCCGGATCGGTGAGCGGAAGCCTGAAGGGATTGAAATCCGCCGTCTCGTGGTTGAAAACCGGCGGTGTTCTGGCGGCTTTTCCGGCCGGCGAGGTCGCCAGTTTCCGTTGGAAAAAAGGGCGGGTGGCCGATCCGGCCTGGAGCCCCCACATCGCGGCCGTCGCCCGCCGCACCCGGGCGGCAGTGCTGCCGGTTTTTTTCCCCGGACGGAACAGCCTGCTGTTTCAGCTTTTGGGAGTGCTTCATCCCCGACTTCGAACGGCCTTACTGCCGCGTGAACTGATGAACAAGAGCAGGCGTCGTATCCGACTCTTCGTAGGCAAGGCGATTCCCTGGCAGGCGTTGAACAAATATGATACCGACGCGGCGCTGACAGAGTATTTGCGGCTGAGGACCCATTTTCTCAAAAACCGGGATGTCGACAAGGCCCGACCCAGACTGCGACTCGTGGTGGCGCGAAACGACAAGAGGCGGCCACAACCGATCATGGCCCCAGTGGCGCGGTCTCAACTCCAAGCCGATCTGACGGGCTTGCCACAAGACCAGCGGTTGATTGACGGCGGCGATTTTGCGGTCTACATTGCCCGGGCTTCACAAGTTCCAAATTTACTGAACGAGATCGGCCGCCTGCGGGAAATCACCTTCCGCGACGCAAGCGAGGGCACCGGAAGAACCGTCGACCTGGATCGCTTCGATGCCCATTACCTGCACCTGTTTCTATGGAATCACGCTTCCGCCGAATTGGTCGGCGCCTACCGACTGGGATTGACCGACGTCATACTGGGGCATTACGGGGCGCGGGGTCTGTACACCAATCAGCTCTTCCGGTACAAGCCGGCGCTGCTCAAACGGCTGGCCAGTGCCATCGAATTCGGGCGCTCTTTCATCCGCCCCGAATACCAGAAGAAGTTCAACAGCCTCATGCTTCTCTGGAAGGGGATCGGCGCCTTCGTCGCACAGAATCCGCAATACAACCTTCTCTTCGGTCCTGTGAGCATCAGCAATGATTATCACACCGTCTCACGCGACCTGATCGTCCGTTTCCTGCAAACCAAACGCTTCGACACCAGCCTGTCACGTTTCGTTGCTCCCCGCAAACCCTATCGGGCCAGAGTCCTGATGGGGGGCACCGGCCGGTTGCTGAATACCGCCGTCAATGACCTCGACGACATTTCGTTGCTGATCTCGGAGATCGAAAAGGACGGCAAGGGCATACCGGTCCTGTTGCGACAGTATTTGAAATTGAACGGCCGCCTGATCTGCTTCAACCTCGATCGCGAATTTTCAGACGTCGTGGACGGACTGCTGATGGTGGATTTGAGAAAGACAGACCCGCGTCTCCTGAAGCGATTCATGGGTGAAGAAGGCGTCGAGCGATTTACCGCCGTTCATGGTCCCCTGCTCGAATCCGTCGATGCGGCGGACCGTCATCGGCCGCCACGGACCGGCCGTGAGGCGGCGTGACCGTCACCGGCCGGTGAATGTCTATGTAAAAACCAATCACCTCATCTCTTCGAAAGCCGGCGACAAATGGACGAGACAAACAAACGCGGCAACTGTGTCGAACGACATTATTTTTCATCGGAGCCGATCACTTCCGATGACGGACGGCCCACCTGTCATTTCATCGCCGCAAGATAAAATTTTTATTTAACATGATTGACATTTGATTTTAACGATATTAGGAAATATTTATGAACGTTGCCATTGGTCCAAAGGGAACGGACTATGGATCTTTTCAAGAACGGATTCAATTTAAGCAACATGGTGATTGGTGTCGGAATCATCCTGGCTACGCCGGTGGCTGTCCCATTGCTCGGTAGGGCCATTCGACCTGTTACAAAGGCATTAATAATGGGTGGAATGGTTGGTTATAAAGAAAGCGAAAAATGCTCGGCCAGCTCGGGGAGTCGATGAGGGGAATGGTCAAGGAAGCCAAGGCCGAGCTTAAGTAACGGTGTTCGTCGGGTAGACGGAAAAACCGCATTTTGGATGTGGCACCTCTCCTTCAGCAACCTTCGGAATAAAGTCTCGGCGGTAACCCAGAAAAGCTATCCGAATCAGGTAATTCCATGTTCGGGCACATCGATTTGAGCTGGCAATTCCTGACTTCCTTGATGAGCATCGTTTTCATCGACCTGATGCTGGCAGGTGACAATGCCGTTGTCATTGCAATGGCGGTGAATAGCCTACCCGAGCACTCACGGCGCTGGGGCATTGTTCTGGGTGCCGCCGGAGCTGTTGTGGTCCGTGTGACATCTACTTTCTTGATCGCTAAGTTACTGTCGCTCCAATTTGTAAAGCTTGCCGGAGGCACCCTTATTCTTTGGCTGGCCGTGAAATTACTGATCGAGGATTCGGAACCTGATGATAAAAGAAAAGCGGGCAGTCTCTGGAAGGCTTTTTGGATTATTATCGTGGCCGATATGAGCATGGGGACTGACAACATGCTGGCGGTCGCCGGAGCTTCGCATGGCAACTTTTTCCTGCTGCTTTTTGGCCTGGGGCTGAGCATTCCGTTTATCGTGTTTACGAGTTCCTTGCTGACGAAACTGATGGACCGCTATCGAATACTTCTTTATATCGGAGCCGGTATTTTGGGAAAGGTCGGCGGTGAAATGATCATTAC
>JBAVJU010000173.1:0-1603 GCA_049687935.1 Desulfobacterales bacterium | reverse complement strand
GTGTTGAGTTGGGCGTGTACCTCCAGCCCGATGACCGGTTCGAATTCCATATGCCTTCTTTTTACGGATAAATGACCCATGCTGTTACATTGAGGGATGCCTTCGAAAGACCCGCTTTGAATAAATTGGCACCATTGAGTCTCCCCCTTTTCAAAGGGGGAAATTGAGCCCTTAAGTCAATGTCATTGGATAACGGCCGATTTATGTCTTATGAATTGCAGATTCACAACGTGTCAAGCCGATAAATGAATCTTTCTGCCGGGCAATACGAATGATGTCCCGATGTTCGTGCGACTTCCCGCCCGATCGGCACATTACCGTCCTTCGCCTGAGAGTATGGCAATAACTAGCGGTCTTCGAAAAACCCGCCGTCGTCGACCTCCGCATGCGGTTCCGGTGAAAAAACGATGATCCGATCATCCTCGAATTTGGCGGTAAAGATGTTCACCCATGAGTACCACACCCCCGCTTTTCTGCCGTCCGGGGCCAGTATGTAGGCGCCGTAGAGAAACCCGTATTCCGGAAACATACGTCCGACCATGGTCTCGAACTGCGACGGCTCGATCGCGGTCCAGTATTTGGAACTGAATTGAAAGGCCGGATCGATGCCGATGATTGCCGAGGGCTTGTTCTCGCGGCCGCTGTAATAGTACTGGTAATGATCGAGCATTTCATGGTTTCTGAAAGCCTGCTCGACCGCACTGTTTATTTCCAATCGGCCATAGTTGGCCAAACAGCCGGTTAACACTGCAAACCCAAAAGACGCTATCAAGGCCTTAAGGCCGAACAATCGGCTGGGATGGTTTTTCTTCATCTTAGAACCTCCTTAACGCGAGGCATACATGTTAAAAAAATGGCGCATGATAAATTTTACGGTTTGTTTGTCGACGTGAAAATTTTCCTTGCCGTCGCTGAACCAGGTTCGCCCCATGAGCGGCTGATAAATGGTGGCCATTTCAAAAGCCGGAAAATAAAATACGTTGTCGTGGCCGGCCGCGAACTCGTCCGCCACCGCCCGCAGGGTTGATTTCGAGTTGCAGCTGGCGCCGATGACGTCGATATCCTTGCGAAACGTGGCCCAGAGGTGCACCGGCGATACCGTGACCAGCAGCGCACACCGGGGATTGTAAGCGGCCATGAGGGCATGGATGCGCTCGAGGTTGGCAAGGTTCTCGGCGTAGCGGCTGACCCGGAACCGGTAGCGGTTCATGTCGCCGCCTTCGTTGACGTAGGGTCCGGAGGGCAGACAAATGACCGAACCGTCGCGGGAATCTTCCCAAATCTCTGTCAGTCCGAGGGTCAGGACGAGCACCTCGGCCCGCTCCAAGGCGCTCCGCGAGTGGATGCGATGACGGGCAAAGTCCGCCTCGGCCGCCGCGAGGTCGTCGTAGAGGATGATGCGTCGATAAGGATCCTGAACCTTGCGTGAAACCGGGGCCGTCCACCAGCGACAATCCGGCTGCCACTCGTCAAAAGTGTAGTCGAATATCTGGCGCATCGAAAAAGTGTTGTAGGATCGTTCCCAGGCCGCACTGGCGTGGACCGCCGCCGGATGATGGGTTTCTTCGGTGATATAGGCATAGCCTTCCTTGAGCAGCACTTT
>JBAVJU010000172.1:0-2624 GCA_049687935.1 Desulfobacterales bacterium | reverse complement strand
AGTTTTTCCCAGAGTTTTCTGACAATCAGCGGTCCGGCCTCGTCCTGATGCAGCTGGGGGTCTCCGACAACCGTTCTGCACGACGCCAAAAGTGCCGTGTTGTCATCCCAAAGCCCGAAGTCATCGCGAATGTGGGGCATGAATTCCGGGTACAAGGGCCAAAGGTCTTCCTTGGCCATGCTGCCGATTTTTGTTCGTTCCTTGAACGGCAGCTCGGCGATGAGCCGGTTCACGGCATCGTCGAGCGTTTGTGGCCGTTCCGAAGGATGGCGCATCCGTCGTATCTTGAGCAGTAAAACCGCATTGTTCAGGACCTCGAATACGCTGTCGTAGAGGGCCGGATCCTCACTGGCTCTCGATCCGGCCACGTTCAAAACCGCAATATGGTTTTCCACGATCCAGTTGACGATCGCATACAAAACGTCGTCTCCGCGAAGCACGTCGAGATCGATGTGAAGATGGGGTTTTCCGTGTTTAAGGGCGTGCTCCCTGGTCAATCTTGATCCGCCTTTGAGCTCGCCGTGCGTAATGATCAGCGTTCCGTCGGAATCGGCCACATTCGCTTCAGTCCTGGCTGGGTAGCTCTCGGTTGGCATTTCCTTGAGCTGATAGTGCGCGGGCACCGGTCCGTCCTCGGCCTTTCTGCTCTTTGGCACCCAACCGCCGTGCGGGATTCCCAGGTTGATGGCGACGTCAAGGGCCGCCCGGTCGGCTCCGGTCTGGCCACCGGATATGATTTTCTTAAGCATGGCTTTTTATTTCCTGAACTGCCGAGATCGAGTCTTGCCAGCCCGGTTATTTCCGAACGAGACCGGAGACTTCGGCCGTAAGCCGATAGATGCGTTCGGCCTGGTCTGCCGTGAGCAGACCGGTGCCGCAAGCGGGCGTGATCATGCTGTGCCGCACCACCGACGCTCTGTCCGGACCTTTGAGGAAAAGTTGGTCCCAAAGGCCGTTAAGCCGTCGCAAAAGTGACTCGCCCGATTCACGGAACGGATCATCCAGGGTCGGCACGATCCCCCAGGCAACGACGCCGCCGCGCTCGATGAAAGCTTGCAGCTGTGCGGCATACGGAATGAGCGAGGTGCCGAAGCGATAGGCGTCCAGGCTGAGAATCTGGACTGGAGATTCCATCAGCAGCGACCAATCGACGGCCTCACAGGAATGAACCCCGGTGATGGCCCCCTCCGATCGGATCGCCGTAAAAATGAAATTCAGATCTTCCAGGATCGTCTCCCGGCTGAGGGCGAGGTGGAGCCGTGATCCGCACGCGCTGATGGCTGGATCATCTACGAAGATGATCGGGGTGCGGCCGAGACCGGCCAGAGCCGCGGCCTGGCAGCGGGCATTCAGTGCCAGCGTCCGCACGATGGTGTCGCGCAGGTCCCCCTGGTAATAGGCCGGGCGGCCTTCTTCATCTTTCAGTTCGAGAGCAACCGTCAGCGGACCGGCAATTTGGCCCTTGAGAAATCGGGCGCGGTCGATGTCCTCGAACCGCATCCGGGAGAGAAAGGCGTGAAAACCGGCGGCCGCCTCCGGAGACGGCAGAAAAGAACGCAGGCATTCGGCGTCGCCCTCTTCGGCCGGCAAACAGGTGGTGTAAAAGTCGGTCAGGCACTCGGCACTGGTGTCCCTTGCCATGTCGAACACCCAGCGGTTGTCACGGAGAACCACCATACCGCAGGCCACCAGGGGCTGCAGGAACTGGTGGACGAAATGTTCGCGACTGCTGCGGCGCGGCAGTTGAGGCCAATGTGGTGCTTCCGGCAGCTCGGACAGGATCAGTGCCAGTGCCTTCTCCGGATTTTCGAACGGTAGACTGCCGATACCGGTTGCCATCCCGCCGGGAGCAAATGTTGTTTGTCCGTGGTTCACAAATCAACCGTCATCTATTGCGCGGAGTAGTGCAAGAATTTTGAGGCCCCCGAGTGTTCCGAAAGCGGCCGGCTGTCCTTGAAATGCTCCTGACAGCGGCAGCGCTGCAAAAACATCCGCCCCTAAATATAGACCGTCTTGATGTTGACAAACTCCTTGATGCCGTAGTGCGACAACTCACGCCCGTAGCCGCTCTCCTTGATTCCGCCGAACGGCAGACGCGGATCCGATTTGACAAATGCATTGACAAAGCAACTCCCGGCGTCGAGGGCGGTTGCGGCAATGCGTTCGCCTCTGGCGATGTCGCGCGTGAAAACGGCCGCCCCCAACCCGAACACGGTGTCGTTGGCGATCCGAATCGCCTCTTTTTCGTCTTTGACACCGATAACAGCCGCCACGGGTCCAAAGGTTTCCTCGTCATAGACCGGCATTCCCTTGTTCACCTCGGTCAAGACCGTGGGGGGATAAAAGGCACCCGGGCCGTCCGGCAGATGACCTCCCAACAGACAGCGGGCACCTCTTTCAACACTTTGGCGAACCTGTCGGTGAAGGTCTTCGCGCAGGTCGAAGCGCGCTTGCGGACCGATTTCAACGCTTTCCTCCAAGGGGTCGCCCATTTTTCTGGCCCGCATCTGATCGACGAGCAATGTCTCGAAGGACTGTCGAACAGCCTCGACCACCACGAAACGCTTGGCGGCAATGCAGCTCTGGCCGGAATTCAATAGCCGGCTGGCCGCACAAACGACCGC
>JBAVJU010000171.1:0-5445 GCA_049687935.1 Desulfobacterales bacterium | reverse complement strand
AGATAACGCCGCGTCTGCAAAAATCGGCAATTGCACCCCATCGTTCTTTGGTTATCGGTGTTTTCCTATTATCGCGAGACGATATCTTTGGCGGGAATCAGACCGGTGGCGCTGGCGGAAACGATGTTGCCGGCCACCCCCGGGCCATCCCCGGCCACGTACATCCCCTTGATTTTCGTTTCCAGGTTGCCGGTGGTTTCGAGTTGGGTGGCGAAAAACTTTATCTCGGGCGCATAGAGCAGGGTCTCGTCATTGGAAACGCCCGGAATGACGAGATTGAGCTTGTCGAGACCCTCGAAGATGTTGGTCAGGATCCTCTCGGGTAGGGCCATGGCGATGTCGCCACAGACCACGTCGATGAGACTGGGCTCTATATAGCCTTTCTTGATGCGGTTCCAGGTGCTGCGCCGGCCGCGCTTGAGGTCGCCGAAGCGTTGCAGAATCGGCTTGCCGCCGCCGATCAGCGATGCCAAACTGCCGATGGCTTCCCCGTACGCCTGGTTGTCGGTCACCGGCTCGGTCAGGACCACCTTCGACAGAAAGGCGAAATTGGTATTTTCGGACTTTCGGTGGCGGAAGGCGTGACCGTTGACACACACGAAACGGCTATAGTTTTCCTGCGTGACGAAGCCGCCTTGGTTGGTACAGAAAGTGCGTGTCTGGTCGTCGTATTTGCTGGTCTGGATGAAAAACGTCGGATCGTAGATGACGTTGCAAAGATCCTGCATGATGTCGTTGTGCACCTCGACCCTCACGCCGACCTCGATGCCGCGCTGCTTGAGACCGATGTCGTATTTTAGCGCCAGGGAACCGATCCAGTTGGCGCCCACCCGGCCAGGTGCCAGTATGACCTTTCCGGCACGGTATGCCCCGCGGTTGGTCACGACGCCGGTCACCCGCTTGTTTTCGACAATGACATCCTTGACCTCCTCGGAGGTGTGAAACACCACCCCTTTCGATTTGATGTAATCACGCATGGCGGCAATATGCTCGGGCAGGCAGTCGCTTCCAAGATGCTTTTGCCGGATGATCAGCAGGTCGATACCGTACCGCTTGGCCTTCTGACGGATTTTGCGGGCTTCGGCCATATCCGTCGGGTAGACCGGGCTGTCCATTCCGAAACGATTGAAAATCGTTTCGGTCTCATCGATCAGGGCTTCTGCCTGGGGGCGCGGCATGAACTGGGTCAGGTCGCTTTTGCCCAACTTGTGAATATAGTTGAGCTTGCCGTCCGAAAAAAGGCCCGCGCCGCCGATCCCGGACAGAATGTGACAGGGCTTGCATCCGAGACACTCCTGGTTGTCACTCATCGGGCATTTTCGTTTCAGGGGCTCTTTGCCCATTTCGATCAACAGCACGCGCAAGCCCGAATGCTCGCAGAGGTAATAGGCTGCAAACATTCCGGCCGGGCCGCCGCCCACGATGATGACGTCATAATCCCGCTCCGTGCTCTTGACACTCGAATCGGACATGCGTTCTCCTTTACAGGGACGGATACGTGTTGTGTATCAAGTATAGCACCGTGATCCTTTTGCCGGCAAGGTTGAATCCGTCCGGTATGCGCGCGCTTTATGCTTGTTTCGCAGCCGGGTTTGTTTTACCTTAGCCGCAAAAGCAGGAAAACCGCCTTTGAGCGGGGAGCATGGATTCACATGACAACCAGCGACTATTACCGTCTTCTGGGCGTTGATGAAAACGCCACCACACGGCAAATAAAGGATGCCTACCGCAAATTGGCCTACCGGTTTCATCCGGACCGCAACCCGGACAATCCCGAAGCAGCGGAACAGATGAAAAAAATCAACGAAGCCTATGCCGTGCTGGCGGATACCACTAAGCGGCGTGATTACGACGGCCTGCGACAGCGATACGGCGACACTGCCCACAGCCGTTTCAGGCAGAGTTACAGCGACCAGGATATTTTCCGAGGTTCGGACATTCACCAGGTTTTCGAAGAGATGGCCCGCGCCTTCGGCGTCAGGGGAGTCGAAGACATCTTCAGGGAGTTTTATGGTCCAGGGTATCGGAGTTTCGAGTTCAGACGTCCCGGAATGTTTGCCAGGGGGTTTATCTTCACCGGTTCCGGACACGCCAACACCCGGCAAGGTCCCCTGTTGCCGCAAGGCGGGGTGCTCGGCAAACTCGCTCGCCGATTTATGAAAAACATCACTGGCGTTGACCTGCCGGAAAAGGGTGTGGACGTCCACGATACGATTCACATCAGTCCGCAACTGGCACAGACCGGTGGGCCGTACGCTTATTTTCTGCGTGAGAAAACGAAGAAGCTGCTGGTGAAGATACCGCCGGGCATCCGCCAGGGACAGAGAATTCGCCTGACCGGCATGGGGCTTGACGGCAAGGGCGGGGAGTCGCCCGGCGATCTTTACCTTAACGTGCAGATTCGCAAACCGCTTCTGGATACCCTGAAAAACAGGCTATCACGGTTGTTCGACCCGGCGGGGCGCGAAAAGTAGACTGATTTTGAAAACCCGCCTATGAGCCTGCAGATCCAAAACTTGGCCCTCAAATATCCGGGTTCGTCGAATTTTGTCTTCCAGGATCTGTCATTCGAATTAAAAGAACCGGGGTTCAACTCCCTTTTCGGACCATCGGGCGTCGGTAAGACATCGTTGGCCAAAATCTTGACCGGCGATATGCGACATTTTTCCGGAGAAGTCGGCTGCGAGGGGATGAAGACGTTTCTTTATTCATACAATACGGAGCGCCTGCCCGGCTGGTCGGGTGTCGGAAAACACCTCGAGAAGATCACCCCCGCCGGCCGACTGGAACGTCGGGAAGAATTGATCTCGATCTTCGGACTGGAAGACTGTTTGCGGCAGCGGTTTTCCCAACTCTCCTTGGGACAGCAGAACAGAGTCAATCTCCTGCGCTATCTTCTGCAGGATTTCGATTTGCTGATCATGGACGAAAGCCTTGCCAACGTCGATGAACTGACCCGCGAGAAGATCATTCTGCGGATCAAAACGCTTTATCCGCAGCGCCATTTTCTCTACATCTCCCACAATGTCGTCGAAGTGTCTAAATTCTGCCGTGAAATTGTTGTTTTGAGAGGTGCGGAACGTCACCCGCAGTCGATTGTCATCCGCGGGCAGGACGCCCGGATCGATTGCGAAATCGACAAGGGCAGGCTCGATCAGACCATGCTGGAGATCGTCAATGCTTCTTCATAGGCGGATATACCAGTTTCTGATCATCTATGCGATCGGTCTCGCCTGCTTGCTCTTGATCAAGTATGGTCTGGGGCTGTCCGATTACGTGATTCCGGGCCCGGTCGACATCTGGCATACCGGTACCGAGGAATTCGAACGCTATTTTTTCGATGTCCTGAACACACTGGCGGTGGCGGTCACCGGGCAGGTCATATCGATATTCATCGCCTTGCTGGTGGGGATCGCCGGCCGGCAGGCCACCTGGTTTGGATCGTTCATCAAAGTCGCGGCCTATAATGTCCAGGCCTATCCGATCGTGGCCATCGCACCGATTATTTTCATTCTTCTGGGGGACGGACTGCTGACCCGGCTGCTGATTGCGGCCATGATCTGCTATTTTCCAGTGCTGCTTTCCGTTATCGGCATCATGGCCGAACCGGTTGTGGACATCGAACATTTTTTCAGCGTAACCGGCCGCATGCGCTGGCAACTGGAAGTCAAGATCCGTGCCTTTGAAAATCTGAACAAGCTGACCACGGTGATTGCCGGTAGCGCCACTCTGGCGATGGCCGGCACCATTGTGGCCGAGTTCATTGCCGCCAATGCCGGGATTGGCTACAGCATTCGGGTCGCCCTCTACCAAAGCAATTTGGCCAAAATTTTGGTGGCCCTCTTTCTGATCGGCATCACCCTCTCGGTGTATCAGGGTGTTTTGGAGCTTTCCGGCGTCATAATCCGTAGGGCCTGGACCGGAAAATAGTCTGCCGTCATTTACCGGAAAAATTTCACGGGCAGGCACGTTATTAGCCTCTTTTTTTTGTTTGTTCGACGGAGAAAAATTTCCAAGGAATAAACGGAATAAGTGGAGGAATCTATCATTGCTGGCTACCGAAACGAAATCACCGAAAATCGTTCGACTGGTGGTCGTGGCCTTGGCAGTCCTGATCGGACTCGGCTGCGGCAGGAAGGAAAAAGCCGGTGACACCATCACTTACCGGCTGAAATGGCTCTTCAACACCAGTGTCGTGGGCGATCTTTACGCTGATGTCCACCAGTTTTTTTCTGACGAGGGGTTGACGGTTGACATCAAGGAAGGCGGGCCCGAACGGGACGCCCTCCGGGAGTTGGAACTGGGGCGGGCGCAGTTCGGTGTGGCTTCTGCCGATCAGGTGATCCGGGCGTTGTCCAAAGGGGCCGATGTCGTCGTCATCGCCCAATTCTTTCAGGTCAATCCTCTTCAGTGGATTTATCGGCCCGACACAATCAAAATCAACAGCCTGTCCGATTTGAAGGGCCAGGTCCTGGGGGTGACGTTTGGCGGCAACGATGAGACCATCCTGCGCACACTGCTGGCAAAAGGAGGGCTCTCCGCGGATGATGTGACCTTGTACAGCGTGCGCCAGGACTACACACCGTTTTTTCAGAAAAAAGTCAATTTCTGGCCGGTCTACCGCAATACCCAGGCCGTTTTCCTCGGGGAAAAACTGCGCGGTTCCGGTGATAACTTTGCGTTCTTCAACCCAGTCGATTACGGCGTGCGTTTCGTTGCCAACTCTCTGGTGACTTCCGGGGAGATGATTAAAAATAATCCGGAAACCGTCCTCAAGTTTGCCGCGGCCCTGCTGAGGGGCTGGAAAGCCGCCATGGACCCGGTCAATGCGAGCAAGGCCATTGAAACACTGCGGCGCTACGACAAGGACTCATCGGTCGAAACCCTGCAGCGGGAGCTGGCCATCACCAGAAGCCTGGTCCAGCCCGATGCCGCCCTTCCGATCGGTTTTATCGATACGGCGGCCTGGAAACAAACCGAACAGATCATGGTGACTCAGGGCTTGGTGCCCACGTCGGTGCATGTTGAAAAGGCACTGCGGGAGATTTTTCAGCGGTGAAGTTGGATTATGTGGAGACGAGAACCTGCTTCTGGTCCGGAAAATGGACAACCAATTGATCTAACCGCATCGTGAATGGCGATGCCTTTATGTGCAGCACGGGATCATCGTCAACACCGGTAAAACCGGCGGACCACCCGCTGCTGCACGGCCGGCCGTCAATCGGATTCCGATTCCGGGTACTTGATATACTCATCCGGATCGGCCAGCAATTTTTCCAGGCGGTATTTGTAATAGCCTACCTGCCGGCGCTTGTTTTTCTGGGATCCGAATTTTTCCAGCGGTGCCTCTTCCAAGTCCTGGATGGCGAGCATCAAACGCTTTTTTTCTCGATTGATCAGATGCTGCCGGTCGACATCCGGTTGGTCCAGCTGTTGCTGCAGATC
>JBAVJU010000170.1:0-2701 GCA_049687935.1 Desulfobacterales bacterium | reverse complement strand
ACAAACGGGTTATCGAGAGCGCCCTGCAATTTGCCCTTGCAGAGGTGCCCGACCGCAATAAATTCATTCCAATCGTTGCGGCAACCGCAAATCCCCACGCGGTCGTTCATCTCTGGGACTGGTACCTGGTGCACCTGTCGGAACTCGAAGCCTTTCACCCCCTGCTTTACGAGAGAGTGATCGCCGCAATCGTGCCGACGGCCGGTCTCGACCGGTCGGAACTCGTTCGCGCATTTTTCAAGACATACGTGGCGGATCATCCGCAGACCGGTGATGTGGTCAGACTGGCGCTGGAACATCTCGAGATCAACCTGAGAATGCGCGAGAGATCCTCGAGCTGAAGATCAACGGCTGTCCATCCCCAGTTTCATAAAAAGTCCTGATCAGTTTCCGATCCAGAAATGTGCAATTTTTTGCAAGTTCAAGGAAATCATCGGTATTGCGCGGAGGCGTACTTTCGTACGCCGCACAAGCGATACCGCTAATCGACGCCGAAATTGCGAAAAAGGGCCATTTATGGACGGAAACTAACTGAGACCAAACCCCATCGACGCATACTCCCGGATACGCGTTTTCGCTTCTGCAAGCGTTTGACCCAGGTTCCAGGGCGCCATGAAGCCCTCGAGCATCATTTTCCAACCTTCCTCGTCTTTGTAAAGGGTGGCCTCTTCGCATGAGACCCCGCAGCCTTCCTCTCCAATAACGTCCATCAATTCCTGCAGCAGTTCTTCCCGTTCGTTCATTTCAGCCTCCTCGATATTGTGTGCCGACCGTTCGCCATTTCCTACTCTAATGTCGCCGGTCGAGGTTGTCGTTTGTGTCAATAACCACTATGAGATGTCTAATCATTATGATTTCGCCCGTCAATCGGGCAGAACATCACCGGAAGGAGGGAAAACCCGGAAGCCCCGTCGATGTCACTGTAGTGGATATTTGTCGGTATTGCCGCAACAGTTCTTGACACGGTGGCTAATTTTTATTACTCGCTTTAAAAGCCTTGCCCCTGCCACCCCCTAACCTTACTAAAGCCAATGCTTGAAATTCATATGCATAACAGGGTCGACGGTGCACAACGATTGAAGCGAACGGCGCCAACGCATCCCGTCTATGGAGAACCCGGTTAAATGAATCGACGCACCTTCCTGAAGATTGTCGGCATGAGCAGCATTTCGATGGCCGCCGGCTGTACCCCCGACCCATACAACCAACCCCGACCAGATAAGACACTCTATTCACTGGTTCATGCACCCGACGACATGGTGACAGGTGATGCTTCTTGGTATGCGTCCACTTGCCGAGAGTGTCCAGCGGGATGCGGTATCCTGGTCAAGAACCGGGAAGGGCGTGTGATCAAGGTCGAAGGCAACCCCTTGCATCCGATAAACCGGGGCAAGCTCTGCATGCGCGGCCAAGCAGCGGTTCAGGGGCTCTTCAATCCGGACCGGATCAATACGCCGCTGCTGAAAGAAAACGGCGGTTGGCGACCGATCACCTTCAACGAGGCCGGCACTATTCTCAAAACCAAAGCCGAAGCGGCCGCCGGTGCCGGCCCCAACAGAGTGCGGATGCTGACCGAGGTCGTCGGCACTAGCCTGGAAAAACTCTTCAAAAAATCTCTACAGAGCTGGAAGTCGGATGGACCGCTATTTTATGAGCCCTTTGCCTACGAGTCGCTGAAGGCGGCCAATGAGGCCGTTTTCAACGTCAAGGGGTTGCCCTCGTATCGAATGGAGGATGCCGACGTCCTGATCGGCTTCGGGGCCGATTTTCTGGAAACCTGGATCTCTCCGGTCGAATACGCCCGCAAGTTCAAATCGATGCACGCTTTGCGGGATGAGCGCAAAGGCCGGTTTTTCCACATCGGTCCTCACATGGCGCTCACCGCCGCCAACGCCGACTTCTGGTTGGCCTGTCGACCCGGCAGCGAGGCGGTGCTGGCTTTCGGCCTGATCGGCGAAGCCCTGCGCAGCGGTCGTTTCAACGATTCGACAACGTCTTTGCGCGCTGAACTTGAGAGTGCCACCGCGCCATACACCAAAGATCGGGTGGTCGAATTGACCGGGATTGGTGTCGAAAACTATGCACAACTGATCTCTGCATTGCGCGAGGCAGAAAATCCATTGGTACTCGGGACCGGCGCCGCCGCCGCCGGACCGAATGCGCTGCAGACCGACCTGGCAGTCAATTACCTCAACTGGATTTTAAATCCGCAGCTTCCACTGCACGACTTCGCGCAGCGGCACCGGGTTGAAATTGCCGCCACCCGGGCGGAAGTTCTGGATTTCTTCGAGACCCTTGACAAGGAACCGGTCGAGCTTCTTCTGTTGAACAACGTCAATCCCGTATATACGAATCCCACAACCGGTGATATCGAGCGCATCCTGCAGAAGGATGCGCTGTTCGTCGTGTCTTTCAGCAATTTTATGGACGAGACGACAGCCATAGCGGACCTTGTTTTGCCCGTCAGTCTGCCGCTGGAAGCCTGGGATGAATACGGCGGCAAACTGGGAATCGTATCGACCCTGCAGCCGGCAACGGGAAGGTTCAGAAACCATTCCCTCATCGGTGATGTCTTTCTTGAAGCCGCATTCGACAAAAACAGTCCCGAAGACAGTTACAAAGCCTACCTGATTGACGATTTGATATCGAAAAGGCGGATTGGAAAAGAGATGGAATGGCTGCAGACCCTGCAAAACGGCGG
>JBAVJU010000169.1:0-2492 GCA_049687935.1 Desulfobacterales bacterium | reverse complement strand
GCCGGCCCACGGCACCGATATAAATTCCCTGCCGAGTGATCCCGGAGATTTGGAAAGCATAGCCCAGCGTGTTCAGAATTCTGTCCTGATTGTGATCGCAAAATAGTTCCCTTCCAGGTTCCATGATGCACTCATGGATTTCATCTTCCGAATGACACTTTTTGTCAATTATTTGGCCTAATTTTGTCATTCGAGCTCGTCGGCTGGACAGTTACGTGATGGTAACTATAAAAAATTTCACTAAAATATAAAATTGAACTGTTGGCATATAAATTGTATCTAAAGGTACCGGTACTCCGGCCAGCGGATCTCCAAGACACTTCGTCCGCTTCGGAACCTGAATTTTAGGAATACTCCTTCTCGAACGCCCGTTAATGCTGAAAGTTGACCGGAAGTACCAAAAAACGAAGCGTAATAGGTGGACTTCAGGATAGTTTATTCGGATGGCACCTCAACCAAGCGTATAAAGGATGTTTCAGAGCCGATCTTGAGAAATGAGTTGATTTTGAATCTAACCATTTAATCCCAAAACGGAACGAGTTGGAACGGTACCCTGAACAAAACTTTCAACCCTCTGAAACTGAGACGAACCCTAAGCCTGAAGTAATTGTCAGATCGTTAACATTAACAACGGAAGCGCAATTCGAACCGGGCTGCTGAAACATCCTTTATATCCTCTCATAACTCCCTGCGGTGCGTCACCCGGGGAGTTATGTATTTAAGCTTTACGCCTCCACACCGGAGCGGCAGATTTAATGAATAGAAAGACACGGCATTATGCATGAAGAGTACCGACCCGGCTACAATTGGGAAGACATGATCGAAAAAGAGTTCAAAAAATCAATCCCCTGGGGTGATTTCGACGAGAGCAGTGAAGAATCGGATACGACATTCGATTGTGAAGAGCCGGATCCGTGAATCCGCCACAATAATGGCCAGCGCTTAATTCTTAAAAACACCTGCACAGTCAAACCTTTCCTGAAATCCGCACCGCGTTAAGCCCTCTTATCCGCAGGTCGATTGAAACTGTTATTTTCTGCAATTGCGAAGACCTCTGTCGGACCTTTGATTTCGGCCACTTTTTGTTTGTCAATTGGGCTCCGAGCACGGTAGTATGACTTAAAAAAACCATCCGTTAAAAGCAGCCGGCGGCGGTTGTCCGAAACCGGCGACCACCGGCGAGAAAGCTCAGCGTGACGGACGTCAGTACCATAGAAGCCAAAATCGGACATTTCATCTCTCAGGTTCCGGTTCGAACGGCGTTGACACATTTAAAGGCTGCGCTCCCGCAAGGAGCCGTCCTATACCTGGTCGGCGGCGCAATTCGCAACCTGATTATCGAATCCATCCACGGTTATAGACCGGCCATAGAAGACATCGATCTTTTCGTCGACAATGTGGCCGGCGGCACACTCTTGGCGGAACTCTTGCCGGTGGGACGTTGCTTCATAACCGATCTCGGGGGGGTTCGCTGGAAACCGGCGGGGTCGATTTACAGCGTTGACATCTGCCTGCTAAGGGATTTTACGATCATCAAAAAGTACGGCCTGAAACCTCATCTCGATAATTTGCTGAGTGCGCTTGATTTTACGATGAACACGGTGGTTTTCGATACGGGTAGGGGGCGGTTGTACGAAAGAAATGCCCTGACGGATATCCGGAAACGACGGATGGCCTTCAATACAAAGATGTTGTATAACAAAACCGCCACTGCTTACCGGACGCTGCTGTTGCGGCACAAGACTGGTTTTATGCTGTCGCAGGGAGTCTTCGACTTTGTCAAACAAGCAATCGATCTCGAGACACTCATAAAGGTGAGGCAGATCCTTGCGAATCGCCTGGGCAGCCGCACCATGCGGGACATAATGCATGATTACGACCGCATCTGTGCTTTTGAACATTTTAACGACTATCGGCGTCATGCTCTGGAGGCGCTGGCTGGGGACTATTAACGAGATAGACGGCCCCGGCTTTTGCTAAATCGAGCGGAAGAGGGCGCTGAGAATCACGACCCGAATGGCGAAAATCTGATTCAGTCCTGATCCAGTCCCTCCCCAGACAGCTCATTTCACTCATTTAGAAAAATGTATGCTGAAGAAATCGATCAAATGGTTATTGATTCTGCTGGTTCTGGTTTCAACTGCCGTGACATTATACGGATGGTATCTGTCGGGGCGAATTGAAAAGCGTTTTTCGGCCCGACTCTGGCGCATGCCCTCCACGGTTTATTCCGATACCACCTTGCTGTATCCCGGTCAGGTGTTCGACCAGAAAAACCTGGCAGAGAAACTCAAAAGTTTGGGATATCGGACGGTTACCGGTCGGCCGAACAACCAGGGCGAGATGCGCATGACAAAGGGGTCCATTGAAGTGCACCTCAACGATTTCAAGATTCCGTCTCAGCACCGACCGGGACATCCCGTCAGGCTTCGCTTTGATGGGGGACGCATCAAATCTATCGAGCGGATCGACACGGGCGATCGGTTGCCAAT
>JBAVJU010000168.1:0-3242 GCA_049687935.1 Desulfobacterales bacterium | reverse complement strand
GTTTTCGAGGTAGGCCTGAACGTCTTCCCCCTCGATCGTGAAGGTCAGACGGCCGGCCATTCCACCCAGTCTTTCTTCCTTTTCGATCAGGACCACCTCGTAGCCCTGGTCGGCCAGTCCGATGGCCGCATTCATGCCGGCCACCCCGCCGCCGACAATCACCGCCCGCTGATTGACCGGAATCACCTTTTCCCGGAGCGGATGGAGCGTTTCGGCCCGGGCGACGGCCATCTGCACCAGTTCCTTGGCCTTGGCAGTGGCCTGCTGGGGATTGTCCGCATGGACCCAGGAATCCTGGTTGCGGATGTTGGCCATCTCCAGCAGGTATTTGTTCAACCCCACTCCCTCCAGGGTGTCCATAAAGATGCCCTCGTGGGTTTTAGGGGTGCAGGCGGCCACGACCACCCGGTTGAGCCGATGTTCTTTGATAACCGCCTTCATCGCCTCCTGGGAGTCCTGGCTGCAGGTAAACAGGTTCTGGCCGGCATAGACCACGTGGGGAAGGCTTCCGGCATATTCTTCGACTGTCTTGACGTCGACGACGGCGGCGATGTTGACCCCGCAGTTGCAGACAAACACGCCGACACGCGGTTCCTGCTCCGTCACGTCGATTTCTTGAGGAATTTCGACGCTCCGGGTCAGGGTATGGCGGGCCTCAGCCAGGCGGCCGCCGGCCAGGCAGGCAGCCGCACTGGCTTCGGTCACCGAACTGGGGATGTCTTTGGGGGCCTGAAACACGCCGCAGGCAAAGACCCCGGGGCGGGAGGTTTCCACGGGTGTGAACGGGCGGGTCACCGCAAATTTGTATCCGTCGAGATCGACATTCAGACGGCGCGCCAGAGCGGCGGTCGATTCCGAGATCTGAAGCCCGACCGACAGCACCACGATGTCAAAAAACTCTTCCTGCACCTGGCCGCTTTCGTCGGCGTAGCGAATGCGCAGGTCCCGGTTTTCGCCGACCTCGTCGATGGTGTGGATACGCGCCTTGACGAATCTCACCCCGGCCTTGTCCCTGGCGCGCAGGTAGTACTTTTCGTAATCCTTGCCGAAGGTGCGGATGTCCATGTTGAAAATGGCGCACTCCAGGTCTCCGTGAGCGTGTTCCTTTGCGATCATGGCGTCCTTGATCGCGTACATGCAGCAGACCGACGAGCAATACCCGTTGCCGCAGCGGTTGGTGTCGCGCGAGCCGACGCACTGCAACCAGGCAATTCTCTTCGGCTCCTTTTCGTCGGAGGGCCGTACCAGGTGGCCCATCGTGGGACCCGAGGCACTCAGGAACCGCTCGAATTCGAGACTGGTCATCACGTTGGGGCTGCTGTTGTAGTGGTAAAAGGCCTCCAGGCCGGAAGGATCGAAGGGTTCGCTGCCGGGGCAAAGAACCAGAGAGCCGATCTCGATCTCTTTTTCAACCACCTGTTGACCATGGTCCACGGCACCGGCCAGGCAGGCCGACACGCACTGGTAGCATTCGGAGCAAACGCCGCATTCAAGGCACCGCCTGGCTTCCCGGCGCGAACCGATTTCATCGTAACCGAGTTGGACTTCGTTGAAGTTTTGAATCCGCTGCGCGGCCGGGGCGCAGGTCATGGCCACCCGCGGCAGATGTTCACGACCTTCCGTCGGCACGTCTTTGACGCCCTCCCACCGGACCGGCCGTCCTTCATGGAGATCCCGGCCCTGCAGAAAGCGATCGATCGACATCGCGGCCTCCTTACCGGCCCCGATCGCCTCGACCACCGTGCGGGGGCCGGTGACCGCGTCACCGCCGGCGAATATGTCGGGGTCACTGGACTGCAGCGTCACCGGGTCGACCTGGAGTGTACCCCAGTCGCTCAGCGTGCACGCACATTCATCCGTCAGGCAGGCCCAGTCCGATTCCTGCCCGATCGCCGGTATGACCGCATCCACTTCGAGGGTAAACGCGCTGTCGGGGACCGGCACGGGGCGGCGCCGACCGCTCTCGTCCGGCTCGCCCAGTTGCATGCGCTGGCATTCGACCGCCTTGACGCGGCCGGCCTCGGCGATCACCCGCAACGGGTTGGTGAGCGTCATGATCTCGATGCCTTCATCGCGGCACTCCTCGATCTCCTCGACGTTGGCCGGCATCTCTTCCAGACTGCGCCGGTAGATGATAAAGGGCTTTGAACTGCCGGTGCGCCGGGCCGTGCGAACCGCATCCATGGCCACGTTGCCGCCGCCGATCACCGCCACCCGGTCGCCCAGCTTGACCCGGTTGCCGAGGTTGACCTGCTTGAGGAATTCGAGCCCCGGGTAGACGCCTTCAACGTCTTCACCCTCGATGCCCAATACCTTGCACTCCTGAGAGTCGATCCCAAGGAAAAAGGCCTTGAAACCCTGCTCGCGAAGCTGGCCGACGGTAAAATCCTTGCCGATCTCCACGCCGGTCTTGAACTGCACGCCCAGGTCGCGAATAACCTGAATTTCAGATTCGATGATGTCGCGCGGCAGCCGATAGGCGGGTATTCCCACCGACAGCATGCCGCCCAGGACCGGCAGTTTCTCGAAAACAGTGACCGCATAGCCGTCGATGGCGAGAAAGTAGGCGCAGGTCAGACCCGCCGGACCGGCACCGATGATGGCCACCTTCTCGGGCCGGGCCTCTTTTTTTTCCGGCGTGAACGGTTGATCCGTTTGACGGTCCCAGTCGGCCAGAAACCGGTGCAGGTTCATGATGGCCAATGGCTCGTCCACTTCCGTGCGGGTGCAAGCGCCCTCGCAGGGATGGTGGCAGACCCGGCCGCAGACACCCGGAAAGGGGTGCTCTTTTTTAAACAGCTCGACTGCCTCGCGGTATTTGCCGGCGGTGATCAGAGCGATGTACCCCTGAACGCTCACGTGCGCCGGGCAGGTCGCCCGGCACGGGGCGGTGCCCCGTTTGGTGATGGCGTAGCCGCCCGGGATGGCCTGGGCGTATTTCTTGAAGGCAGCCTTCCGTTTCGAAAGCCCTTCGTCGTATTCGCTCGAAACGTCGATTGGGCAGACCTTGGCGCACTCACCGCAGCTGGTGCACTTGTCCAGATCGACGAAGCGGGGCTGCTGGCGCACGCAGGCTTTGAAGCGCCCCGGTTCCCCGTCGAGCCCGAAAAGTTCGGTATTTGTCAGAATTTCGATGTTCAGGTGCCGGCCGACCTCGACCAGTTTGGGAGAGATGATTCACATGGCGCAGTCGTTCGTTGGAAACGTCTTGTCGAGCTGCGACATCAGACCGCCGATAGCCG
>JBAVJU010000167.1:0-4991 GCA_049687935.1 Desulfobacterales bacterium | reverse complement strand
CGGATTGCTGACGATGATAATAACCGCATCCGGCGACAGCTTGGCAACTTGTTCCGTCACCTTTTTCATGATGCCGGCGTTGGTGCCGAGCAAATCGTCGCGGCTCATTCCCGGTTTGCGCGGAATGCCTGCGGTAATGATGATGATATTCGAGCCGGCTGTAGCGTCGTAAGTGTTGGTACCGGTCAGGCGGGCGTCGTGTTTTTCGATGGGGGCGGCCTCTGTCAGATCCAGGGACTTGCCCTGAGGAACCCCCTCGATGATGTCCACCAACACCACATCACACAGCTCTTTTTCGGCCAGCCGTTGGGCGGCTGTGGCACCGACGTTGCCGGCGCCGACGACGGTCACTTTCTTGTCCATGACGCACTCCTTTCAAAAAGTGTAGGGTTACAAGCGGGAAGCTTCATTATAAGGGATAAAGAGATTGGGTGATGGCATGAATTTGAAATCATTAGCACAATCATACTTAATGTCAACATATTTATATTCTTCTCTATATTGACACAAACCCTCAAAGCAGGCTATGATCATAAGGTTTAAATCAACCATCACTTCCGAACATGCCTGGAGTCTCGTCAATGGCCATCGTCAATTTAAAGAAGCGGGAAATCGAGTGCAAAATCGTCTATTACGGACCGGGACGTTGCGGCAAGACCACAAATCTCGATTACATCTTCAAGGCTTACAAGAAACAAGTGTCGGGAGAGATGGTTTCGATCAACACCGACGGTGACCGGACGCTCTTTTTCGACTTTCTGCCCATGGAACTCGGAAAGTTGCGAGGCTGCGACGTGCGCGTTCACCTCTACACCGTGCCGGGGCAAGTGCAGTACACCTCGACGCGCAAGCTTGTTCTCAGGGGCGTCGACGGACTGGTTTTCGTGGCGGACTCACTGGAAGTCCGGCGTGAAAAGAACATGCTGTCCCTCAAGGACCTCCACCAGAACCTGAAAGATTATGGGTTGAATATCCTCAAGGTACCCCTGGTCATGCAGTTCAACAAAAGAGATCTCGCCAGAGAGGGGATACCTTTAATGCCGATCGAGCAAATGGAGCATGAACTGAACCGCCAGTTGAAAGTTCCCACGTTTCAAGCCAGTGCCATCAAAGGGGAAGGGGTCGGCAAGACCCTGCAAAACTGCCTCAAATTGACGCTGCTTTCCTTGAAGAAGGAATTGAGCTGGAACGATTGATTCGGACCCATGAGCAACGGCCTTGCATTCTCAGGAAGTCTGGCTTTTCTCAGCCTGGGCGAGATAGTGCAGATCATTGGTAACAACGGCGGAACCGGTGTGCTTCGCATCATGAGCCAGTATGCACCGTCTCCCGGCATGATTTACATGGCGAAAGGAGACCCGGTCGACGCCGTAAACGGCGATCTTACCGGCCTGGAAGCCCTTTTTTCGTTGTTCGGCTGGACGGAAGGCGAGTTTTCCTTCAGTCAGGAGCCGGTCGGACACGAAAACGTCATCAACAAGAACCGCATGGAAATCATCCTTGATGGTTCGCGCATGGTGGATGACGGCAAGATCCCTGTGCTCGGTCCCGTTTCCTACAAAGAAGAATCCGGCGATGCAGGCGGCGAAAGGGGTTTGCCGTTGATCAAGGGACCGTTTGTCGATTACATGTACGTGGTGGACGAAGAAGAGTTCTACGAAGGGGACGAAATCGTCATCGAGGGCAACTACGGGAACTGGATGTGGGTCGTGCTGGAAGGGATCGTGGAGATATCCAAGCAGACGGATGCGGGACCCCTGAAGATCCTGCGTCTCAGTGACGGCGCCTATGTCGGCAGTATTTCATCTTTTTTAACGGAAAGCAGTGTCCGCAGGACGACGGCCAAAGCGATGAGCCGTGTTCAACTGGGGATGCTCGATTCGCACCTGCTGGCCAACGAATACGCCGCCATGAGCCAGGAACTGCGCGAGGTCGTCAAGAGTCTCGACAAACGCCTGAATCAGGTCACCGACAACCTGGCCCGGATTTATGCCGACCAGGACAAAGCCGATCGCTTTCTGCGCGACAAGCGACCGGTGATCGAGCAAGGCCGGAACGAACAGCGGGTCTTCACGATCACCAGGGGCAAGGCGGCGATCGGGCGCAAAACCGAAGCGGGCGTAGTGCCGTTGATCGAACTCTCGAAGGGCGATTTCTTCGGCCACATACCCTTTCTCAAAATGGGCCACGAACCCCATGCCGCATCGGTTTTCGCATCTACCGACCTCAAATTATCGCCGCTGGACGTATCCGACTTGGTGACGGAGTACGAAGGCCTGCCCAACTCGTTTCGCCACATTATCGAGAACCTGGCAACATGCATTTCGGTCACCACCATGATTGCCTGTGAAAACCATAAAAACCGGCATCTCGCAAAGACGTCAAAGGCGCAGTAATCGGCCGATCGGAAAAGTGCAAAAATGACAACCAATGACAAAAGAAAATTTATCCGAATCAATTCTCTGAACCTGTCCTACGTGCTGGTCGACGGTGAGGGCGACGCCGACCGTCAGACCATGGGCCGGACCCTGGACGTTTCCGAGGCCGGCATTCGCCTCGAAACCCACCTGCCGGTCGAGGTCGGCCGCCATCTGATGCTGTCCGTGGGGCTTGAAGACGATGTCGTCGATATTAAAGGCCACGTGGTGCACGCCGGGAAAAACAAGCACGGAAAGTATGAACTCGGTATTGAGCTGCTTGATCCGGATGATGCCGCCCGCGAGATTTTGAAAAAATTCATCAAGGCCTTCCGGCAACAGCACGGGCCGGCGGCATAAATCGCGGTCATCCGGCTTGTTTTTACCTCACTACCCTTGTGTAAACCAATCGAACTAACGAAAGCAGGTGCCCATATGGGAACACCGGTCGTTGAAACTAATTTTCCGGGTCTCGACCTACTGAAAAGAGGAAAGGTGCGCGATGTTTACGATCTCGGGGACCATCTCCTGATGATCGCCACCGATCGCATCTCGGCTTTTGACGTGGTGATGCCCAATCCGATTCCCGACAAGGGCAAGATTCTCAACCGCCTGTCGCTCTTTTGGTTTCGGGAAATGGAACCCCTGGTCGGCAATCACGTCGTGAGCGGCATGGCAGCGGATTATCCGGTGGTGTGCCGGCCGTATGCAGCCGAGCTGCAGGACAGAAGCATGCTGGTGAAAAAGGCCCGGCCGCTGCCGATCGAATGTGTCGTGCGCGGCTATATTTCCGGCTCGGGATGGGCGTCGTACCGGAAAAACGGCACCGTCTGCGGCATCCGCCTACCCGACGGCCTCAAGGAATCGGACAAACTGCCGCAACCGATTTTCACGCCGTCCACCAAAGAGGAGATCGGGCAGCACGACATCAACATCGACTACGGCGAAGTGGTTCGCAGAATCGGTGCCGAAGCGGCCGCGAAGGTGAAGGAATTGAGCCTCGACATTTACCGTCGGGGGGCGGCTCTGGCCGAACAGAAAGGCATCATCATCGCGGATACCAAATTCGAGTTCGGTTACTGCGGGGATGACCTCGTCCTCATCGACGAGGTCCTGACACCGGATTCCTCGCGCTTCTGGCCGCGCGCCACCTATGCTCCCGGCGGCGCGCAGAAAAGCTATGACAAACAGTACCTGCGCGACTACCTGGTGTCGATCAACTGGGACAAACAGCCGCCGGCGCCCGCTTTACCCGAATCGGTCGTCCGGGATACCCGCCGAAAATACCTCGAAGCCCTCGACCAACTAACCGGCGTTCGGCATGCATTTTAACGAGCAGTCTCTTTCCCTTGAAAGTCTCCACCTCAGGGACACGCATTACCGCATCACCACATCTGATGCAATCGACAAGCTGAAGAACTCGATTGCCGCTCTCGGTGTGCTCGATCCGCCGATTCTGCGCCAGAAGGGCGACGGGTATCAAATCGTGGCCGGATTCCGTCGTATCGACGCCTGCCGTCTTCTGGGACAACGCGACATCCGGGCGCGGGTGCTGCCGACAGATATCGACAATTCCACCTGCGTCCGGCTCGCCATCGCCGACAATTCATTCCAGCGGCCGCTCGATCTGATCGAAACCGCACGCGCACTGAACCTGCTCTCTGAAGTTGCCGCGGATGAAATGGAACTGAGCCGTCAGGCGGCCGGGCTGGCGCTGCCCGACAATCCCTCTCTCATGCAAAAGATCATGTCGCTGACGACGCTGCCGGCCGGGCTCCAAACCCGACTGGCGGCCGGCGAGCTGTCACTGGCCATGGCGCTCGAGCTGAAGCGGCTCGACAGCACGACGGCCGAATCCATGGGGCGCCTCTTCGCCGATCTAAAGCTGGGATTGAACCGGCAACGGGAGATCCTGTCCCTTACAACCGAAATCGCCCGGCGCGAAGGGATAATGCTGGCCGAACTCTTGACCGAACCCGCGCTCCTGAACCTGATGTCGGCACCGGATCTCGAACGGTCACAAAAGGCGGGGCAGCTGCGGTCTATGCTCCGACGACGCCGCTATCCGGTGATGAGCGCCGCGACGGCACGTTTCCAGGATCTGGTTCGACATCTGAATCTGGGCCCCGGCGTGCAATTGGTCCCACCCGGCAATTTCGAGGGCACCACTTACACCCTCGCGATTACCTTCGACCGGCTCGACCAGCTCCGCGACAGAAGCCTGCAGATCGAAAACCTGCTCCGCAGCCAAACGCTGAGAGCCTTCCTCGAGGAATAACGGCATTTATTTCTTGCCGCGGCACTTATCCAAAAAGTGGTCTGACGATCATTTCGACAAAGAGGTAGGTGATGATCCCGATGGCCGAAGCCAGCATGGCGACGATGTAGAGCTGGTTGGTGGTGTGTCGTCGTTTTTCCTTCTCGTCGTAAAACAAAAACTTCCCGCATTTGATACATCTCAGTTTTTTCGATTGCAGCGTCATGACGTGGCCGCATGGACACTGGATCTCTTTTGAAGGCAGGGGCATGGTCGTTTCAGCTCTCTGGTTTTCGTAATGGGTGGACGGTCAATCG
>JBAVJU010000166.1:0-1542 GCA_049687935.1 Desulfobacterales bacterium | reverse complement strand
GGCTGTTCGCGCACCTCCCTTTTGCGCCAGCTGGGCTTGCTGACCCTGACCGAGTCGGAGCGGCGGCTGCTGGAGCGCGGGTTTCGAAGCTACGGACTGGCATTCCAAGAGAGCTTCTGGTACCGGTTTGCCTACCATGTCTATCGTGAGTTCGGCGAAACGACGGTCCGGTGGCGGCCGGGAATCAATACCGCCGACGGGCGGTTCACGGTGTCATGCCACGGCCCCGAAGACCGCCTTTTGTTCACTCTGACGGTGCCGCGGCTGAAGGTCAAACGGTTTCTGCAAACCTTTCGTGATCATTTGTATAATGAGGAAGGCCTTGGAATCGAACCGGTACCGCTGGATGTTCTCTTCGATGTCCGGTTGACGACGTCGGCGGATCTGTCGGTCCGTCCCACCTTGAGGATGCTGCAGCGAAACGGCGAGTACCGGACACTGAAGGGCGTCGATTTTAAGCGTTTCCGCTACGGCGATCTGGTTTACATCGAGGAGCTCGGTATCCTGGCGGACATGCAGGAAATCGATACAACACACCATGATTTCAGTCTGGCCGGAGAAACCGTCATTCCGCATTCGCGGATTCCGAACTTCATCGTCGCACATGAATCCGATTTGGCCGGTGACCACTTCAGGATCGACGCAGCTGCCGGCAACCTGCGCATCCTTGCAAACTACGATCGGATGGAAGTCATTCCGGAGGCCGTGGAACGAGACTGGTGCTGGCTTTCGATTACTTACGGCTTCGGCACGCGTCGTGTGTCACTGAAGGAGATTTTGCAAGCCAGGACCGAAGGCCGCCGATTCATCCCCACACCGGACGGCTGGATCGACTGCCAATCCGAGAGTATGGCGGCTTTGGACAGCCTTTCGACCGCAGATGACGGCGGTGTACCTGACAAAGACCTTGACCGGATAAGGCTTTCGCGCATGGAATTGTTGCGTCTGCAGGCGCTCAGTTCGGTGCCGCTGTCGATAGGAGGCGACGACGAGTCGCAGGAATTCACGCGCAAGCTTCTGAGTGTGCAACCGCCCACTCCTTTGCCGGCAATATCCGGTATGACCTCGCATCTGCGTTCCTATCAGCTGCGGGGAGTCGAATGGCTGTGGTTTCTCAACCGCAATGGGCTCGGTGGTCTGCTGTGTGACGACATGGGCCTCGGCAAGACCCATCAGGTAATGGCGCTCATGCTGGTTTTGAAGGACCTCGGAGAAGACAAGGGGCCCTTCGTCGTCGTCTGCCCGGTGACCGTGATCAGCCACTGGCAGGAAAAGATCCGGATGCATGCGCCGTCGCTCTCGACAGAGGTCTACCACGGTGGTTCGCGTGATCTCGCCGGTGCGCTCACGTGCAGCGACGTGCTGTTGACATCCTACGGAATCCTGCGGCGAGACATCGAGCAGCTGTCCGGAATCCCTTTTGCACTGGCGATTTTCGACGAGGTTCAACATATCAAGAATACCCAGACCAAGGCCTATCAAGCCGCCCTGGCTGTTTGCGCCCCGTGCAAAATCGGTCTGACCGGAACGCCGATCGAAAAC
>JBAVJU010000165.1:0-1803 GCA_049687935.1 Desulfobacterales bacterium | reverse complement strand
CCAATCGGTATGTCGCAACGGCGGATTCAGGTCGGACGAATTTAGAAGTTACGGGACGGCAGCCGGTGACCAGTAAGCCGTCAGGCAACTGCGTATTGAGCTGCCGGATGATTTCGTCGGGCGTCGTTTCACCCGTTACAGTCACTAAAAGCAATTCCTGAAGACTCTCCATTCCAACAGGAAGGGCATCCTGAAAAGACAATTTAGGCTGTGGATGAAATCCTTCCGAATATTTCAACCGGACATCGGCCCGGCGCAAGGCGCGGACAAAAATGTTTGCCATCTCGAGATGGCCGAGAAACCGGATGGGGCCTGTCTTGGAAAAGGTTATCAAGAATTGGTGGCCCACACTTTTGGAATGATGTTTCCCAATTCTGCCCTCGGAAGAACCGGGTCCACAACGGTCATATACCACCGGGGCCAAATTCTCGAAATTGCAAACACCGCAACTGTTGCAGTCTCCCCCGCGGCAATCATCGGTCAACTCTCCCGCGAGCGCTTTCCGAGCCTCCTGCCATAAAAACTCTTTGCTCACACCGATGTCGATAAGGTCCCACGGCAGCGGTTCAGTGACATCCCGCGGGCGAGCAGTGAAGAAGTCGATATCCACACCGGCGGCCTCACACGCGCTTTGCCATCTGTTGTAGTGAAAATGGTCACTCCACCCGTCGAGCCGGCACCCAAGACGGTAGGCAGTAACCAGCAATTTCCCGAGCCGGCGGTCGCCCCGGGCCCACAACCCTTCTATCCGGCTGACTTCAGGCGGCTGCCACTTAAAATGGACCCCGGGGACTTTCAATTTGTCCCTGAGTCGCTGAATTTTTTGATGGGCATCCTCCAACGGAACTTGTCCCACCCATTGAAAGGGGGTGTGGGGTTTGGGAATAAAAGTGGCCACGCTGACATTGATCTGACCTCTTCTCCGCTCTGGTCGCTTGAGCCGCCTCAATCGTTGGACAAGATCGAAAATCGCCGTCAGATCATCATCTGTTTCAGTCGGCAAGCCGACCATGAAATACAGTTTGATGACCTGCCAACCCAATCTAAAGGCATTTTCGACCGTTTCGACGATTTCCGCTTCGTCGATGTTCTTGTTGATCACATTGCGCAGCCTCTGACTGCCGGCCTCGGGCGCAATCGTGAAACCGGTTTTTCGGACCATTTTGATCAAGTTCATCAATTCCGGCGTCAGGGTGCCCGCCCGCAGAGACGGCAGTGAGACCGCAACGTGGTCACCGGCACAGCGCTCCATCAGAAGTTGCATCAGTGTTTCGATGCAGCTGTAGTCGCCGGTGCTCAGCGACAACAACGACAGGTCTTCATAGCCGGTGTGCCGGAGTGCGCAATTCGTTTGATTCATTAGTGTCTGCACGGAACGCTCCCGCACCGGACGGTATATCATCCCGGCCTGGCAGAATCGACACCCACGGGTGCACCCTCGGGCCACCTCGAGGCGCAGTCGATCATGGATCGGCCGGCCGAAGGGGACGACCGGTTGACTCGGAAAGGCAGCGCCATCCAGGTTCCCGACAACAGTTCGTTTGATACGCGCATAATTCGTGTACTTCGGCTCGAGACGCTGCAGACCTTTTGCGTCATAAATCGGCTTGAAAAACGAAGGTATATACACTCCTTCTATTTCTGACCATTGTCGCATCAGCGCCTGCCGAGATTTACGACCGTCTTTTTTCCATGCCAACCATTTCTCGACCATGGCGATAACTGCGGCCTCGCCGTCTCCGATGAGCATCGCGTCGAAAAAATCGGCTACCGGTTCCGGATTGCAGGTACATGGGCCACCGG
>JBAVJU010000164.1:0-12119 GCA_049687935.1 Desulfobacterales bacterium | reverse complement strand
GGCTCGGGCCTGGTCGCGGTCGATGTTTTTGGCGGCCGCTTGGGCCCGCTCGCGGGTCTGCGGATCGCTGCGCAATTTTTCGCGCCCCTTTGCCGGATCGAGGCCGCGGTCCTTCATTGTCGATTGTGCCCGCTGGCGGCTGGCATCGCGCTGCGGATCACGACCGCGAAATTCCTTGCGATTGTCGGCGCCGGCAACCTGCTTGCCGTAGCGCTCGCGGCTATTGGCATCCCGGTACGGCACACCGCGGCGGTTTTGGGCGTTGTGGTTCCAATTGACGTTTTTCTGATTGACGTTGAGCTTCCTGTTGACGTTGATGTTGTTATAGCGATTGACATTGATGTCTACGCTGCCCCGTCCCCAGTTACACCCCCCCCAGAGTGCATTGGTGATCCCGATGCCGACACCGAACGCGATGCCGGAAACGAGCGCCGTGCCGAAAACGTAACCGGGCGGCGGCGGCAGGTAGACCGGCGGATAGCTCGGGTACCACCACGACCCGTAGACCACGGTCGGGTTGTAGGTCGGCACATAGACCACCTGCGGGCTGGCCGGTTCGATCTTGATGATGGTCTGCTCCGTCTGCGGCGCCTGCTCGACGATCACCTTCTGCTGTTCAGTCGTCTCGAGGTTCCCCGACTTCTGTGCCGCCGCCCGCAGCCGCTGCACCGAATCCATGACATCCTCGGGCTGGGCCAGGAAAGCGTCGCCGACCCGCTGGACCCAATCGGGCTTTTCGTCCATCGTGGCGAGCACCTGCGGAAAAGCAACCAGGGACTGCACGCTCGGATCCCAGGGTTGGTCCGCAACCGCCTTGACGGCCGCATCACCCTTCTGATCGGAATGGGCCTTCGACCACTTGGCCGCATCGGCCACGTCCGACGGATAGGTGGCGGCCATCAGCACCTGGGACAGCAGCGAATCGGGATAAAGGGCAATCGGCGCGAGCATCTGGTCGAGTTCTTCCTGTTTGAACGTCTTGCTCTCCTGCGCCCAGACGAAAGAGGTCATCAAAAAGGGCACGACGAGCAACGGTCTCAGCCATTTCCACTTCGTTAAGGCCTGATTGATCATTATTTCACCTTTTCCCTAAGTTTGCTGTAGTTGCGGCCGGTGACATCCATGCCCTTATTTTCAGTTCATCGTCCTCTCAGCGAGCCAGTGCCGCCGAGGCGGTCGGGATGGGCCACGGAATTATGTTTTCTCGACCCGACAGACTCAAAGTAGATGATTGAGAATAAAGTAATAAGAGAAAGATTAATGCACGAGGCGGTCACGTCAATTGGACTTTAGTCCAATATCGAAACAGGAAATGAGAATAAATGAATTTTGATGAACGTTCAGGTTAATTTGTAGAGGATGGAAGTTTCAGCTTATCGGCCAGTCGCACGAGGTCGGCCAGTGAGTCCGCCTTCATTTTCGCCATCACCCGTGATCGGTGTACCTTCACGGTTTTTTCTGCAATTCCGAGCTTAAAAGCGACCTCCTTGTTCAACCTGCCGCAAACGACCAGTCGGAAAACCTCCTGCTCGCGGGATGTCAGGGATTCGAAATCATTCTGGACTTGGCGGAGTTCGTGATTCTCGGCGACGAGCCGCCGGCTGCACGCAACCGCGTTGTGAATGATCTTCGCGAGCGTGCCCGGATCGAAGGGCTTCTCCAGGAAGTCCACCGCACCGCCTTTTACGGCCTGAACGCTCATCGGAATGTTGGCGTGTCCTGTAATAAAAACGATTGCCAGGTTGGTCCCCCGGCGACGAAGCTCCGCCTGAAGGTCGATTCCGCTCATCTCCGGCATTTCCACATCGAGCAAGACGCACCCGGCGACGTCGGGAGAAACGTCCGCGGAGAGGAACTCCACGGCGCTTGAAAAAATACGGGCTCGCAAGCCATGTGACCGCACAAGCCGATTGAGCGCACGCTGGATGGAGGGATCGTCGTCGACGATGAAAACTTCGAAGTTGGATTCAATCGGCACGGTGTTGACCCTTCACGGCTGACCCCGCAATATACTGCAGCAGGTTGGAAGCAGTTTCGAAACCACTTCCCGTGATCGATCGGGCTTTTCTAAACGCCGGTCCTGGGGCACGACGCGAGGTAACCCTCCGCACATTCCGGTGAAACGACCGGCAGGCTGACATGGAAGGTCGCTCCGCCGTCGCCATTCGCCGCGGCGCCAATCGTTCCGCCGTGTGCCTCGACGATCGAGCGGCTGATCGACAGCCCCAGTCCCATCCCTTGGGTTTTGGTCGTAAAAAAGGGCTCGAACAGACGGCCCGCGGTTTCGGTGTCGATCCCCACACCGGTGTCCGATACCGAAAGCGTTGCGCCGCCCGCAATCGCGCAACCGCTTTTGACCGTTATCAGGCGCGGCGCAGACGCGCCGCAGTCCAGAGCATCCAGCGCGTTGACGAGCAGATTGATGACCACCTGCTGCAGTTGCACCTGGTCGCCCCACACCGTTGGCAGGCCGGCATCAAGATCCAACAGGATGCGGGCCATCCTTGCCGTCGCATCGCCCTGGACCACCTTGACTGCATCCCGCACCAAGCCGTTGAGGTCGACCTGCATATGAACCGGCCGGTCTTTTTTCACCAAGGCACGAATGCGCTGGACCACCTCGCTGGCCCGCTTCTGGTCCGATACGATGTCGCCGAGGGCTTCGCGCACTTCCGCGATATCGGGCTCCGGTTCCTCCAAAAGGCGCAGGGCCGCCTCGGCGTTCACGACAATCGCCGCCAACGGCTGGTTGACCTCGTGGGCGATGTTCTGGCTGAGTTCTCCCACCGTCGACATCCGCGTCACGTGGGCGAGGTCGTGGCGCAGCCGCGCCGCCTCCTCTTCGGATTTTTTACGTGCGGAGATGTCCTGGACAATGCCTTTAACGAAGAACGGCCGGCCGCTTCGGCCAAATACGATCTCGACTTTCGCCCTGATCCACTTCGATTTATCGTCGACAATGACGCGATATTCAATGTCGGACGGGGTTCCCTTCAGAGCGGCCTGCCAGATCGTGTCCACGTATTCGCGGTCATCCGGGTGAACCATTTGTAAAAATGCTCTGTAACTGAGCTTCGATTCGACCGGCAGGCCGAAGACCTCTTTCGTCCCCTCGGACCAGGTCAATGAATCTTTTGGAATATCAAATATGAAGCTTCCCATGCGCGCAACATCCTGGGCACTCCTGAGATTGGCCTCGCTGCGGGAGAGGGCCGCCTCCGCCCGCTTGCGCCTCGAAAGGTTGATCGACAGCACCGCTATAAGAACGCTCTGAACAACGAGAAAGGACAGAAAGCCGGCAATCCACCATTTGTAAGTTTCCCAGAGGGAGAGCTCCTTGAAGCGGACGATACTGCCCGGCGGCAAGGCGCTCTCATCCATGCCCCAGCGCTTCATCTCGCGCCAGTCGAACAGGTATGGATTGTCGCGCATCACGACGGGTTCTATCGCATCGGCATTCTCACCGTAGAGGATGCGTAGAACCAGCTCCGCTGCTGTCCGGCCGGTGGCGTCTACCGACAGCATCTGCCCCCCCACACTCCCAAAACCAAAGGCCGCGTCGATGAAGTTGTACAGCGGCGCATTGGCGGCTTTCGACACCATTTGCTGGGCTTCTGTTGAAACGAGCCGATTTCCGAGACCATCCACCGCCATAGTGAGGTAAAGAATCGCCGTCGATTGCGGCAATCGGGAAACCCGCTCCAACAACTCGACCATAGGCAGCCCGGTTAGGTCTGTCCATTCGAGTTGGTTTTTAAATTTTTCGAAGGCTTGGCGGGTGAGCGACACCAGGCGACTGTCCGTCGGGCCAATACCGGCGACGACGGCAAGTCGTTTTAGGCCGGGTTGAAGCTTCTGGGCCATTTCGATCGTCTTGCCGATGTCAAAGTTTAAGGCAGCACCGGTAAGGTTGGGCATACGGCCATATTTCGACAGGTCATCGACGTTGATCAGACCAAATACGACGGGCACGCCGGGAAACACTGTTTCCCGAAACTGCAACACGAAACTCAAACTGGAAAACGTCATGGGTACGACAGCATCGATATGCTGCTGGGCATATTTGGCGCGCAGAAACTGAGCCAGGCGCCGCTGGTCGGACTCTCCTCGAAAAATAGGCAGATCGAGGCTTTCGCTATACAGGTTGATCTTGATTTCGGAGTCGTCAGAAAAAACCGCTTTCATCCCATCGAAGACCATTCGAAAGGCAGGGATCGCCAATCCATCCTGGGGGAAAATAACCAGAACGTGCTTGATGCTTGCTGGGCCGGAAGCCCAGGATATGGAAACAAAGAGGCTGGCCGTCAGCAAGAGGAGCATGAAGGCTTTGACGACAGAGCCTGCTTTGTAATGGGTCTCGATGACCATTTTATATAAGTTTCAGAATTAATTGCATGAACTTATAGGATCACACTTTTTGTAATTAATCATACTCAACATGTTTTGCAAGAATTTTCAGGGTCAGGGGATTGAACGGGCGGAATTGCGGTGACGGGTCATTTGCGAATGGAAACTCATTCTAAATTTGAGCGCACATCAGGTTAGCATCTCATTGATCTTCTGCGACAAAGCCTGCATGTTGTACGGCTTCTGGATGAAGCCGCAGCATCCCCGGTTCAGAATCTCCCTTGCCTGCCCGTCGATGCAGTAGCCGCTGGACAGGAGGACCTTGACGTCGGGATCGATTTTCTTCAGCTCATCAAATGTATCACTGCCCCCCATGCCCGGCATGATGAGGTCCAGGACAACTAGATCGATGCTGTTTCTGTGAGTGCCATACAATGACAGAGCTTCGTCGCCTTTACGGGTATAAAGGACGTCATAGCCCATTTTTTTGATCATCTGCGCACCGATGTCGATGACCATTTCCTCATCGTCGACCAGCAGCACCGTGCCCTTTCCTCTCTTGACCTCTGAATGGCTTGCGCCGGTCTCGACCAGGGAACTGGCCGACACACGCAAGTAAATACAAAAGGTCGTTCCCTTTCCTGGCTCGGACACGACATCGATGTACCCACCGTGAGACTTGACGATTCCATAAACCGAAGCCAGTCCCAAACCGGTCCCCCGCCCGATTTCCTTGGTGGTGAAGAAGGGGTCGAATATCCGTTTTTGGGTTTCGGGATCCATGCCGGTACCTGAATCGGTGACCTGCAGCTTCAGATATCTGCCGGGCTTCGGAGAATAGGGTTTATCGGTTAAATCGGCGTGGTCGACAACCGTGGTTTGCACACAAAGCTCACCGCCGCGGGGCATGGCATCGGCCGCATTGATGTAGAGGTTAAACAGAACCTGCTCGATTTGCGATCGGTCCACATCGGCGACGATTCGTTCCGGTGCCAGATCCAGGTTGATGGTGACCTCTTTGCGCGTGCGTCCAAAAGTTTCCAAGCTGTCCCGGACGACATGATTGAGATCGACGGCCTTGGGCTCGTATTTGCCTTTTCGGGCGTACCCCAGCAGTTGACCGGTCAGCTTGGTGCCGCTCTGAACGAGCTGTTCGACATTTTGCAGATTCCGGTAGTGGGCACTGGTCGGATCCAGGTCGCACATCATCAGAGAAATATTTCCCAGTATCCCCATCATCAGGTTGTTGAAGTCATGGGCGATGCCGCCGGCCAGCGTTCCGATGGCCTCCATCCGCTGAACGAGGTGCAGCTGCTCCTCGAGCCGCTTTCGCTCGGAGATATCGCGGAGAATGACGAGAATTCCCGCGGGTTGCCCGACATGGTCTTCGAACCGCGAAGCACTGATGCTCACGTCGATCGTTTTTCCATCTTTGGTGTAGCGTTTGGTCTCGAATCCATGGCACGGCATCCCGTTCCCCACCAGACACTTGATGATGCTCAAAGTGGCCTCCGACTCGGATTCCGGAAGAAAGGGAATTTTCCTCCCTTCCACTTCTTCCAGCGCCCACCCGAACATCTTCGTAAACACGGGGCTCACATATTTGGCCATTCCCTGAAGATCGTATATGACGATCGCATCGGCCGAGGAGTGAAGCAGCGAGCGATACAATTCCTCCGCCCGCTTGGCGTCGTCGTATAGCGCCCTGTACTCCTTTTCACTTTTCTTCAAGGCCGCTTCGGTCTCTTTGCGCTCGGAGATATCCTTCAGGCTCCCCTCATAATACTGAACCTGTCCCGCGCCGTCCCGAACCGCGATCGAATGATTCTCGACCCACACGGCGGTTCCGTCATAGCGCCGCATTTGAAATTCGTAAGGCTTTCCGAACTCTTGGTTTTCGATGATTGTTTTCCACTTCACGCGTTCTTCCGAATTCAAATACATGGCCTCTGCCCGCTGGGCGAGAAAGCTTTCCTTGTCGGGATACCCGAGCATCCTCACCAACATCGGGTTTGCGTCGAGAATCCGGCCGTCCGGTGTCGTGCGGTAGAGTCCGACGGGCAGGCCGTCAAACAGACTACGGTAGTGGGTCTCACTCTTTTTCAACGCCGCCTGGGTCGAATTGAGTTCGGCCAGATTGCTGGTGAGTTCCTGAAAAAGCTGCTTGAGCTGCAGGCGCATCTGGTTGAAAGACACGGCCAATCCGCCGATCTCATCCTCACGCTCGAGCAACGCAGTGTCGCCCTCGGCTTCCCAGTTGCCCTCCCCAAACGATTTGGTGGTGTTGGCCAGACCCACAATTGGAACGATAAACCGACGGGCCGACCGCTGACCCAGCAGATAGACGCCAATAGCCGTTATGGCCAGGATCACCGCCATGGCGCTCCCGATAATCAAATCTTGATGGACGACAAAACTCTGGTAACGCGTACTTATTTCTTTCGATTTCTGCTCCATTGCCAATATATGGGCCGAAAATTCATCAATGTAGGTGGTGGCCGCTATCATGAGGGTCTGCCCGCGAAACTTCGTCGCGACCGGCGTCATGGTCATATATTTCTTGCGAATCTGACCGTTCGGCTCAAACCAGTCGTAATAACCGGAGGCCTCTGCTCCCGTTCGGGTCGGTTCGAATATCGCCCACCATGACGGCAATTTCTCCGACAGAAACCGCATCTCCTTGTCGATCAATTTGGTGTGGGGATGAATCCTCATGATGCCGGTCTCGGCTTCATACAAACAGGTGTAACCGCTCTGTCCTATTTTCTGCATGGCGATGTTCTTGAATTCATCGCTTTCCTGAAGCGCCTGCATGTCGATGTCGGGATTGAGCTTGAGAAATATGTCGACCTGCTTGGCGACGTCTCTCGCCTTGCCCTGAATAATCGTCTGCCCAATATCTTCGAGTTGCCGCCTGGCGTCTTCACTCAGCTCATAGGTCGATTGATGGATGAGAGCGGCAATATACTTCTGGGCGAAAAAAACGCCCGTCAACACGCAGACAAAAAAGATTCCGACGGGAATGAGAGAAACAAACAGGTATTCTCTGGTAAATTTTTTGACCAGTGAATGGGAGGGCTTCTCAGTTCGCTTCATACAAAGCTCCGCTGAAGTGAAGAATCATGTCATTTCAAGTACTTACGCCGCTGTATGGCGCAAGGGTACCGGTTGCAGCGAAAAAAAACCGGCGCATAAAAATGAGTATAAAAATTTGATAATATTATATATTTTAGCAGAATACGATAACGGCGTCAAACGATTCCGGCTGCGGCGAGGATCATTTTCCAGATGGATACTACTTTTTACCGGTGTGGATGACCGCAATCCCGTTGGTCAGGCGCCGCCAGGAGACCTCGGTGTAGCCGATGCGCTCTAAAATGGTTTGCAACTCGTCCGGTAGGGGAAACAAGCGGATTGATTCAGGCAGGTGGGTGTAGGCCTGTCGGGTACCGGCCAGCAACTGCCCCAACAGCGGCATGATGGTGAAAGAATAAAAATCGTACAGCCGGCAAAAAACAGGGTTGGACGGCTTGGAAAACTCAAGGCACATCATCCGGCCGCCCGGCTTCAGCACCCGCAGCATTTCACTGAAACCCTGCTCCATGTGCGTGACGTTGCGGATGCCGAAGCCGACCATCACCGCATCGAAATGTTCATCCGGAAATGCAATTTGTTCGGCATTCCCCTGAACGTAGCGAATCCGGCTTCTGACCCCTGCATTTGTCTTTTTGAAGCGTCCGGCGTCGATCATGGCCCTATTGATGTCGTAAACCGCCACCTCCCCGGAGGCACCGACGGCCCGTTTGGCCAGAATGGCCAGGTCGCCGGTTCCACCACAGACATCGAGCACCCGGTCGCCGGGTTTCAACCCGAGTGTGCCGATAGCCGAGCGCTTCCAGAGGTAGTGAATGCCGAAACTCAGCAGGGTGTTCATGAGGTCGTACTGACGGGCAACCGAATTGAAATGGCGCAGGACCCATTGGCTCTTTTCATCTTCAGGCACCTTCTGATACCCATAATTGGCGATTTTTTCACGACGGATCCGTTCGTCGTAATGATATTGCCGGTCGTGTTCGGTTCCCCAAATATTTTTACTGGACAGCATCGTAGAAAATCCCTTCCACAGTCAGACGTTTGCCAAACCACCGATCAGGCACGCATATCAAAGCCGTACCAGGAGATCCAGGTTTTTCGACGGCGGCCGGCAGGCGAACGGGATACATCGGCGTCCGCAACGGCCAGTTAATTTTGGGTGAGTCCTTAGCCGACCGTTATCGCTTTCAACCCCAAGGACAAGCCCATGGCGATCATCAGCAGTCCGGCGATAATGTCGGAATGATGCTGATAGCGGCGGGCCAAGGCGGACGCTCCGGTCCCGATGAGCAGCAGCCCCGGCAGAGTGCCGATACCGAAGGCCGACAGCAGCAGGAACCCGCGCAGGAAACCACCAGCCGCAAGCGCCCTGGAAAAAGCCGCAAAGGATAGACCGCAGGGTAAAAACCCCATCAAAAGCCCGGTAAACAGCATTTCAGCGGCCCCTTGATTGACGAAGGCCAGGCGAATGATCCGCCGGTAGCCCGGTATCTTTTCCGGTGCCGCCAATCGCATCCACTGAGGTTGCCTGAAAAAACCGAGCTGGCAAAGACCGAAATAGAGCAGAAACCCGGCCGACACGACCGAAAGGACGATTTGCAGGCGGGCAACGAGCTGCAAATGATCGGACCCCGTGACAGACGACACCATGGCCAAACCACTGCCGATGCCGCCCATCACCGCGCCAATCCCGCCGTAAGTGACGAGTCGCCCGAGGTGATAGAAGAGATGCGGTGCAACGCGGCCGGTTCGGCCGGGAAAGGCCACCACCAGAGGGCCGCACATCCCGATGCAGTGGCCCGTACCCAGCAGGCCCAAAAGGAAAAGGGATATCAGATCGAGATCACCCATGGCAGCGTTGGGTATAAAACAAATAGCGTTGACAGTCTATTTTAATTTCCATAGTTGTAGAAGTTTGGAATTTAAATTCCATTTTCACTGAATTTGGTTGACGACCCTTGCACAAAAGGAGAACGATGATGTCCGACCGCCTGACGATCCGCCCGCTGTTTCGCACCGTCCTCTTCCTGGCAGGAGTGCTGACAATGCTCCTTTGGGGTACAGTCAGCGCCCGGGCTGCCGGCCCTGCAGGCGGCCCTGAGCCCGGTCGAAAACCCCTCGATGAAAACAACCGCATGCAGATCAGCGACCAGGACCGATGCCCCGTGTGCGGCATGAAGGTGGCCGAACACGCAAAATTTTCCAGCGCAATTCAATTGGCGGACGAGACCACCTATTATTTCTGCGGCACGGGTTGCATGATGCGCGCATGGCTTCACCCGGAAATCTTTCTGGCAACAGAAAAGGAAAAATTGCAAACGCCGTTGGTCAGGGATTACTTCACCGGGGAGGAGGTGGACGGTCGGGACGTCTTCTGGGTCGCCGGCTCCGATGTCATCGGTCCGATGGGTCCGGCGCTGGTCCCCGTCAAGGGCGAAAAGGCGCTGGAGGCATTTAAACGGCGCCACGGCGGCAAGGCCGTTTTCCGAATGGATGAGATGAACGACGACAAGTGGACCGCCATCACCGGTCGAAAAGCCGCCAAATGAAGCGACCGGTTCTGCAGCCCTTGCTCGCATGGGCGATTCGTGATCTGGTGCGTCGACCGCTGGAGAGCGGTCTGCTCGTCACCGCCCTGCTGCTGACAGTCTCAGTAACCGCTGCCCCGCTTTGGTTCACCCAGGCTCTATCGACCACCACCGGCCTTATGTTCAGGGATGCTCCGTCTCTGGTGGTCCGGAAATTAAACGCGTTGGGCTGGACACCCATTCCGTCCGATCAATCCGTTCAACTCGCAAAAAGCGTTCCGGGTGTCATCGCTGCCCGCCCGCGAGTCTGGGGTCGTGTCGCCGGACCCGAGGGGCCGCTGACGGTGATCGGTGTCGATCGGTATGGACCGCCTTTGCCGCAATCGACCGCCGTGCCCGGACGGAAAGAAGCCGTGGTCGGCAGCGATGTAAAAGGGGACCGCGCGGCGCCGTTTTTAACCCTCACCGGCCAGAAGACGGCAATGCTCAAGGTCGTCGGACGCAGCGATGCAATGACAGGCATTGCCGAACCGAATATCGTGCTGCTCCACATTGATGACGCGCGCGACCTTCTGGGGGTTCCGGACGGTTATGCCAGCGATCTGGCAATCGAGGTCTTCAACCCGGCCGAGGAAAGCGCGATCCTGCCCGATCTAACCGCCGCTTTTCCCTGGACCGTCCGGATCACGACCCGGACGGAGAGTACCGGAATCTATGCTGCGGGGCTCGCACGATTGGGCGGCATGGCCGTCGCGCTTCTTGTCCCCGCGCTGCTGGCCCTCTGTCTGCTCGTGGCCGTGACGGTCAGAGACCGGTTCGGCCGCCGGTTCGAAATCGGTCTGCTCAAAGCCCTGGGGTGGACCACCGGCGACATCGTCCGTCTTCAAATCTCCAGGGCGCTTCTGATCGGCATCCCCGGCGTAGCCGGCGGCATCATGCTGGCGCTTTTGCTGGTGTTCTGGCCGAATGCGAACTGGCCCGGCCGCCTGTGCCCGGAATGGCAGGCTCTGTCCTCCCGGCTCTCTTTCAGTCCGGGTGACGCCGGTTTGATTTTGCTGGAGGTGACGGGTCTGGTCGTATTGCCGTTTCTTGCAACAACCATCGGTACGGTGCTCCGCTGTGCGATTGCCGATCCCGAGGAAATGCTCGAAAGGACGAATTTCTGATGGAACGCGGTATCGAATGCCGCCGGCTTATGGTCGCCCGCCGCGCATCGGATGGCAGGGAAAAGGTGGTGATCGATGACCTGTCGGCCCAATTTGAAACCGGTCAAATGACGATCATATCAGGGGCAACCGGGGCTGGGAAGAGCACCCTGCTGCATGTATTGGCCGGCCTGTTACGTCCGGTCCAGGGTGAGGTGGTTGTCGACGGCGAGGCCGTTTCCCGCTGGGTGAGTTCGCATCGTGATCGCTGGCGGCGAAGGGTCGGCATCGTTTTTCAACACGACCGGCTGTTGGGGGACCTGAGCGCAGTGGAAAACATTGTTTTGCCGCTGATTCCCAGGGGAGGCGCTCTGAAGGAATGCCGCCGATCGGCCTTGGCGGCACTCGGCAGGCTGAGCGTCGATCAACTGGCCGACAAACTCGTCCGCAACCTTTCCGGCGGTGAACGCCAGCGTGTGGCGATCGCCCGGGCTCTGGTCGCACAGCCGTCCTTTCTCTTTGCAGATGAACCGACCGCCCACCAGGATCACAAGAGCACCGAAGAGATACTGAAGACGCTGGCGGCAGCTGCGGCAGCAGGCGCCGTCGTGGTTGTCACCGCACACGACCCGCGCATCCTGGCGGACGGAACGACAGGCGGTCGCTTCCGGCTCGTGCAAGGCCGCTTGAAGGCGTTAAAATGATTTGGCACCCGTTGCAACTGACCGCCCTGGCAGCCCAATTTATGGGACTGCTCCTGTTGACGGCGGCTGCAATGAAAGCATTTCGTATCGTCATCGGATGGAACCCGGCATCGGCCGACCGCGCTCAGATATCCCTCGAGATCGAGGCCGAAGCCACCGTTGTCTTGGCCCGCTGGGCATTGGGGATTACCCTGTTCTCAGTCGTGCTGATGCTACTCGGCATCACCAATGTGTTTCCCGCTCTGATCCCCGGCGCCATGTGTGGAACCGGCGTCATGCAGGCCATGGGCCCGGCCGGCACC
>JBAVJU010000163.1:0-3933 GCA_049687935.1 Desulfobacterales bacterium | reverse complement strand
TCCGTTGTGGTACTTCGGCAGCCAGGTGACCAAAGCGGAACGGGATAAATACAAGGAATTCAAGGACGCCCTGGAGGAACGGGATTCGGTTCTTTTCGTCGGATCTCGCGACGGCATGCTCCACGCCTTCGATGCCGGGAAATACCGCTACGGCGACAACCCGGAGACCGTGGGCTTAGAGGAAAACAGGGGTTACTTCCTGTGGGAAGAAAAACCGACTCCTGCTCCAGATTACTGCGCCAGCTACACCGGCAATTGCCCCAACTATGGGACGGGCGAGGAATTGTGGGCCTTTATTCCGGCCAACCTCCTGCCGCGGTTGAAGAACAACCTTTTGAAAGCCGACGACCAATCTTTTGTCGATGCCTCGCCGGCACTGTCCGACGTCTACATCGACTACTCTCCCATAGACGGCCAGGCGGACACCTGGCGCACCGTGCTGCTCTCGGCCGAGGGCAACGGCGGGGACACGGTTTTCTGCCTGGATGTAACCGACCCACAAAATCCGACCTTCATGTGGGAGTTTGCCGCGCCGGAACTCTTCCGCAGCCGGTCCTCGCCAGCGGTGGCCCAGATCGGCCGTATCAGGGATCCCAACGGAACCGACGCGGTCAAGTGGGTGGCATTCTTTGTCACCGGCAAGGTGGAAAACTCGACCCTGTTCCCGTCCATCTATATGATCGACATCGCCGACGGCAGCGTGCTGCGCAAGGTGGTGCTGGACGATCCGGTCGACCTTGACGAAAGCGGCACCATCGAGGGCGCCGAAATCGATTACGGCAGAGGCGGTGTGCCCAGCGGCCAGCCGGCCATCGTCGACTCGGACGAGAACGGGTACATCGACCGTCTTTACGTGGCAACGGACAAAGGCTTGATGTACAAGGTCAACATCCCGGATGACCCTAAAAATCCGGCAGCCTGGGACATCAGCCACTGCGTGCTCAATACCGACTTCACGGACGCTGACAGTATTGCCATACCAAGCGACCAGCGCCTGCATCCGGTTTATGCCTCACCGGCCATCGTGGTGGACAACTCGATTACGGCCGGCGGCGACATCGCTTACAAAATCATGGTCTTCTTTGGCACGGGTGACAATCCGTACTACGACGAGGATATCAACACCGCCACCACGCGCTATCACTTCTTTGCCTACGTGGACACAAACGAAAAGGGCGAGAGCGATCCCGCTAAACACAACCTCGACTGGTTTATCGAGCTGCCGGCCGGCAACCGGATCTTTGCCTCGGCTTTCGCAGCAGCGGGCCAGATCTATTTCGGCACATCCACGGCCGAGACCGAGGACCCCTGCGAGGGGCATCTGACTCCCGACGGCAACGAAGGCCGCATCTACGCGGTCACTTTGGAAGGAGTCGTCCTGCTGAACAAGGTGGTGGGCGATATCCGGACCTCACCCCTGGTGGAAGACGAGCACCTGTACTTCAGGACGCCCACCGGGCTGCAGTCCTTGGGTTCCGGGATCTATAACAACGAGGTGCAGGCTGCCGGCGAGCCGACGATCAACATCCGCTCCTGGCGTGAAATCATCAATTAAGGCGCGAGTGATTTAACCCAAACGGGCCGGGCCCGTGGCTTTGCCCAATCGGCACGGCCCAACGGACCGGCCCGTTTTATAATAATAACCTTAAAGACGGGCAAATCGCGCTCGCTGAATCGATTGAACCATAGCAACAGTCCCCCTTTGAAAAAGGGGGATTTAGGGGGATTTTAAAATGCAGACAGGAAATCCCCCCTGGCCCCCCTTTTTCAAAGGGGGGAATTCCTGTCCTTAAGTTAATGGCATTGAGTTAAAGGGTGAGCATGCAAACCGATCAGAACTTCCATTTTACTTCTCTGGATGTCTGTAAAACACTCATAAAACAGCGGCTGCTGTCTTCAGAGAAGGCCGAGGAGATTCTGGCCAAGGAAGACGCTGTCCGGAAAAAGCTCGAGCGTAAAGCGGGGAAGGTCTGCAGCGCCAAAGACCGCTCCAACGGCAATGGCCAGGTGGACATCATCGACGTGATCGCCTCTTTGAAGGCCCCCAGGGAAGATGGTAAGACCGGACTGGTGGACGAGGATGCCATTTTTGCCACCTTGGCCAAGGAGTGGGACCTGCCTTACAAGAAGATCGATCCCCTCAATCTGGATCTGAATCTGGTTACCAGCATGATTCCCCACAACTTTGCCGCTAGCCACCTGGTGCTGCCGATCGATAAAAAAGACAACACCCTTTTCGTGGCCACTCCGGTGCCTTTGAACCTCGAGGTGCTGGACGATATCCGGCGTGTGACCAATTTGAATGCCGAGGCGGTGATCACGCCGCGGTCGGATGTAAAGCGGCTGATCGACGAGTTCTTTGGGTTCAAACGGTCCATCGCCGCGGCCGAGGATCTTTTTTCGGGGCCTTCTGTCGATCTGGGCAACCTCGAACAGTATGTCCGGCTCAAGTCGGACGAGGACCTGCCCCCCACGGATCAGCACATCGTCAATGCGGTCAATCACATCCTGCTCTACGCTTTCGAACAGCGGGCCAGCGACATCCACCTCGAACCCAAACGCGAGATCTTGCTGGTGAGGATGCGAATCGACGGCGTTCTGCACACGGTCTACAAACTGCCCAAGAAGGTCCACAATGCCATCATCAGCCGCATCAAAACGCTGTCAAGGCTGGACATCTCCGAAAAACGACGGCCTCAGGACGGCCGGATAAAGACCGACAAGGGGGGCGTGGAGGTGGAGATACGGATCTCCACCGTGCCGGTGGCCTTCGGTGAAAAGGTGGTCATGCGCGTGATGGACCCGGATATTCTCTTTCAGGATCTTTCCGAAAACGGGTTCACCGCAACCGATCTGACCCGTTACAAACAGTTCATTCAGATGCCGCACGGCATCGTCCTGGTATGCGGGCCCACCGGCAGCGGCAAGTCGACAACGCTTTACTCCACCCTCCGCCGGCTCTCGACCCCGGAGAACAACGTCGTCACCGTTGAGGACCCGATTGAAATGATCCACGAGGATTTCAACCAGATCGGCGTGCATCCCGGGATCGGGGTCACCTTCGCCAACATTCTGCGCACCATCCTTCGGCAGGACCCGGACATCATCATGATCGGCGAGATGCGTGATCTGGAAACCGCCCGCAATGCGGTGCAGGCGGCTTTGACCGGTCACCTGGTGTTGTCGACCCTTCACACCAACGATGCGCCCTCGGCCGTGACACGCCTGCTCGACCTCGGCGTCCCCTCGTTCCTGATCCAGGCGACTCTGGTGGGGATTCTGGGTCAACGCCTGGTGCGTAAAATCTGTCCCTATTGCAAGGAAGCGTTTGAAATGGAAGCTGCCGAGTTGGCCGAGTTGGGGTTGAATATCGGCAATAGGGGTAGCGTAACCCTTTATCGCGGTAAAGGCTGCATCAAATGCCGCACCACCGGTTATCGGGGACGGACCGGAATATTTGAGGTTTTGCCCTATACCGAATCCCTCAAGAAGCTGACAACCACCGATACGGACGTGGAAAAACTTCGCAGTCGCGCCCGGGAAGAGGGCATGTTCACCCTGCGGGAATCGGCGATCAAGAAAATGATGGAGGGAACGACGACCTTTGAGGAAGTGCTGAAAGTGACGTGGGAGCAGTTTTGAGAGTCGGTTTGGTCGGTTTTGTCGGTTGAGTCTGTTTAGCCCGTTGAGCCGGTTTAAGGATGTAGTCGATTCATCGGGTTACGAGTCGCGGGTTGCGGGTTCTGAGTTCCAAGTTTCTATTTGCGGTTTAATTCTATTTTGGTCTCAAACGCATTTCGGTGAAATTATCAACTCACTTTGAAGTGACTCCCCAAAATCCCCCTTGAGCTTCCGATACATCGGTCGTCCAAGGGGGATTTTTTTACGAATTCGATTTGGGACAAGTGGTTAAAAGACTCTTTTTTACAGCTC
>JBAVJU010000162.1:0-2159 GCA_049687935.1 Desulfobacterales bacterium | reverse complement strand
CGGACCTGTTCGCCGGCAAAATGCACGCCATTCTCTACCGAAGATGGAAAAATCGGGTCAAAGGTCGAGACTGGTATGACCTCGTGTGGTACGCCGCCAATCATCCTGAGCTGCACCTCTATCACCTTGAACAGCGAATGCGTCAAACCGGAGACTGGAAAGAAGATGCACTTTTAACACCGGAGAGTCTTACGGATTTACTTGTTGATGCGATAAACCGCTTGGATGTGGACCAGGCCCGAAAGGAAGTCGAACCTTTCGTAAGGCATCCGGAGAGCTTATCTGTCTGGTCCCGGGAATTCTTCCTGGACGTTGCTTCAAGGATAAAGTGTCACTAATGCGGGCAAGCGCGCTCTTGACTCATGTGCAGGCTGGCAGTCAACTGGTATTCCGTGAATCTGCGAGGATCGTGTTGAGTTTCAGACCAGAGATTCTGCTGAAATGACGTAAATTTCCAGTTACAAGTTCTAAGTTATACCATATAGCTGTAGCAGCAATCTGAAGGTCCGCATCTGGAAGGATTGCTCCTGCTTCTTCAAGATGAGCCCGGATTTTGCCAAAGACTTTCGCCGTGTCAGTGTCATAGGGTAAGACTGTGACAGCTGGGAGAATGCGTTGCTCTATTTTGGTCAGGTGTCGATCTCGGTCCTGGGAACGATAGGCGCCTTTGTATAATTCGCCTATTAAAACGGCGCTCGTAAATTGCTCTTCACGAGAAACCTTCATGAGCCATTTTAGGTAGGCCATTGCAGGCCGTGGCCGTAAGAGTTCTGAAATGGCATCGGTATCAAAGAGATAGGCCATCTCGTCATTGCTCAAGATCCGCAATGTCACATTGCCCGTGACGAGGGGAGCCGTCCAAGATTGCAGCCAGTTCTTCTGAGTTTTCCCAGCCACCGGCAATGCTGGCAAGTCCGCTTTCCGGCCCTGCCTTTCTCAAACGCTCAAGGTGTTCCAAGTCACCGGGGCGGACAAGCGCGGCAACCGGCTTGCCATGCCTTGTAATGAGCACGAGAGAACCGGATTCCACTTGCCGGATGCATTCTGATAATGTGGCTTTAGCTTCCGCTACTGATATGCTTTTTTCCAAAACAATCTCCATTTATGGCCATTATGACTATTATGACCAAAATGTTAAGCTTCAAAATTACGGACACTCCTTGGGAAATTTTTGCGAAAAGGCCACTCTACTATTTTCTCATAAAGAATAGGTCAACTTTTCACGCTCCAAACATTCCAGACGAAACACACGGTTTTCGTTTCAGACAAAAGAGCCGCTAGCCGCTCGAGCAGATTGTCGCGATCATCGTCATCCGCCAATATGTTGCCCCGTTCGCTTTCCCGGGTCGCCTCCAGGGAACCCCCATACCCCGGATAATATTCTTGACAAGAATATTTTGGTTGGACTACAGAGTTACTTACCACAAGAAATATTCTGCCTTCCCGTCATTTGCTGAATCAGATTCATTGTTCTCCGGAGAAACTGTCGCACATGCCCCTGCTCGACATCCGCCGCCTGCGCACCCACTTCAAGACGCCCCAGGGCACGGTGCGCGCCGTGGACGACGTCAGCCTGACGGTGGCCGCGGGGGATGTGCTGGGCATCGTCGGTGAGTCGGGCTGCGGCAAGAGCGTGCTGTCCCTGTCGATTCTGCGGCTGCTGCCCATGCCCCCGGCCATCTTTGCCGGAGGGCAGATTCTGTTCGACGGCCAGGACCTGCTCAAAGCCTCTACCGAGGAGATTCGCCGCATCCGGGGCAACCGCATCAGCATGATCTTTCAGGAACCCATGTCGGCCCTCAACCCGGTGTTCACCATCGGCAATCAGCTGGCCGAGGTGTTCCAGGTGCACCAGTCGCTGGGCAAGGCCGAAGCCCTGGAGAAGGCCGTGACCATGCTGGAAACCGTGGGCGTGCCCGCGCCCCGGCGGCGGGTGAAAGAGTACCCCTATCAGCTCTCCGGCGGCATGCGCCAGCGGGTCATGATCGCCATGGCCCTGGCCTGCCGCCCGGCGCTGCTAATCGCCGACGAACCCACCACGGCGCTCGATGTGACCATCCAGGCCCAGATCCTGGATCTGATGGAACAGCTGCGCCGGGACCTGGACACGGCCATCATCATCGTTTCCCACGACCTGGGGGTCATCGCCGAGACCGCCC
>JBAVJU010000161.1:0-4944 GCA_049687935.1 Desulfobacterales bacterium | reverse complement strand
ATTTTCGGCAGGGCTCTTCCGGGCAGCAGCCACAATTATTTTTAGAGCAACGGCGGTTTCTAAAAATCACGGTCGGCAAAAAGCGATGCAACAGATTCCCAGGCCCCTTATCGTTCCCGTGTTTCTGCCCCATGCCGGATGTCCGCACCGCTGTATTTTCTGCAATCAACATGCGATTACCCGTGTCCCGTCCGGTCTGCCCTCAGAATCTGATTTAGAATCCGCCATTGCCCAATTTTTAAATTATCCCCTCAAACGGCATTCAACAATACAAATCGCTTTTTTTGGTGGTAATTTCCTTGGAATGGACATCGCCGCCGTGGAGACTTTTTTAAAACTGGCCCAACGCTTCGTGCAGGACGGCCGTGTCGACAGTATCCGTTTTTCGACGCGACCGGACACGATCGACCGGAAACGGTTGGATGTTCTGGCAGGCTTTCCCGTTCGTACCGTCGAGCTCGGCGTCCAGTCGATGGTTGATGATGTGCTGCGCCGATCACGGCGGGGACACACGGCCGCCCAAACCGTGGCGGCGGTGAAGCTTCTCAAGGCCGAGGGGTGCGCGGTCGGACTGCAGATGATGGTCGGTTTGCCAGGCGATACCGGCGACCGCGCTTTGGAAACCGCGCACCGGCTGGTCGACCTGCAACCCGATTTCATCAGGATCTACCCAACGGTTGTTCTGAAAGGAAGCCTTCTGGCCGAGTGGTACCGTGCCGGTCGCTTTACGCCGCTGTCCCTCGAACGTGCCGTCGAACTGGTTAAAAAGATATATGCTGTTTTTTACCGACACGACATACCGGTGGTGCGCATGGGGCTGCAGTCGGCGGGCGACCTGGTGGAAGAGAACGCAGTTTTGGCAGGTCCTTGTCACCCGGCTTTCGGCCACCTGGTTCACGCGGCGTTGTTCCTGGAAATGGCCCGCCGGCTTCTTGCACACCGGGGGGTCGGGGCGCCGGCGGTCACCTTGAAGACCCATCCGCGCAGCATCTCGAAGATGAAGGGGTTGAAACGTCGCAATATCGATGCCTTGCGCCGGCAGTTCAATCTTCAGTGTCTGACAGTCAAACCGGACCCGACTCTGCCCGAGGACGGTTTGCGGATGCACGGCGCTGAGACGGTTGTCACCTACCGTCACCTGACGGAACGGCGACTGTTTTGACATTCGAACGCACCCCGCAAGGGGTCCGGAGATACCGCTTTTCATGATCCATTTTTCACGTCCGTCCGCGGTTGATTCAAACCGCGGACGGGATGCGAGACAACCATGAACAAGGGCGACATGCGTCTGCGGGTGATTCTTTTGGTTCTGTCTCTGCTGGCGGTCTTTTCGGCTGCTGCCGGCGGTTATTTCTATTATTCGGCCGTCAATGCCGCCGCGCTGAAGGAAGCCGAAAGGCAAGCCAGGGTGCGCCTCGAGATACTGACCAAGAGCATTTCTTCGTTTCTTCTGGAGAACACGAAGGTGGTCAGGTCACTGGCGGGAATGGACGTCTTTTCGGAGGCCCTGTCTGAGCCCGGTCAAGCGCTTATCGAAAGCGCCAATTCACTGCTGGATCATTTCAGAAAAACACTCGAAGTGGATGTGTGCTACTTAATGGATGCGAACGGGACCACGATCGCTTCGAGCAACCGCCATGATGCGGACAGCTTCGTGGGTAAAAATTTTTCTTTTCGGCCCTATTTCAAGAAAGCCATCCGCGGTTGGCCGACCGCCTACCTGGCACTGGGCATCACCTCTGGAAAACGTGGGGTTTACAACAGCCATCCGATTTATGATCACCGGAGCGAAGACCCGGTCGGGATTCTGGTCATCAAGTCTTCGGTCGATGTCATCGAAAACCGGTTAGGCCTGACCAGCGACGACATCGTCCTGGTGACCGATCCCCGGGGGGTGATCTTCATTTCGAATCGGGGTGATTGGCTTTTTCAGCTCGCGTGGAAAATGCCCCAGAACGAGATCAAAAAGATCGCCGCAGACCGGCAGTTCGGCATCGGTCCCTGGAAATGGATCGGACTCGAATTGAACAGGGAAAATCGGGATGTCATGCTGGCCGGTGAACGGTATCTGATCAATCAGGTGGAGTTCGACGAATTTCCGGGCTGGAAAGTGGTTTTGCTGCGAAGCAACAGGGCCATATCCAAGTCGATATCCGCGCCGTTGATCCGCATTACCGGACCGGTCGTCCTCTCGCTCTGTCTTTTGATCGGCGGGTCGGTGTTTGTCCTGTATCGCAAGGCCAGCCAGGAGATATCCCATCGACGCACGGTGGAAAAGGCGCTCCGCGAGAGCGAGGAAAGATACCGTGCCCTATACAACCGCACCCCCGCCATGCTGCACTCCATCGACACCGACGGTCGTCTGATCAGCGTGAGTGACTACTGGGCCGACGTGTTGGGTTACGACAGGACGGAGGTCACCGGCAAGAAGTTGACCGATTTCATGACCGAAGACTCCCGGCGATATGCCGAGGAAAAGGTCTTACCTGAATTTTTCAAGACCGGCAGCTGCAAGGAGGTCTCCTACCGGTTCGTCAGGAAAAACGGCCAGCAGATCGACATTCTGCTTTCGGCTATTGCCGACCGGAACGCCGAAGGAGTAATGACGCGGACGCTGGCCGTTTCGATCGATGTCACCGAGCGCAAGAAAGCTGAAGACGCTCTTGAGAAGGCCAAAGAGGAATTGAGCCGCTATTCCAGGGATCTCGAACGTCAGGTCCAACTCAGGACCAAAGAAATCAGCGGCATTCTCAAATACACACCGGCTATCGTATATTTTAAGGACAGCCAGGGGTGCTATCTTCTCGTCAACCATCGTTACGAGGAGCTCTTCGGTGTGAAGAACGAGGCGGTTCGCGGCCGGACAGACGATGAGGTCTTGCCGGCCAAGGTGGCCGCCCAGTTTCGTCAACACGACAGCGGGGTGCTGGCGGAAAGACGCTCACAACAGGTCGAAGAGCGGATTCCGCACAGTGACGGCGTACACACCTATCTGTCGGTCAAGTTTCCGGTGTATGACGAGTCCGGCCAGCCCCGCGGCATGTGCAGCATTGCCACCGACATCACCGCGGCCAAAAAGGCCCAGGACCAACTTCGCCGTCTGTCGGGAAGCATTATGGCCAATCAGGAAAAAGAACGCGGGGCCATTGCCAGGGAGCTTCACGATGAACTCGGCCAGGTGCTGACCGCCCTGCGCATGGATGCCGTCTGGATTCAAGAACACCTGAAAGGCCGTGATGCCGGGGCTGCCGCGCGGGCATTGACAATGTGCCACTTGATCGATAAAACCATCGCAGACGTGCGCAGCCTGGCCTTCCGGCTGCGGCCCGGCATTTTGGATGATTTAGGTCTGGTGGATGCACTGGAACTGTTTACCACCGATTTCGAAAAACGCACCGGCATCACCTGTGCATTCGAACACGGCAGCATCCCCGCCGCCAGCGAAACCGTGTCGACCGCCGCCTACCGGATTGCACAGGAAGCCTTGACCAACGTGGCCCGTCATGCCGCGGCCGGGCATGTCGACGTGCGGCTCGGTCTGAACAACGGATTTCTGACCCTGGCGGTAATGGATAACGGCCGGGGCTTCGATACGACCGCCCTGGGAGAGAACGAGGGTCTGGGTCTGGCCGGTATGAACGAGAGGGCCAAACTGGCCGGCGGAGATTTAGAAATTGTATCTAAACCGGGCACGGGCACGCGGGTCTCTTTCAAGGTGCCGCGCGACGGCGCCGAATTGGTCTGATGCAAATCCTATGATGACGGCCACTGCATGATAAAAGTTCTTCTAGCGGATGACCACGGCATCGTTCGCGCCGGCCTGCGCCGGCTGATCGAAGAGAGCGGCGACATGGCGGTGATTGCCGAGGCGGCGGACGGGCGCGAAGCCCTGCGGTCGGTGGAGAAAGAAATGCCCGATGTGGCCGTGGTGGACATTTCCATGCCCGGTCTGGACGGCCTCGAGGTCATCAGCCGGCTCAATGCGCTGCATCCAAAGCTGCCGGTCCTTGTGTTGACCATGCACGAGGAGGGACAATACGTGGTGCGGGCGATCGAGGCCGGGGCCATGGGCTATATCACCAAGCAATCCGCACCCGAACAACTGGTCAACGCCATTCGCAAGGTTCTCGGCGGCAGCCGCTATCTCACCGACGAAGCGGCCGAAGCCCTTGCCCTCAGAGTCGCCAGGGGCAAGCAGGGGCAGACCGCCCTGGATGCCCTCTCCATGCGTGAATTGCAGGTGCTGCGGCGTCTGGCCATGGGAAACACCAACCGGGAGATTGCCTCGATGTACGGGATCAGCATCAAAACCGTCGACACCTACCGCTCCCGCCTGTTGAAGAAACTCGATTTACGCAACAATGCCGAACTGTCGCGGTTTGCCATACAGAATCGTTTGATTGATTTATAACGCGTCAACCACGGCACTCTCAATTTCGTCAGAAATTTTTTGACAATAAAATCATTGATTTTTTGACAAATAAATCAGAAGATCAGGAATATACATCCCCATTGACAACGGATAAACAAATAGGTAGTGCTCAAAATCTGATAGATGACAAACCCAAAAAGGAGAACGTCGAATGAAGAAACATCTCATGATCGGACTGCTGGCTGTTGCACTCATCGTTCTCGGTATCACTCCGGCTCCGGCCGCCGATTACAGCATCAAGATCGGCGGCGGTCCCACGGGCGGTACCTTCAACACCTTCACCAACGCCATGGCGGTTTTCGTGCCCAAGGTGAACCCCAACATCAAGGCCTCGTCAGTTGGTTCCGGCGGTTCGGTGGAGAACCTCAAGCGTGTTCACAACGGTGAGTCCGATTTCGGCCTCTGCTATGCCGTGGACAGCGCCCTGGGATATGCGGGCAAGCTGCCGCAAGATCCCGCCAAGTACGACAAAATCCGTTCCATGGGGTATCTCTACGGCGCCCCGGCCCAGC
>JBAVJU010000160.1:0-5987 GCA_049687935.1 Desulfobacterales bacterium | reverse complement strand
GCGATCACGGCCCGGGTCGCGGCGTCAACCCCCGGACAGGGGGTCACCGTCATGCCGGTGATCCGGGCCCGTTCGATCAGGATCTCGAGCAGGTCCAGCCGGTCCTCCCGGGTGCGCCGCAAAACGTAGCCCCGAATGGCGGCCGCCCGCACCCTGTTCCCACAAGTCGACGGACACTCTTCCCTTCTCCCGGTGCCCGGCCCGTGTGCAAGCGCTCTTCGAACCCGCTCTAAAAAAATCTCTCGGGAAGTGCTTATGCTCGTCATATACGTGTTCCCATCAGGAAGTGGACGTTAGCACGATTACAGCAAAGTCTAAACTCTTTAGAGAAGGTCGATGATTCCATCTGGAAGGAAGGGTTGGATTGCACAGCGAAGGGGCCACGAGACAGCATGGGCAGGCACAGGAGACGAATCGAGAATGGCCCTCAGAGAAGCACTCGGCGGTTCAGTGCCTCCCGCACCTTACGAAGCAGGACATTCAGCGGATACGGTTTTCCGATGAACTCGCAACCCGCGGCAGCGATCGTCTCGCACAGGTCGTCGTCGGGCGGATGCCCGCTGGTAAGGATGAGCTTGATGTCCGGCTTCAACCGCACCATTTCGGCCAGGCACTTCTCCCCGCCCATCCCGGGCATATTCAGGTCGAGGACGACCAGGTCGATGCCCTCACCGTGCGCCCGACAAGCTGCCAGGGCCGCTTCGCCGCTTTCGGCCGTCAGCGCGTGATATCCGTATCGCTCCAGAACATGTCGGCCCAGGTTCAAGAGGGCGGGGTCGTCGTCGACGATCAGCACGGTTTCGTCTCCGCCGGGCAGATCCCAATTTTTGTCTGTTCGCTGCGCGCCGGCCGACGTTTCGGCAGCTGGGACCGGGAAATACAGGTTGAATTCCGTCCCGCGTCCCTTACCGCTGGTGCAGTCGACGCAACCGCCGTGGTTCTTGACGATGCCGTACACCAGGGAAAGACCCAGGCCGGAACCTTCACCGACGCCTCTGGTGGAATAAAAAGGCTCGAAGATATGCTGCCGGACTTTATCATCCATTCCGGAACCCGTGTCGGTCACCGACAGATGGACGTATTCGCCGGCCGGCAGATCCGGGCGGGCTGCACAGTCTGCAACGTCAATAAAGACGTTGCGGGTGGCAAACGTCAGCTGTCCGCCGTCAGGCATGGCCTGCCGTGCGTTGAGCGCCAGGTTCATGAGCACCTGTTCGATCTGAACATCGTCGGCGGCAATATCCGAAAGATTATCGGCCAGTTCAAGCCGGATATGGATCATCTTGGGCAGAGTGCGGTCCAGAATCTTCTTGACCAGTCGGATCAGGGTGTTGAGGTTGGTCGGCTGCAGCCGGCTTTCGACCCTGCGGCTAAAGGCCAGGAGCTGTTGGGTCAGTGAACCGGCCCGACCGGAGGCCTTTTCGATAGCGTTGAGTATATCCACATCCGGATGATCGGCCGGCTTGTTCATCAAAAGCAGCTGGGTGTATCCCGAAATGGCCTGCAGGAGGTTGTTGAAATCATGGGCTACACCGCCGGCGAGGATGCCGATCGCCTCCATCTTCTGGGCTTGCTGAAGCTGAGCATTCAACCGTCGTCCGGCTTCTGCCATCTTTTTGCGGTCGCTGATGTCGGTGAAGTGCTCAATCCGGCCGCCGGCAAAGACGCCGGACTGAATCGCCTGGCTGCGGTGCTCGAGCCAACGCTCGCGGCGCGGCCCGTCGGGCAGCACATGGCACTCGAGGGGCTCAGCAGGGCTGGCGTCAGTATGGATTGCCGTGAGTCTGTGTGCCAATTCCCGCGAATCCTCGACGATACCCTTGTACTGCCGGTCGATGACCTGCCGGTAGTCTTTTCCGATCAGCGAACCCTTTGTCAAGCCGAAATAACGCTCGTGGGCCCGGTTAACCCAAACGACTTTCGCGTCGGCATCCAGAATGATCAAACCGACGGTTGATCCGTCCAGGACTTCACCGATCACGGCGCCGTCATTCGGGGCCGGCGCCGTCGGCTCCGACCCTTTATCCCGAGGCCCGGAAAGGCTGGGCGCATCATTTCGGGCGGTTTTCTTCGGCCAGACAGCGATAGCCGGGTCTTTACCGTTGCCGTCCAGCGCGAACGACGTTACGGAAACCCGTCGATCGGGCAACGGATTACACAGAAGCTCACGCACAGACAACGGTTTGCGGGCCATTTGAATTCCCGAAAGGTCGGTCAAAAACCGGTAAGGTGAACAACAGAAGACGGATGGGCAGTTTGGAAGCAAATAAAGTGCCAGGCTGTCATTTTTTTAATTAGCGTTATTTCAATATGTTATCAAACATAAGACCCGTAAACCGTCCACGGAAACCATTAAAAGTGTCAAATTTTTGAATTCACGGCCGGAAGGACGATCGCACCAGCACCTGTTGTTCGGTGTGTCGTTTTGGGGTATACTATAAACATAATTTAATCGTCAGCCACTGGCCGTTCAACCAACCGGCAACCGAAAAACGTGCCGGCATCCTTTTCATGCGTTTGATCCGATGATGATGAAAACCAGCGATGAAGTAGAGGGCCTGAAAAAACTCTTGCAGCAGGAAAAGCGAAAATCCAGACAATTGCAAAAGGAAGCCGAAGCAGAACTCGAAAAAAGCCGCGCGCAACTCTACCAGGCACAGAAGATGGAGGCCCTCGGCACGCTGGTTGCCGGCGTCGCCCACGAAATCAACAACCCGGTCAATCTCATTATCTACAACACGCCGTTGCTTCAGAAGGTGTGGAGCGATCTGCTGCCGGTCCTGAAAGCGCATAGGGACGAAGCACCGCACCGAAAATACGGCGGGTTGACCGTCGATTTTCTGGACCAGAACCTGCTTCAACTCATCAGCGACATCGAAATGGCCGCCGGCCGGGTTGCCAAGATTGTCACCGACCTCAAGAATTTTGCCCGTCTGCCGGGCGCAGCCGAGAAGCAGCCGATCTCGGTCAACGAAGCCGTTGTCAACGCCTTGCGGCTGGTCCACACCACCGTGCGCAACGCCGGTGTCACGATCGAGAAACAGCTGGCCGAGGACCTGCCGCTCATCAGCGGCAATCTTCAAAACATCGAGCAGATCATCGTCAACATTTTGATCAACGCCGTCCAGGCCATCGACCACTCGCAGGGAAGGATCCGGATCGAAACCGGCATCCGGCCGGCGGACGGCCGGCTGCACCTTTCGATCGCCGACAACGGCAGGGGGGTCGACCCCGTTTTGGCCGACCGCTTGTTCGATCCCTTCGTAACCGACAAGCAGATCCAAGGGGGGACCGGTCTCGGCCTCTCGGTCTCCTACAACCTGGTCAAATCCCACGGCGGCGACATTGCCTTCGAAAGCCGCCCGGGGAAAGGCACGATTTTTCACATCGACTTCCCGACGCTGACCACGGGCAAACCGGCCAAAATCCTGATAGTCGACGACGACCCGGTGATAAGGCGCATGCTGACCCGGGCCTTGACCGGCCGGAGCGCCTATCTCGTCGACGAAGCCGCCAATGGCGTTGAAGCCTGCCTCAAGCTCGGAGCCTACCGCCCGGATCTTCTGGTGTTAGACATTTTCATGCCCGACATGGACGGCGTGGAGGTTTGCCGGGCATTGACGAAAGACCCCGCGCTGGCCGAGGTGAGAGTGATCGTCACCACCGGACACCCTCAGCACCCGAAACTGGCCGAAGTCGACCGGCTGGGCTTCAAAAACATCCGCCCCAAGCCTTACAATGTATCCGAACTTATTGAATTTATCGACAATATCTTGACCGCCTGACCAAATTCTTTTAAAATAGATACGTGTTGATAAACTCTTAACAGAACTGTCTCAATGGAATCGATACCCGACAAGGCCACGCCAATTTTGGTGGTTGACGACGACCAGGGACTCCTTTTGAGCATCAAGGCGACAGTGCTCAGCGCCGGCCTGCCGGAACCGGCACTGGTTTCCGACAGCCGCCGGGTGGCCGATCTCGTCCAAGCCAACGATTTCAAAGTCATCATCCTCGATCTGGTGATGCCGCACGTCGGCGGGCTCGAACTCCTGCGGCAAATCAACGAAACCCACCCAAACATCGAGTGCATCGTGGTCACGGCAATCGATCAGGCGACTGCGGCTGTGCAAGCCATGAATCTCGGCGCCTTCGACTACCTCGTCAAGCCCCTCAATGGCGAGAAGCTGACCATCGTCATCAACCAGGCCCTGGAGCGTTTCAATCTCAAACACGAACTGTCTCTGCTGTCGCCACGGCAATCCTTCTCGCAGCTCAAAAATCCGGAGGCCTTTCACGACATCGTTGCCGAAGACGAGGCCATGGCGCTGGTGTTCCGTCAGGTCGAAACGGTCGCACCGACCGACTACAGCGTCATCATCAACGGCGAATCGGGCACCGGCAAGGAAATGCTGGCCCGGGTCATCCATCGGCTGAGCCGGCGCGCCCACATGCCATTTCTGGCCGTGAACATGGCGGCCGTGAGCAAAACCATATTCGAAGACGAATTCTTCGGCCATGCCAAGGGCGCCTTCACCGATGCGGTCAGCGACAAAAAGGGCTTTTTCGAGGCCGCCGGCGGCGGCACGCTTTTTCTGGATGAAATTACCGAACTGGAGCCCTCTTTGCAGGGCAAGCTGCTGCGGGTGATCGAAGAGCGTGAGTACTACCGGCTCGGCAGCACGGAGGTGCGCAACGTCGACTTGCGGATCGTCGCCGCCACCAATCGCGACATTACGGCGGAAATCGAAAACAATCGCTTCAGAGCCGATCTGTTCTACCGATTAAACATGTACAACATCAAAGTGCCGCCCTTGCGGGAGAGAAAAAGAGACATTCTCCCGCTAGCCCGCCACTTCACCCGGCTGCACGCCGAAGCCAACCGCAAAAGCATCGCCACCATCGATCCGCAACTCGCCGAAGCCCTGTCCGCGTATTCGTTTCCGGGCAACGTGCGCGAACTCGAGCATATGATCGCCGGTGCGGTCCTGCTGGAGCAGGGAGCGGCCCTGAGCCTGCCGTCGGCCCCCGAGCTGGCGGCGCAGTTTAAATCCGCCGCAAGGACAAACGGCGGGTTTCTGACTCTGGAAGAACTCGAAAAACAACACATCCACGACGTGCTGGAAGCGACCGGCGGTAACCGTGCCCGGGCGGCCGAAATCCTGGGAATCAACACGTCAACTGTTTACCGCAAAATAGAAAAATACGGCTTGGGCGAGTACCTGTTAAAACAAACGGGATAGAAGCCAAAATGGAATATGATCAGATTACCGATAACGCCATCAAGAAAGTCTTCGAATCTCTGATCAAATCAAAAATCCTGATCAAGCTGAGGCTGTCCGACACCAATTACGAGCAATTGACCGTCCTGACCGGCTTCCGCAGAAAGCTGAACCGTACGTTTTTTCTACTCGGCTATCCAGATGGATTCAAAGAGGCTGCCGGAAACAAGGATGCGTGGGAAATCGACTTCGAGTTCACCGGCCCCGACAGGATTCCGTATTCATTTTCCACAACCGGTGGGGAGATCTACCAAAACCAACTCTGCCTGCCCTTCCCCGACTTGATCTATCGCAATCAGCGTCGCAAATTCTTCCGGCTCGAGGCGCCCGAGGGCACCCTGGTCGAGTTCGTCTACCGTCAATCCGAATGCCGCGAGCACGTCGTCGACATCAGCGTGGGTGGAGCGCTCATCGCGATGGTCTGCCGGGTAGAGGAAAAGCGACACGATCCGCCGTTTCAGGTCGGTGATGTGCTGGAAGATGTCGAACTCGTTTTTCCATCGAAGTCTGGAGAAACCCGGGTGAAGATCAATAAGGCGGTTGTGGTCCGTTTCGACCAAAGAGTTCCGAATACCACCGCCTGCTGCGGCCTGGAGTTTATCGAAATCGAACAGAGTCAGGTCAACACCTTGACGGAATTCATCTACAAATTCCAGCGAAATCGCCTCCGCAATCGGTTGCGGCCCGATCTCTAGCCTACCGCTG
>JBAVJU010000159.1:0-3030 GCA_049687935.1 Desulfobacterales bacterium | reverse complement strand
TCCCCGGGGTCGGCGGCAGCAAGCAGCTCAAGAATCTCAAGGTCGACGACCGGGAATTGGTGAGAATCGAAGCCATCATCAATTCAATGACACCCGAAGAGCGTCGCCGCCATGCCGTCATCAACGGCAGCCGCCGCAAACGGATCGCCGGCGGCAGCGGCACGAGCATACAGGACGTCAACCGGCTGTTAAAGAATTACACCCAGGTTATGAAGATGATGAAAAAGCTCAATAAAAGCGGCATGCGCGGTTTCTCCCGCGGAATGCTGCCCTTCTGAAGGAGAACACGATGGCAGTTAGAATCAGATTGGCACGGCACGGCGCGAAGAAAAGACCTTTTTATCGTATTGTGGCGGCCGACAGCGAAGCACCCCGGGACGGAAAATTTCTCGAGAATCTCGGCACCTACAATCCGTTGCTCGACCCCGAGGAGGTCATGGTCAAGACGGAACGGATCAAGCACTGGATGGAAAAAGGCGCCACTCCAACCGCAACTGTAAAAACCATATTGAAGAAAAAAGGGTTTTTTACCGCGTCGCCGTAGCGTTGGCATCAATCTGTGAGGTGAAACCCCTCTATTCTCAACCGTCGACAAAGGAGATGGGGCTATGAAAGATCTGATCAGCTACATTGCGCGGGCTCTGGTTGACAATCCGGAACAGGTGTCTGTCTCAGAGATTCAAGGCAATCAGACATCCGTTCTGGAACTCAAAGTCGCGAAAGAGGATTTAGGGAAAGTCATCGGAAAGCAGGGACGAACGGCGCGGGCCATGCGGACGATCCTGGGCGCTGCGTCCGCCAAAATTAAAAAACGCACGGTATTGGAGATCATAGAGTAGTTTCGTGAAGATCGGCGGCGCCATTCCAGTTGCAAAAATCGTCGGCGCCCATGGACTGCATGGGACCTGCAAGGTCCATTGTTACGGAGAGTGTGGCGAAATCTTCGGTACCGGCCGCGACATTTTCATTAAAACCGCCGAAGGGGTCCTGCTGAGTTACGAAATCGACTGGGCCAAACCCCATACCCGAACCATCTTGCTGGCGTTAAAGGGCATCACCGACCGCAGCCACACCGACCAGCTGATCGGCTGCGACATCATGATCGACAAGTCGAATCTGCCGGTACTGCCGGCCGGCACCTATTACTGGCACGATCTCATCGGGCTTTCAGTTTTTACGATCGAGGGCCGCTTTCTCGGAGAGTTGTCAGCCGTCATGCCGACAGGGAGCAACGATGTTTACGTTGTCAGAAAGCCGGAGGACAGTAAAGAAGAGGAGATACTGATACCGGCCCTGGCCTCTGTCGTCGTCGAGGTGAATCTCGCAGAGAGCCGGATGCTTGTGGATCTGCCGGAGGGGCTTATTTAGATCGTCGCATGGATTTTACGGTTCTGACAATCTTTCCCGATCTGTTCACCTCCTTTCAGGCTCACGGAATCATCAGACGGGCGATCGAACGGAAGATCATATCCCTTAACGCTGTCAACATCAGGGAGTTTGCGACCGACAAACATCAGGTCACCGATGACCGGCCTTACGGAGGCGGCAGCGGGATGGTAATGAAACCCGAGCCGCTAGCGGCTGCCGTCCGGGCCGCGAAAGAGGCCGTTCCGACGGCGGCCACGGTTCTACTGACACCCCAGGGAAGGGTGTTTGATCAAAGGACCGCCCGGGAGCTGGCGACGTTGAACGGGTTGATATTCGTCTGCGGCCGCTATGAAGGAATCGACGAGAGAATCAATCAGGATTACATCGATTTCGAAATCTCAATCGGAGATTTTGTGCTCACCGGCGGTGAACTGCCGGCGATGACCGTCATCGATGCCGTGACGCGTCTGCTGCCCGGCGCCTTGGGCGGTGAGGATGCGGCCGAAAAGGATTCATTTGCCGGCGATCTGCTGGAACACGCGCACTACACACGGCCGCCGCTTTTCGAAGGAAAGGAACCGCCCGCCGTGCTGCTGTCGGGTCATCACGCGGCCATCGAAAACTGGCGCTTTGAGTCGGCCATAATCCGAACCTTTCTCAAGCGGAAGGATTTGCTCGAAAAACGGAGCTTGAGCCGGCGGGAAATAGAGGTTTTGAAAAAGTGGTGTGCCGATATTGAAAGGATCGTCAACTCCCAATCTCTATCTGGCCCTGGTCCACTATCCGGTGATCAATAAGCACGGTGATGTGATTGCCTCGGCTGTCACCAATCTGGATGTGCATGATATCGCCCGCGCCGCTGCAACATACGGGGCCCGTGGGTTTTACGTGGTCACCCCGCTGGTGGATCAAATCACCCTGATACAGCGGCTGATCTCCCATTGGACAAACGGGGCGGGCGCAACCTACAACCCGCAGCGGCGCTGTGCATTGGAATTGGTCCGAATTAAAGAAAATCTGGACGAAGTGCTTGCGGATGTCCGCGGCGAAACCGGCAGCGCAGCACTGCCGCGCACGGTGGTGACCAGCGCCAGAAGCCAAAGACCGGTGATCGGCTTCGAGACGCTGCGCCGCATGATCGGTGAGGGACCCCCGTACCTGCTGGTCTTTGGAACGGCCTGGGGATTGACTGAAACACTGATTTCAGCTGCGGATTTCGCCCTTGCACCGGTGCAGGGCCCCACCACCTACAATCATTTGTCGGTGCGCTCGGCGGCAACGGTCGTCCTGGATCGGCTCCTGGGCCGATAGGGCAAGGGACCGGTTGTGTCAATTGAGTCGGTTAGGTCAGTTGTGTCAGTTAAAGGATTCCATCGATTTTCTAACGAAACGTTTACTATATCAGGATTCTGGAGGTCTAATGGAGAAGATCAAACAGCTGGAAAGGGAAATGATGCGGCTTGACCTGCCGGACTTTGCGCCCGGTGATACGGTCAAGGTACATGTTAAAATCAAGGAAGGTGAAAAGGAGCGAATCCAGGTATTCCAGGGCGTTGTCATCAGCAAGCGCAAGGGGATGGCCAGTGCCTCTTTCACGGTGCGAAAGGTATCCTACGGCGTGGGCGTCGAACGGATTTTTCCGCTGCACTCGCCCGTCATCGA
>JBAVJU010000158.1:0-10216 GCA_049687935.1 Desulfobacterales bacterium | reverse complement strand
CCCAGCGTCCGAGTGCCGCCGGGCTGGAGCACATCATTCTGGTGGACACCCCCGACATGGACAGCACGGAAAGCGAAAAGTTCCACCCGGTCCTTGAGAAAACCCTTGCGCTGACCGATGTGCTGGTATGCGTGCTGAACGCCGAGAACCCGAAACGCCGGGACACGATCGTTTTTCTGAAGCGTTTTGTCGACCTCTTCCCCGGCAGCGCGCTATACGTGGTGCTGAACCGCTGCGATCGCCTTCCGGAAGATGAGTTGAAGGCCGCCATTTTGCCCGATCTACGAAATCACCTCGAAGCTTCCTGGCAAAGAGAGGTCGACCGCATTTTCTGCATCAGCGCCCGCAGCCACCTCGATGACCCCCGCTGGCCAGAGGATGAAAAACCCTTCCATGACTTCGACCAGTACCCGCAGCTGATGGATCTAATCTATGGAACCCTGAGCCGGGGCGGCCGCTTCGTCGATACCCGCGTGGAGCGCGCCGATCACTTGGTGGAGTTGGTCCGTCGGTCGGTCCGCGCCAATGTTGCGGCGGTGAAGGACCGGTTGATCGATGTGCGCAAGGACATCCTTGCTCTGGAGCAAAAGGCGACGACGGCCGCCACGGCCGCCCTCAAAGAGACCGGCGCTCAGATGCTGACCGGCATTCAGGCCATGTTCTACCAGAATCTCGCCGGGCGGTGGTGGGGACCGGTCGGTTGGCTGGTGGCCCTTTGGGCCCGGTTTCTCATGGCCGGTGCCGGGGTCGTGGCCACGTTGCGATTTGGCAACCCGGTGCTCCAACTCTGGGGGCTCGTCTCGTCGCTGGTACGCTACCGCAAGACCCGCAGCGCAGTCGAAGAAGCCGCCAGCGGAGGAGAAATGGCGCCGGTGCTGCTCAAATACCGCTTCACGCTCCAGCAGGCCTGGCCGGATATCGCCGACCAGTTGATCGCCCTGGGATTCACCGGGGGGGTGCGGGAGGTCGCCGCCGTCCTGCCGGATGAAAAGGCGCTGCAGCGACACCTTTCGGCTTCATGGAAAACCAAAATGGAGGCCGTGATGGACCAGAGGGCCGCGTCGGTGTCAGGCTTTGTGCTGCAGCTGATCTTCAACCTGCCGACCCTGGCGGTCATGGGGCTCTTCGCCTTTCAAAGCGTGAAGAGTTTTCTGCTGCAGTCGACCCTTCCATCCGGATACTTTCTGCACGCGGCGGTCAGCGTCATTATGGTGTGGCTGCTTTCCTTCGTGCTGCTGCAGATCATCGTGCGCTTCGCCAGCGGCCGAAACCTGCTCGACCGGGCTTTCCGGCGGCTGATCGACGATGCCGGACCCAACGTCAGTGAACGGCTCGCCCCCTCGATCGTCGCGGAAATCGACGCCGTTCTGCGGCTGAGTGACGTGTAGGTTCACCAACGGATCAGCAAACATAAAAAAAGAGAAAAGAGTACACCATATCAGAGACAGTGGCACAACTGAGGAAATAGCGGCGCAATCTCCCGGCGGTACCGACCTTGTTTGTTTCTCTTGACACCCTTAACTCATGTAATTACAATGTGGCCACAATAGGCCATCAGGAGACCATCCATGAGAGCACGCATCGTAAAAATCGGTAATTCCCAAGGAATACGTATCCCAAAGCCGCTCCTTGAACAGCTTGAAATTAAAGAGGATGTCGATATCGAAGTTGAAAACAACCAAATCATCATACGGCCGGTTTCAAAACCGAGATTTGGATGGGAAGCGCTATTCAGAGAAATGGCCCAAAATGACGATGATGTTCTCATTGATGGTGAACCATCCATTAATCATAACTGGGATGAAGCAGAATGGCAGTGGTAGTCCAACGTTTTGACGTCGTTCTGGTTAATTTGGATCCCACGATGGGCTCGGAAATTAAGAACACGAGACCTTGTCTGATCATATCACCCGATGAAATGAACCGGCATATCCGGACTGTTATCGTCGCTCCGATGACAACTGCAGGGAAAAACTATCCCACTCGGATTACTTGCACATTTCAAGATAAAAAGGGGCAGATCGTATTGGATCAAATCCGCACGATTGACAAGGCGCGATTCATCAAAAAGCTCGGCTCAATCGATCCTCAAACTCAGGCTGAAGTGATTTCCACGCTCCAAAGGTTGTTTGCCTTTTAACCGCGCGTCAACGGCACCATTTTTGGGTTTCCGCTTGAATTGCAGCAAAGGGGCCGCTCATGAACCCATCCTGACGAGTAGTCGCCGGTCGGCACTACCGCCATTCAAGTCCATCGGTTCTATGCATCACTCGAGCCGGTAGCCCGCGGCCAGCAGGGCGGATTCGATCTCCTTGAGGTGAGTCGGTCCCCGGGTTTCGAGTTCCAGTTCGACGTGGGTCACGAAAAGGGGGATGCCTCTGACATTGCGGTCGTGGTAGATGTGCAGCACGTTGGCCTTCAGATCTGCGACCAGCACCAGGAGCCGGGCCAAAGCGCCCGGAACATCCGCCATCCGCACCCGGATGCGCATCACCCGGCCGCTCTTGATGAGGCCCTGGCTGATGATCCGGCCCAAGAGCGGGCTGTCGACATTGCCGCCGCTGATTACCAGCACGGTCTTTCCTCCATGGGGAACCCCAACGGCACCGTTCATTACCGCCGCCAGGGGTGCCGCTCCGGCACCTTCGGCCAGAATCTTTTCCCGTTCCAGCAGCATGAGTATGGCGGCGGCGATCTGTTCCTCTTCGACCAGTACCAGTTCGTCGACGCATTTCTGAATGATGTCGAACGTCAGTTGCCCCACTTTTTTAACGCTGATGCCGTCAGCAATGGACGATTTGCCGTCGACCTGGGTGATGCGGCCTTTCATGACGGCATCATAAGCCGAAGGGCAGACCGCCGTCTGGACCCCGATGACTTGTGTGTCGGGGGCCACCGCCTCGGCCACCGCGGCGATGCCGGATATCAGACCGCCGCCGCCCACTGGCACCACGACGACGTCCGTATCCGGCATATCGTCGAAAATTTCGAGACCGACGGTTCCCTGTCCGGTGATGACGTCCGTGTCATCAAATGGGTGGATAAAAAGACGGCCCTTGCGGGAGAGACGCTGCGCTTCATCCAGACACTCCCCGATACTCTGGCCGGAGATGACCACTTGGCCGCCATACATGCGGGTGGCCTCTTCCTTCGAGATGGACACCCACTCGGGCATGACGATCGTTGCCGGTATGCCGAGCTGCTTGGCCGCCAGGGCCACACCCTGGGCGTGGTTGCCGGCGGAAGCCGCTACGACCCCGCCGGGACCGATGTCATCCATGCATTTGAGCAGTTTGAACGTGGCGCCGCGAATTTTGAACGATCCGGTCTTCTGCAGGTTCTCGAGTTTGAGGTAAATCTCCCCGCCGAACATGCGGCTGAGGGCCGGCGAATTGACCAGGGGCGTCTTGAGGATTTTGTCTTCGATCAGGGCCGCTGCCTGCCGGAACTGCTCGATGGGCATCATGGTCCATTCCTTTTTTAGAGGGGACGCTGCCGTCATTCCACCTCGGTCTATCCGGAATACTTTCACCTGCGCGCTGCGGAATGGCGCCTTCTGGAAGAGTCACGCATGGACTGCGTCGTGGTTCGCACGCAAGACGACCGGTTGCGGGTGACCGAATTCAGGAACCTCAAATCCGGGGACCAGGTCGCCTGCGGCCGACGGGAAAACGGCGAAGACGGTATTTACGTCCACACCGAAGCCTTCGAGTTTCCACCGCACGTCAGGGAGAAGTTCGCCTTTCGCTCGCACTTGACCCGCAAGGCCACCACCATTGTCTGCCTGGCCACCCAGCTGCACTCCATCGCCACCGGCAACATGACGCCTTCCTACACGGTGATGTCGGGCGGCGTAGTCCGGCCGGTCTACTTTTATACGGTGGACATGTCCGAGTTTGCGGTCAGCAAACTGGCCGACCGGGGATCGCTGACGGCCCGTTCGATTCTGACCAACGTCCAGGATTTCGTGGTGACCGTCGAACCGGGCCTCAGCAAGCGCTGCGCCTGATGCCCGTTATTTAACGATCTGCGTTCCCGCCTTGCCCCGCACGGCCGCTTCAATGTCTGCGATGGAGCAGATCACAGCCCGTTTGCCCCGGTTCTCGACGAACTGCATGGCGGCCTCGATCTTGGGCCCCATCGAACCGGCCGGAAATTGCCCTTGCTGAAGATATCCTCGGGCTTCGGCCGTCGTTATTACCGGCAAGAGTTCTTGGTCGGGTTGCCCGTAGTTGAGCATGGCGCCGCTTTCGTCGGTGGCGATGAGAAAGACGTCCGCCCCCGCCTCCTCGGCCAACTTGACGCTGGCCAGATCCTTGTCGATGACCGCATCCACACCGCAGAAGGCGCGTCCTTCGCGTATCACCGGGATGCCGCCGCCACCGCAGCAGATGACGATGAAGTCGAGTTCGATCAGCCGCACGATTTCCCGCTTCTCCACGATGGTCACCGGTCGGGGGGAGATCACCACCCGCCGCCAGCCTTTGGTCGTCAGGCGCGTCTGATAAGGCGCCCGTTTTGCCCTGGTCCGGGACAAAATCGGGCCAATGGGCTTGCTGGGGTCACTGAAGGCGGGATCGTTTTCGTCCACGACCACATAGCTGATGAGGCTCACGATCGGTTTGGAGTGAATTCCCAGTTCCATCAGCTGGCTGTCCAAAGTAGACTCGATCATGTAGCCGATCTGCCCTTGGGTCTGGGCCACCAGGATCTCCAGCGGCAGCTGCGGCACCTTCCTGCAGCTTTCCTGCTGGAGAAGCAGGTTGCCCACCTGGGGGCCGTTTCCGTGGGTGATGATGATCCGGTGCTTGCGCGCGAGCCGGGCAATTTGCCGGATCGGCACCTTGAGGTTCTCGAACTGCTCCTCGCTGGTGCCTTTCTGACCCTTGCGGATCATGGCGTTGCCGCCCAGCGCCACCAGTAAAATCGGTTTTGGATTGGGTATCTTCATGGCGGCCTTGCGGCTACTGCATGGGTCCCTGCAGTTTCTCCATCAGGACCTCTTCCAGCGTCGGCGAGCCGTGGTCATGATATTCGTAGCGCACTCGCAGGTTCGGTTTTTCGATGTTGAGGATGCGGGGCAGATGGATCGGCGTGGCGAACAGCACCAGGTCGCAGTCGGCATTGGCGATGGTTTGCTCCAGATCTCGAATCTGGGCGGGGCCGTATCCCATGGCCGGCAGCACCTTGCCCATGTGGGGATACTTGGTATAAGTGGCGATGATGGAGCCCACTGCATAGGGGCGGGGGTCGATGATTTCGGCTGCACGGTGCTGCCCGGCTGCGATCAGGCCGGCGCCAAAGGGCATCTCGCCGTGGGTCAACGTGGGGCCGTCCTCCACCACCAGCACCCTTTTCCCGCTGATTCGTTCCGGCTGGCTTACCAGGACCGACGACTCGGCCAGCACGGTCGTCGCTTTAGAGGCATAGCGGCCAATGTTACTGCGGACCTGCTCCACCTTCTCGGGGGGTGCGGTGTCCACCTTGTTGATCACGGCAATGTCGGCCATCAGCATGTTGGTTTCCCCCGGGTAATACAGCCGTTCGTGACCGGCGCGGTGGGGGTCGAAGAGCACGATATGCACATCCGGGAAATAGAACGGTGTGTCGTTATTGCCGCCGTCCCAGACGATGACGTCGGCTTCGCTTTCCGCTGCCTTGAGGATTTTGCCGTAGTCGATTCCGGCATATACGACGATGTCCTGGTCCACCAGAGGCTCGTACTCTTCCCGCTCTTCGATGGTGCAGTGGTGGGTTTCGAAGTCCGCGTAGCTGGAAAACCGCTGAACCTCCTGCAGCCGAAGGTCACCGTAGGGCATGGGGTGTCGAACCGCTACAACCCGGCGACCGCGGGCTTTCATGATTTCGCAGACCTTGCGCGTGGTCTGCGACTTGCCGCAGCCGGTGCGAACGGCACAGACGGCGACCACCGGCTTGGAGGCCCGCAGCATGGTGTAGGTGGCGCCGATAAGGGTGAAATCAGCCCCACCGGCCATGGCGACAGACGCCTTGTGCATGACCTCTGTGTGAGGCACATCACTGTAGGAGAAGGCGACCAGATCGACCCGATGCTGCCGGATAAGATCGCCCAGTTGATCCTCGGGGAAAATGGGAATGCCGGTCGGGTACATCTTTCCGGCCAGTTCGGGCGGGTAGCGGCGGTCTTCGATGTCGGGGATCTGGGTGGCCGTGAAGGCGATGACCGTATAACGGGGATTGTCCTTGAAATAGACGTTGAAATTGTGAAAATCTCGTCCCGCGGCACCCATGATAATGACTTTTTCTATCATTTGATATCTCCATTACGCGATGAACGACATCGAGCGGTACGATCGTCGACCGCCAATCGACACCGGGGTGACGCGTGGTGCTATTGTCGGGAATCTCCCTCGCGGCATCATGGGGCCCGCAGGGTCCTTTTGAACTCTGCTGATCTCTTCTCGGATCGTTGCGGTTTCATCCCTCTGAATGAACAAGCGGCGGGTTTTCTTCTTTACGTGCCTGGTTCGAGTAGTACTGGTGATATTCGAGAACTTTTTTGATGTAGATCTGGGTCGTACTGAAGGGCGGTATGCCATTATACTCCTGAACGCGCTGAATGCCGGCATTGTAGGCAGCCAGTGCCAGGCTGACATCTTGTTTGAAGAGCGTCATGAGCTTTTTAAAATACCTGACGCCGGCGTTGATGTTTTGAACCGGATCGAAAATATCGTCGACGCCCAACGATTCAGCCGTAAGGGGCATCAGCTGCATCAGGCCGCTGGCACCCATCGGTGAGAGGGCATGCGGGTCGTATCCGGATTCGGCGCGGATGATGGCCTTGATCATGGCCGTATCGATTTTGTAGCGGGCCGATGCCGCTGCGATAATGGTTTGAAAAGTCTGTTCGTGCTTGTGCTTGGGAAGGTGCAGCGGTGGCTTTTCAGGCGGCGGCTGCACTGTTTGAGTCATTGCCTTGTCCGCCGGCTGAATCGGTTGAAGAGAAAACCGCTGATTGATCCGTTGAATTTTCATCAGAACCCGAAACGGGTCGAATGAATTGAGCTCTTGCGGGAACAACGACGGTATGGGGGGATAGTGGAAGGAAGCGACAACTCCCGGCAAACCGGTACGATTCATGGCATCCATGGGTGGGAACAACGCCACATAAAGGAGCGCCGTACCACAGACGAACCACACGGCCAGCGTGTTGAGCGACCAGTTCTTGCAGATGTCGGGCTTCATATTTTTTATTGACCTGAATAAATTCAATCTACCGGCTGATCTCTGATAACCGTATTCGGCCCGATGGTCAACACCCAAAATCGATCTGGCGCATAAAACCAGGGCCTGGAGTTTTCGACCGAAATGATCACGCCTCCATATTCCAAGATATTGATCTCAATGCAAAAAATGCAAAAAACATGCAAAGACGACCAATTTATGATTCGATGTATTATCAGCTATTTAAAAAATGGCCGTTTTTCGCTTCCCCAGAATTGAGAAAACGGTGTTATATTGATCGGTACAAAAATCCATAAACAGGACCTCGACATGCCCCTGCTGCGACGCCACAAGAAAAATATTTTTACCTCCATTGCCGTTTTGTCGATTCTCTCGACAGCCGGCATTTACCTGCTGCCGAAACTTACTCTGATCATTCCGATAAAGGTCGATTATTCGCGTGTCGGCGCTCCCAGGGTTTACCTTTTGCCGGTCGACCGGCCTATTCGGGTCTCTGAGGATAAACGGGTCGGCAGCGTTCGCCGCGCCGGTGCCTGGTTCTCATTTGTGACACCGTTCGACATAGAGAAAAACTATGAATCCGAACACGCTCAAGCTTTTTTGTTCGATAATCGCAAGTCATTTGTTGTCTCCCCGCAGCAGGAAACCGAAAGGATCGTAAAGAAGCTGCTGGCAGGGGGAGCCGCTGAAGCCCGCAAGATGAAACGTCTGCTGGGAGAGGAAAACATCGCATCCGAGTATGCCGCCTTGGATCTGTGTCTGACAACAACACCGGAGCCGGTCGGGCTGTCTTCCTCGATAAGGGAACTCTCTCGAACCACTCTTATGCTGATTCTCAAAAAGGCCTTCAGTGGGCTCGGCGATGTGATTTACCGGTTCAGCCTCGGAGAAACAAAAGGGTTTCAGTTCGGTAATCCGGTTACGGCATCAGACGTCTATGTTTATTTGTTCAGCCCTTCCGACCGTATGTTCCGCATGAAATTCACGTCGATGACACAGGGGGAAATCGACTTTTTCCTCACCTCGATCGATTTTTCTGCGCCGCCGAACCGCATCCGGCCCGGTTGACCAAGTTCGGCCACGCGCCGGAAAAGCCAGTAGCGCATCACAGGAGTGCATATGCAAACTTGCTTTCGCCATAGATTGAAGGACAAGAGGCCCTGCATCGGAACGATTGTCAGCATCCATTCCCCCGAAACCGCAGAAGTTTGTCGTTGCGGCGATGGCAACGGTACGTTCCCGGGCGGTCGAGGCCGGCATGCCGGTGGGCGTTTTCGTTACCGCCGCTGCCGAGGCACGGTCTTACATTACGGACGGTTATGTGCTTGTGGCCGTCAGCGCGGACATGATGATGCTATCCGGTGCGGCACGCGAGATCGTCGAAACGTTGAAAAATTAATCTTCCAAAATCGAAAACGAGAGGTCAACTAATGGCAACAGAATACCGACCCGATGTGCTGGGTACCCGGAAATGGATGTCAAATCGGTCGACCCTGAGGTCGCAATATAAAAGATGGAAGACGAACTGAAGGCAATGGCGCACTCAATGCGGCAGGTTCGGAACGATTACGTCAACGGCATGATTACGGACGAAGAGTTTCGGAAGGTCGAGCCGCAATTCATGGACAACTGGCAGGAAGAAAAAACCTTGCTCTTCGAAGGTTTACTTTTAACCGTAAGGGAGATGCCATGGAACTTCTAAACGGCAAGGTTGCCCTGGTTACCGGTGCCAGCAAGGGCATAGGGCGGGCGACGGCGCTTCGGCTGGCATGCGAGGGTGTCGCCCTGGTCGCCGGGGCCACCGGTTTGGAACCAAGGTTATAAAATTCTAAACTCCGTAACTTTATACTCCATAAATAGTACGTTTGGATGCAGCTTGAAGGTCCTTCCTTCCAAGCGGCAACGGCACAAGGTCCGGTCTAAGACCCCGTAGACGGCTCAAGCAGTCAGCCGGTGTTCTCAACCGTTCATCCGGGCTCCGGCGCATCATTTTCATGCACCTTGGTGGCCCGCACGACCATCTGTGTTTAACTGGGAATCGTGAATCCCGCCTGGGCGGGAAACCGCTCAACCCAGGATCAAATGACATTGCCGAGCAAACATCTGAGAAAAGATTCCTTGAGGGGGCCATCGGGGATTTCCTGCAGGCGCCGGTGGCAATTAGGACATAAAAAAAGGGGGCCCTCTATTTTGCGGATGTCACAGCTGATGATCTCCTCCTCGCAGGCGTCACAGTGGAAAAAAATTTTATTTATCTCGGGGCTTTCCAAAGATCGGCACCAGCCGTCGAGTTGAACACCGATGCCGAATAATCTTCCCTCGATCGCTTCCGCCACCAGCGAACACCTCTTGACCGTTGCATAGCAGAGCTTGAATTCCGGCGGGCAGCTCAACGCTTCCGAACTCTTTTCGATAATGATTCGACAGGCATCGCCGTCGTCTATCGCCTTGTCTCCGACTAAATACAAGCCGTCGATACTACTGTTGTGTATGGTGGCAGAGTAATACGGCTCCTTGTGGCCAAGACCGTACATCACCGACATGTCACAGGTGGTGCGGGGCCATCTTCTCCGGTCGGTCGGGTTCATCTTTTCATGCCCTTATTGCGAAGGCCGTCATGCTGACGACTGGCCCTTGCCGGAATTGGCGGCTGATGGCCCGCGGGCGCTCGGTCTCCGGCTGGTTTCAGCCGTCATCCAAATGCTTTCCATATTACTGAATTGCGAATCGACCAGCCGCTTGAATTCGGAACGCCCTTTCTTTAATATCACATGCCATTGTTTCAGAAAAGGATTTGTTTGCGGGAAAACACCTGTTCTTCGGATCCAACCATCATTGAATTCGGTTGCCTGGTCCTGCAGGAGGGCCATTGTGTCGAAGGTCCCGTCGAATAAGGTTTTATGGAGTGAGATAATCAGCCCGGTGGTATTCAGCGGTTGCATTGATCGAAAATCCTCCCTAATTTCGACAATATCATTTCCCTAGTGATTTT
>JBAVJU010000157.1:0-4140 GCA_049687935.1 Desulfobacterales bacterium | reverse complement strand
TGTGCCGTCAACAAGGGCTTTTACGGGGTCGGCGCCATCAACCGCTTGGCGGAACAGGTGCTGCGCCGCTCAGCCCTGATCGCAACGGAAAGCGGCCGCACCGATCGATGGTATGCGGGACGACCGGTTCTGGTTACCGCCAACGATTACCGCCTGGGACTCTTCAACGGTGACATCGGTCTGACGGTGGCGGCGGAGGATGCCGGAGAGGAAAGGTTGGTGGTTTGTTTTGCGGATGCGGCTGATGACATGCGGTGCATCCCGGTCCATCGGTTACCCGCTCTCGAGACGGTTTTCGCCATGACCGTGCACAAAAGTCAGGGATCGGAATTCGACCAGGTCCATTTGATCCTGCCTGACGCCGACGTTCCGGTTCTGACGCGCGAGTTGATCTACACGGCCGTTACACGGGCGCGATCGAGAATCACCATCTGGGGGCGGGAACGGATACTGGCTGCGGCGATCTCGCGCCGAATCGTGCGGCGGTCCGGGCTGAGAGAAAGCTTGTGGGGCAGGGGAGAAGCGAATGACGGTGCGTTTTGATCCGTTTTTTCCGGCCCTCGACAAAAAAGCCTTTCAACTCTTTTTGTTGCACGAAACCGAAGCCGACAGAGCCGTCTGAACCTGTGCCAGGAGAAGACAATCTTGCGAACAGGCAGGAAAAGCGGATTTTCTTTGGTCGCATTCCCGACAGGGGCTCTTGACGAGATAACCGAGGTCGAAATCAAACTGGCACTTGAAACGATCGTTGGTTATAGGATGTTTTGTCAATTTGCAACGGTTCCTTTCCAGATGAGCGGGTGGTATTTATGATTTACATTGTAATACAATTTATACCATACTCACCGCTAAATGACAAGGGAAACGGGACCCAATCCGTGTTTATCGTAAACTCTCATTGAACTAAAGGCCACCCCGATGCATGAAAATTCTGTTTTCGAGTTGAAGCGGTTGTGCCGCTTGTGTCAGTTATGTCAGTCTAAGGACATCATGGATACAAAGGTTCATCGAGAACCGCTGTGGAGGACCGCCGGTCGTTGACAATACCGATGCGGATGTGTAGAGTAAAAACTTGTTTAAGTTACTTAATATAAACTGATATTTTTATGCCGCCGGTTGTAGGCGGCCATTTTTGTCGGTATAGCCGGCATGGTCATTTAAGTCCGGTTGTGACCTTATCGTACGGAAAGACGGAGAGAATCGAATGCGAATCGGCTTGGGATACGATGTGCACCGTCTGGTAACGGGGCGCCCGCTTGTTTTAGGTGGCGTCACCATCCCATTCGAGAAAGGGCTGGAAGGGCATTCCGATGCAGATGTGCTGGTGCACGCAGCCTGCGATGCACTGCTGGGAGCAGCCGGCGAAGGCGATATCGGCCGACACTTTCCCGATACAGATCCCCGTTATCACGGTATTTACAGCATCCGCCTATTGGAATTGACCCAAACCGTCCTTCGGACGAAAGCTCTTTCCGTGGTCAACCTCGATGCGGTCGTATTCGCCGAGGCGCCGAAACTGCAACCGTATCGTGACGAAATGCAGGACATCATGGCCCGAGCCATGGGCATCGACCCGCAACGCGTCAACGTCAAGGCGACCACGACCGAAGGGCTGGGCCATATCGGCCGCGGTGACGGCATCGCCGCCATGTGCATCGTTCTCCTGGCCGAAACAACGGATTCTTATTAGTTTTTTAATATTTTATGAAATAAAATATAATGTCTTTATTTAAATTAGTGGCGCCCTTCGAACCCAACGGTGATCAACCGCAGGCCATCGCGACCCTCTGTGACAATATTCGGAACGGCAAACCGCGTCATGTGCTGCTGGGGGTTACCGGATCGGGCAAGACCTTCACCATGGCGCACGTGATTGCCGAACTCGATCGGCCGACGCTGGTCCTGGCACCCAATAAAACCTTGGCGGCTCAGCTCTACAACGAGTTCAAATCGCTTTTTCCGGAAAACGCGGTCGAGTATTTTGTCAGTTACTACGATTACTATCAGCCGGAAGCCTACATCCCCGCCAGCGACACTTACATCGCCAAGGATTCATCCATCAACGAGATGATCGACAAGTTGCGGCATTCGGCCACCCGTTCGGTCCTGTCGCGACGTGACGTGATCGTCGTGGCCAGTGTATCCTGCATATACGGCCTGGGAGCGCCTGAAGACTATCTGGGCATGCGCATCGAACTGGAAAAGGAGTTGGAGATCGGCCGTGACGGCCTTCTGCGGGACCTTGTGTCCCTGCAGTATGAGCGCAACGATCACGATTTTCATCGCGGCGTCTTTCGCGTCCGGGGCGACCGGGTCGAGCTGTTTCCCGCTTATGAAGAGGATCGGGCCCTGCGCATTGATTTTTTCGGCGACCGGATCGAGGAGATCACCGAAATCGATGCGCTGCGCGGCCTGGTCATCAAACGATTGGAGCGGGCGACCGTCTTTCCGGCCAGCCACTACGTCACCTCCAAAGTCACCCGCAAGCGCGCCATCGAGACCATCATCGCCGAACTCAAGGAGCGGATCGCGTTCTTTCGTCTGGAAAACAGGTTCATCGAGACCCAGAGGATAGAGGAACGGACCAACTTTGACCTGGAGATGATCCAGGAACTCGGGTACTGCAACGGCATCGAAAACTACTCGCGCCATCTGACCGGACGAGCGGCCGGCGACCCGCCGCCGACGCTGCTCGACTATTTCCCGGAAGACTATCTGATGTTCATCGACGAGAGCCACATCGCCGTGCCCCAGCTGCGGGCCATGTACCGCGGCGACCGGTCGCGCAAGCAAACGCTGGTCGAATATGGCTTCCGGCTGCCGTCGGCGCTCGACAACCGGCCTCTGAGATTCGACGAGTGCCAGGAACGCTTCAACCAGGTGATCTTTGTCTCGGCAACCCCGGCCGACTACGAACGTTCGGAGGCCCAGGACACGCTGGTTGAGCAGATTGTGCGTCCAACGGGCTTGATCGATCCACCGATCGAAATACGCAGCGCCGTCAATCAGGTGGACGACCTGCTGGAAGAAATCCGCCGCTGCCGCAAGCTCGGTTTTCGGACCCTGGTGACCACCCTGACCAAGCGCATGTCCGAAGATCTCACCGAGTATTACAGCGACCTGGGCTTGCCGGTGCGTTATCTCCACTCCGATATCACGACTCTCGAACGGATGGATATCATCCGGGACCTGAGACTGGGCGTTTTCGATGTGCTGATCGGCATCAACCTGCTGCGTGAAGGCCTCGATATTCCCGAAGTGGCGCTGGTGGCCATTCTCGATGCCGACAAGGAGGGCTTTCTCCGCTCCACGCGTTCCCTGATTCAGACCTTCGGCCGTGCGGCCCGCAACGTGAACGGTCGGGTCATCCTGTATGCGGACCGGGTCACGCCCTCGATGCAGGCCGCCATCGGTGAGACAAAGCGGCGGCGGCGTATCCAGCAGACATACAACCGCAAACATGGCATCACGCCGGCTTCGATCGTCAAGGAAATCTCGGCTGCCTTCACCTACCAAACCGATACCGCCGAAAACCGGCCGGCACCCGGTCAGGTCGCCGAACCGGTGGACGCTTATGATTCGTTGGACGACATCGACATAGCCGTCCGGGAACTGGAACAGGAAATGAGGACAGCCGCCAAGGCCCTGGAATTCGAAAGAGCGGCCGAGCTGCGCGACCGGATCCGGTCCCTGCAGAAACTGGCCGTCTTCGAGAGTTGAAAATGCACTGCGGCTCCCGAGACCGAACCAAAGACCGGACCGAGCCCGTCGGCGACTCACCGGCGCCGGAAACCCTTGGCGACTCACCGGCACCGGAAACCCTTGGCGACAACCCGGGCCGGCAATCCTTGGACGACCTGCGCGGCATGCTGCCGCATCTTCCGGGCGAACCGGGAGTCTATCTGATGCGGGATGCTGCCGGCGTGGTCATCTATGTCGGCAAGGCCCGCAGTCTTCGCAAGCGGTTGTCATCTTATTTTTCAGCCTCTGGAAAACCGGATATCAAGACCGCCGTGCTGGTCAAGAAAATTGCGGACATCGAAACCATCGTCACGGCTTCGGAAAAAGAGGCCCTGATACTCGAGTCCAATCTCATCAAGCGTCACCGGCCGCGATACAACGTCATCCTCAAGGACGACA
>JBAVJU010000156.1:0-2542 GCA_049687935.1 Desulfobacterales bacterium | reverse complement strand
TATGGTGGTCGGCTGCGCCGAATGCCACACGCTGCGTCCCGACCGCCATGCCGATACCTTCGAGCACAACGGGTATCAGGTGCACGTTGTCGTGAGTCCGGACGACTGTGCCACCTGCCACAGCGAGGAAGCCGGACAGTACACCCAAAACATCATGTCGCACGCCCACACGAACCTGGCAGACAATCCGCTCTATCGGCAACTCGAAACCAGCATCATCGGGAAAACACAGCGCAAGGACGGCGCTTTGATTTACAGCCCCGCCGATCCGCTCACCGCTTCGGATGCCTGCTATTACTGTCACGGCACCAAACTCGAGGTGGTCGGAAAAGAGGTGCGGGACACGGAGCTGGCCGGCGAGCTCGAGTTTCCCATCATCAGCGGCTGGCCGAACCAAGGGGTCGGCCGCATCAATCTGGACGGCAGCCGCGGGTCGTGTGCGGCCTGCCACACCCGGCACCAGTTTTCGATCCAGATGGCCCGCAAACCGTATACCTGCAAGGAATGCCACGTGGGGCCCGATGTTCCGGCCTTTCCCGTCTACGAGGCCAGCAAGCACGGCAATATCCAGTCGGCCATGGGCCACGCATGGGACTTTCAGGCCGTCCCGTGGACTATCGGTAAAGATTTCACCGCGCCCACCTGCGCCGCCTGCCACGTGAGCCTGCTCGTCAACACGGACGGGGAGGTCGTCGCGGAGCGCAGCCACCAGATGAACAACCGCCTGCCGTGGCGCATTTACGGCCTGATCTACGCCCATCCGCATCCCAAGTCACCTGACACGACCGTGATTCGCAACCAGGACGATCAGCCGCTGCCGACCGATCTCAACGGTGGATTTGCCACGGCCTATCTGATCGATGAAACTGAAATGCAGAAGCGGACCGTGGCCATGCAGAAGATCTGTCTGAACTGTCATGGTACCGGCTGGGTGACCGGGCATTGGAAGCAATTCGAAAACACCATCGCCGAGTCGAACGCCGAAACCCTTACGGCAACCGGTTTCATGCGCGACATCTGGAAGAGCGGACTGGCCGAAGGGCTCGAGCGGGACAAGAACCCGTTCGACGAAGCCATTGAAAAAAAGTGGCATCAGATCTGGCTGTTCTACGGCAATTCGATCCGGTTTACCTCGGCCATGGCCGGCGGCGGTGATTACGGGGTCTTTGCCGGCGGGCGGTATCAGCAGTCGCAGGCCATCGCCGAACTCAGCGACTGGTATGCGCTCCACTCAAAGCTCAAAAAGAATCAGTGACGCCGATACCGGCAGGGACAACACCAATGAGACTCTACATCAGTCTGGGGGCGTTATTCTGCTTGCTGGCCGTTCTCGCCGGTGCCCTGAGTGCCCACGCCCTCAAGGAGACCCTCGCTCAGCTCGGCGGGGGCACCAATTTCGATCTGGCCACCCGCTACATGTTTTATCACGGGCTGGCGTTGATTGCGGTCGGGCTGCTGAAACACGGGTATCCCGCCGTTCCGTTCCAGTATGCCGGCTGGTTTTTCGTGGCGGGGAGCATTCTTTTCCAGGGCAACCTCTACCTGCTGGCCCTGACCGGTATCCGCACCTTTCAGATGTTGGCGCCGGCGGGCGGTTTGTGTCTCATGCTGGGGTGGGGGACCATTGCCATCATGGCCTTTAAAATCCCTAATTAAATGAAAACCGTATCCGAACGCGTCGCCTTGGAACCGTTGCTCGAAAACCGCGTCATTCGTGCTCGGGAACTGACCCGTGTTTACCGGCATGGATCTGCACAGGTGATCGGCATCGATCGGGTCGACCTCGAGATTGGTGCCGGTGAGATGGTCGTTCTCAAGGGAAACAGCGGTTCGGGCAAAAGTACGCTGCTTTCCCTTTTGGCCGGACTGGACCGTCCCAGCTCCGGGGAACTGGTCGTGGCGGCCCACGATCTGGTTCGAATTTCCGAGAAGCGGCTCACCCACTTCCGCCGCAAGGCGATCGGCATGGTTTTTCAATCCTTCAACCTGCTGCCGACCCTCACCGTTTTCGAAAACGCCTGTTTGCCGGCGCTGCTGGCCGGACTGTCCCTTCCGGAGATCGCACCCAGAGCCGAAGAGCTTCTGGGCTGGCTGCACCTCGATCACCGGTTGACGCATTTGCCGGCCCAGCTCTCCGGCGGCGAGATGCAGCGAACCGCCATCGCCCGGGCCTTGATCAACGATCCGGCGATCATTCTGGCCGACGAACCCACCGGCAATCTGGACAGCCGCAACGGTGAAGCCGTGATGGCGCTGCTGTCCGAACTGAACCGCGCAGGGCACCGCACGATCATTGTCGCCACCCACAGCAGCCTTGCCGATCCGCACGCCACTCGCCGGATCAACCTCAGGGACGGCAGAATCGCCGATCAGACATGAGACCCCTCCTCCTTTTCCTGCGGCTTTACGGCTGGTTCAGCCTGCGGTATATGCGGCTGCACCCCGTGCGGGCTTTGATCGTCGTTCTGGGAATCGCATTGGGTGCGGCTGTCTTTACCAGTGTGCGCCTGTCGGTCCACGCCACCATCGATTCTTTTTCGCG
>JBAVJU010000155.1:0-6603 GCA_049687935.1 Desulfobacterales bacterium | reverse complement strand
TGCCCTGGTTGGGGTTTTCATTTTTGGTCAACCCCCATTCGCGGTTGATGATCATCTGGATCGCCAGGGCGCGCCGGACCGATTCGGTGCTGGGTGTGGTGATCGCCTCGTCGAAAGCGTTGGTGTGGAGGCTGTTGCAGTTGTCGTAGATGGCGATGAGGGCCTGCAGAGTTGTGCGGACATCGTTGAACTGGATGTCCTGGCTGTGCAGGGAGCGGCCCGAGGTCTGGATATGGTACTTGAGCATCTGCGACCGCAGGGACCCGGCGTATTTCTCGCGCATGGCGACGGCCCAGATTCGTCGCGCCACTCGACCGATCACGGTGTACTCCGGGTCCATGCCGTTGGAGAAAAAGAAAGAGAGGTTCGGTGCGAAGCTGTCGATCGGCATGTTGCGTGACAGGTAGTATTCGACGTAGGTAAACCCGTTGGCCAGCGTGAAGGCCAGCTGGGAGATCGGGTTCGCTCCGGCCTCGGCGATATGATACCCGGAAATCGACACCGAATAGAAATTGCGGATATTCTGGGTGATGAAGTATTCCTGGATATCACCCATCATCTTGAGGGCGAAGTCGATTGAAAAAATGCAGGTGTTCTGCCCCTGGTCTTCCTTGAGAATATCGGCCTGAACCGTGCCGCGAACATTGGACAGAACATCGGCGCGAATGTTTTTGTAGACTTCCGACGATGGCGGCTTTCCGTTTTCGGCCGTGTGCCGCTCCACCTGCTGATCGATGGCGGCATTGAGAAACATGGCCAGAATGATCGGTGCCGGGCCGTTGATGGTCATTGAAACCGACGTGTTGGGTGCGCACAGGTCGAAGCCGCCGTAAAGCACCTTGACGTCGTCCAGGGTGCAGATGCTGACCCCCGAGGTGCCGACCTTTCCGTAAATGTCCGGACGCCGATCCGGGTCATACCCGTAAAGGGTTACCGAATCAAAAGCGGTCGACAGACGCTTGGCCTCGTAATCGGCGGATAGGAGCTTGAAGCGCCGGTTGGTCCGGGCCGGGTCGCCTTCTCCGGCGAACATGCGCGTGGGGTCCTCGTCCATGCGCTTGAGCGGGAATACCCCGGCCGTGAAAGGAAAGCGGCCCGGAACGTTTTCTTCGCGCATCCAGCGGTAGATCTCGCCGGGATCCTTGAATCCGGGCAGCACGATCTTGGGTATCCTCTGGTGTGACAGCGACTCGGTGAAAAGGGGAACGCGGATTTCGCGGTCGCGCACCGCGTACACCAGCTCGTCTTGACCGTAGGCGCCCTTGACCGTCTGCCACTCTTTCAACACCCGGCGGGAGTCATCCCGGATGTTTTCCCGTGCAGCGCGCGCTTCTTCCGAGAGCCTGGTTGCCAAATCGGCCGGTTCGTCCCCCAGTAGTTTCAGGGTTTCATCGATGTGCCAGGATTTGCGGAGGGCTTCCGCCTGTGCGGCTGTTTGTTGGTGATAGCGCCGCACCGTATCGGCGATTTCGGCCAGATAACGGGTGCGCTCCGGCGGAATGATGATCGTCTTGGAGGTCGATGTCCTGGATTCCGGTCGCGGCAGGCTGGAGGTGAAAGTGACGCCGGTTTTTTCCGCGATGGCGTCGAGCAGGGCGCGGTATAGCGCGGTCACGCCGTCATCGTTGAACTTGGAGGCAATCGTCCCGAAGACCGGCATCTCTTCCGGCGTTTTGTTCCAGGCATTGCGGTTGCGTTGGACCTGTTTGCGAACATCACGCACGGCATCCTCGCCACCGCGTTTCTCGAACTTGTTGACGACCACGAGATCGGCAAAATCGAGCATATCGATCTTTTCGAGTTGGGAGGCCGCACCGAACTCACTCGTCATGACGTAGATGGAAACGTCCACCATGTCGATGATTCTGGAATCCCCCTGGCCGATACCGGCCGTTTCGGCAATGACAAGGTCGAATCCCGCCGCTTTGGCCACCAGGACGCATTCGGCGAGGGCTTCGGGGATTTCGGTTTGAGAACTGCGCGTGGCCAGAGACCGCATGTAGACCCTGGGGCTGCCGATGGCATTCATCCGAATCCGATCGCCCAGAAGCGCGCCACCGGTCTTGCGCCGCGATGGGTCGCAACTGATGATGGCAACGTGGATATTTTTCAAATCGTGCAGCAGGCGGATGATCAGCTCGTCGGTCAAGGAGGACTTGCCGGCACCACCGGTTCCCGTGATTCCGATGACCGGCGCCTTGCGGTCGCGGGAAAGCGCCTGCAGCTGGGTTCGCAATTCCGCCAAGTGACCGTTTCGTTTTGCCTTGGCCTGTTCCACGGCGGTAATCAGGTTGGCCACCATCAATTTGTTCTCGGGTTCAAGCTTGTCCAAGGCAAAGTTGACACTCTTGACGGTCGGGAAATCGAGCTGGCGCACCATGTGGTTGATCATTCCCTGAAGACCTTTGCTGGCACCGTCCTCGGGCGAATAGATCTTGGAGACGCCGTAGGCTTCCAGCTCCTTGATCTCGTCGGGGACGATGACCCCTCCGCCGCCGGCGAAGACCTTTATGTGATCGGCGTTTCTTTCCCTGAGAAGATCGACCATGTATTTGAAGAATTCTATGTGCCCGCCCTGGTAGCTCGATACGGCCGCACCTTGGGCATCCTCTTCGATAGCCGCATCGACGATATCCTGGACCGATCGATTGTGGCCGAGATGGATGACCTCCACCCCCGTGGCCTGGAGAATGCGGCGCATGATGTTGATGGCGGCGTCGTGCCCGTCGAAAAGAGATGTAGCGGTGACCACACGAATGTTGTTTTTGGGTGTGTAAACGTCAACTTCCTGGCTCATACCCCCTCCTGTACCTCGGCTGAAGGTCTTAGTGAAGCAGTGCCTGTAACACGATAGGTTTTGCGATATAGGTTTTGGACTGCATTATCGGCCGTCGGCGTCTTTTAACCATCAGCCGGATGCCGAGGTGCACATGCGCATGACAAGCTCGGTTTGTAATTCGATATACTCCTCGATCGTGTAATGTCGGCTGAAAAACCAGCGCCGGAACGTCCACATGTGGCCCAAAACCGAAATGTTGTGGGCGGCCAATTCGATTTGACGGTCGTCGAGATGCGGCAGGCCGCCTGACGAAGCGATGTCGGCCAGCACCTCGACGAAAAGACCCGTGATGCGAAGTTCGTTTTCAAGCACCCTTTTTTGCCACTGGGCCGGCAGCGAGCGGGTTTCCTGATAGATGAGAAGAATAAAGTCGCTCATGCGGTTGCAGACGTGAAAATATTCCCGGATCACCTGGGCCAGGGCATTGCGGCCGCCGCCGGCTTTGGCCATTGTGTCGGCCACCAGGCGTTCGACCTCGGCGTGAATGGAATCGCAAACCAGGTAGAGAACATCCTCCTTGGAAGCCACGTATTCATACAGGGACCCAATGGAGAAACCGGTCGCCTGGGCGATCTGACGCGTTGTGGTTTTATGGAAACCATTTTTTATAAACAGTTTAACGGCGGATTCTGCAATCTGGCGTCGTCGTCGATCGACGAGCTCGAGGTTTTTGATTTGGGTCGGGATGTCATTTGTGCGGCTGGCTTTCTGCATGAGAGATCTTCCGTATGCCGGCTGAGGTCGGGCGCTGCAATCGCCGGGGATGATTTGAGAAATCCGAGCGAGCGCTCATTCAAATTTTTAGCATACCGTCCAAATTATTGTCAAGGATTTCCACAAAATACTGCGATCACGCGGCCGGGGCGCCCGTTCTTTTCTTAAAATTTTATCTAACTGAAATAACATAAAATAATCATTAGAGAAAATTTTCTCCACCGTTGGAAGATGAAAAGAAACCTGTTGACAACTGCAAGAGCGAGCCGTTAATTTATAGGTACCTGAGCGAGCGCTCGTTCAATAGGCAGTTTGGATAAAGGAGGGGGCTGTGGATTTTGATCTGGGCAGAGAACAGGAGATGATCCGCAAAGAGGTCCGTCGTTTTGCCGAAAACGAAATCGCCCCGCTAGCTGGTGAACTGGACGAGAAAGAAGAATTTTCACCGGAACTCACCCGCAAGATGGGGGAGATCGGTCTCTTCGGAATGTTCGTGTCGGAGGATTTTGACGGCCAGGAGCTGGACTATTTGTCTTACATCATTGCCGTGGAAGAAATTGCCCGCGTGGACGGATCCCAGGCCGCGACAATTGCCGCCGGCAACTCGCTCGGGATCGGTCCGATATACTACTTCGGCACCCAGGCGCAGAAGGAAAAATACCTTCCCGCACTCTGCCGCGGAGAGGCGCTATGGGGATTCGGCTTGACGGAGCCGACGGCCGGCTCCGATGCCGGCGGCAGCCGGACCACGGCGGAGCCGGACGGCTCCGCATGGGTGTTGAACGGCTCAAAGATCTTCATCACCAATGCCGCCTGCGACATGTCGATGGGGGTGACCGTCCAGGCCGTCACCGGAAAACGACCCGACGGCAAGCCCGAATACACCTGCTTTTTGGTGGAGCATGGCACGCCGGGTTTCAAGGCCGTCCCGATGCACCGTAAGATGATGTGGCGTTCCTCCAACACGGCCGAACTCTACTTCGACAACGTCCGCATTCCAGTGGAAAACATTCTGGGCCGCCAGGGAGACGGATTTCACCAGATGCTCAAAACCCTGGACGGCGGACGACTGTCGATTGCCGCCATGGGACTTGGCGGGGCACAGGGCGCTTATGAAATGGCTCTGAAATACGCTCGCGAACGGGTGCAATTCGGCCAACCGATTTCGAAATTTCAGGCGGTGGCTTTCAAGCTGAGCGACTGCGCCGTTGAAATCGAATGCGCCCGAAACCTGCTCTACAAGGCATGCTGGCTCAGAGACAAGCGCCGACCTTTCGAGAAAGCGGCCGCCATGGCCAAACTCTACTGCTCGGAGGTCATGGGGCGGGTGGTGGATCATGCCGTGCAGATTCACGGCGGCTATGGCCTGATGAAGGAGTACCAGGTGGAGCGGTTTTACCGGGACCACAAACTGCTCGAGATTGGCGAAGGGACCTCGGAGGTGCAGCGGATCGTGATTTCTCGGTTTATTGGGTGCTAGAATAAATTTTCATTAGAACCGCAACGCGGTTCTAATGAAAATTTATGAAACGCGGCTTCGCCGCTCACATGAGGGGTGGAGAAAAGGCGAGCGGTTGAGGTTGGAAGGTCTCTGGACTGTTAAGCGGGCTTTTTCCGTATGATCGACTTGAATGGGCCGAGACTTACTGAAACGCGGCTTCGCCGCTCTTGGAGGGAGTGGAGCACGGGCGATTAATCGGTGAACGATGTCGTTCTGCTGCTTGGAAATACAATCTCTGGGCGATTCTATAACGGAGGGTGATATATGGGAGAAGCGGTTTTACTCAGGGAAGAGACCGGAGGCGTTTTGATGCTGACCCTCAATCGTCCCGAGGTCATGAACAGTTTGAATTTTGCTTTGCTGCATGCCCTGGCGGGTGAAATCGAGGCGGTGCGGTTCAGGGCGGATGTTCGGGTGCTCATCGTTACCGGGGCGGGAGAGAAGGCCTTTTGCGCCGGAGCGGATCTCAAGGAGCGGGCGGGTTTGGGTCCGGAAAAAGTGAGAGAGTACATCTACTCGATCCGCAATTTATTCACCGCCATCGAATATCTGAACAAACCGGTGATAGCTGCGGTAAACGGCATTGCCCTCGGCGGCGGCACCGAGTTGGCGCTGGCCAGCGACATCCGTGTCGTTGCCGCAACGGCCGGCATGGGGTTAACCGAAACGCGGTTGGCCATTATCCCGGGTGCCGGCGGCACCCAACGGCTGCCGCGGCTGGTCGGTAAAGGCAAGGCCAAGGAGTTGATCTTCACCGGCCGTCGGGTGGACGCCGTCGAGGCCCTCGCCATCGGTCTGGCCAACAAGATATGCGAACCGTCAGAGCTTCTCGCCGAATGCCGGAATATGGCGGCTATGATCTGCGAAACAGGTCCCATCGCCATCGAGCAGGCCAAGTATGCGATCAATTACGGCCTGGAAACCGACTTGCACACCGGACTGGCTATCGAATCAAATGCGTATTGGGTATGTATTCCAACCGAAGACCGCCTGGAGGGACTGGCGGCTTTTCGGGAGAAACGCAAGCCGGTGTACAAGGGGAAGTGAAAGAAGGTTGGCCGGTTGGCCCGCTAACCGGTCAGCCCGTTGGCCGGCTGGGGAGTGGGTGACTTCGGATAGAGTATTCGATTTGATTGACCAACGACGAACTTTTTTGCAGGTGAGGTGACAGAATGACGGAATATGATTACTGGAAAATTTTTCCACGAATGCCCCAAAAAGTGACCATCGGTGACATTACGGTCAGAGACGGATTTCAGCACCTTGAAAAATTCATCTCAACCCGTGCAAAAATCTTCTATGCCCAGGAAATGATTTTTGCCGGCTGCCGAAACATCGAGGTGACGAACCTCGGCAACCCGTACCTCATGCCCCAGTTCAGTGATGCCGAGGAGGTACTGGCTGCTTTGAGGGGCGACCTTTTCAATAGACGATGCGCCAAGCGCGGCATCAATCCGGATGACATCTGCGTGACGGCCGTCACCATCCGCGAGGGGGCCGTGGACCAGGCGATTCGACTGAAGGAGAAAGGGGTCGGCCCGGACCGCTG
>JBAVJU010000154.1:0-5556 GCA_049687935.1 Desulfobacterales bacterium | reverse complement strand
GTGGCCACCCGCCTGTTGGTCGGACTCATTCTTGTCTTTGCGGTGTATCTGCTGTTTCGCGGTCACAATGCTCCCGGAGGCGGGTTTGTGGCGGCCCTGGTGGCCGGGACCGGTTTTGCCCTGGCCGCCGTATCCGAAGGCCCCGCCGTCGTTCGACGCGCGATTCGCATCGATCCCGAACGCATCGCCATGTACGGTCTTGGGCTTGCGATCCTCTGCGGACTTATGGGATGGCTTGCCGGTCGGCCATTTTTGACGGGTCTCTGGTGGATCGTCACGACCGGCCAATCGAAGGGGCTGGCCATCGGCACCCCGTTATTTTTCGATATCGGGGTTTTTCTAACGGTATTGGGTACCCTATTAACCCTTATTTTGGCATTGGAAGAAAACTGACGTGGAAACCGTATTCGCCGTTTTAGTCGGAGCAATGGTTGCCGGCAGCATATACCTGATACTGGATCGCAATCTCATCCGATTTATCTTCGGGCTGGCCCTGTTGAGCAATGCCGTCAATCTATTGATATTTACCGTGGGGCGTTTGTCCAGCAGCCGACCGCCGTTGATTCCGGATGCGGGCACAGTGCCCGTTGAGCCTGTCGCCAATGCGTTGCCGCAGGCGTTGATACTAACGGCCATCGTCATTGGATTTGCACTTTTGGCATTTGTTTTCGTGCTTTTCTATCGTGCCTATCAGGAAGTCGGCACCGTGGATACGGAATTGATGCGTGTTGCCGAACCCAATGAACATGAAGAGATGATACCATCAACCAAAATGGGAGAACAGGGGTGAGCGGTCTTCTGGTATTGCCGATAATTCTTCCGTTTGCGACCGCCGTTATAATGTTACTGGCGAAGTCGACTGTGAAGGGGTCCAGCAACATCGCTCTAAGCAGTGCCGTGCTGCAAATGATCGCCTGTGGTGCTGTTTTTTACCAGGTTGACCGCAACGGCATCTTCGCATCGCAGATGGGCAGCTGGCCCGCGCCTTTCGGTATCACCCTTGTCGCCGACCATTTAAGTGCGGTAATGGTCGTCATCACCGCCGTCATCAACCTGGCCGTTGTGGCTTATTCCAGGGCAGACATCGGGACAATCCTCGTCAAACGCGGATACTATCCGTTGATGCAGACTCTCGTGGGCGGCATTTGCGGTGCATTTTTGACGGGCGACCTTTTCAATCTCTATGTCTGGTTCGAGGTCATGCTGATAGCCTCCTTTGGGCTTCTGGTGCTGGGCCAGGACAGAAGCCAGCTCGATGGCGGCGTGAAATATGTGGTGATCAATCTCTTTTCTACCCTGTTGCTGATTACGGGAATCGGATTGCTCTACGGATTGACCGGAACGCTGAATATGGCCGACCTTCATGTGAAGATTCAGGCGATTGATAACAAGGGCTTGCTCACGGCTGTGGCCATGCTGTTTATGGGGGCATTCGGCATCAAATCGGCCTTGTTCCCGCTCTTCTTTTGGCTGCCGGCATCTTACCATACCCCACCGGTTTCCGTGTCCGCCATCTTCGCCGGGTTGTTGACCAAAGTGGGCGTTTATGCCCTGATCAGAATGTTCACCCTGGTTTTCACCGTTAACATGCCGTACACCCACGGGGTGTTGCTCATCGTTGCGGCGCTGACGATGATAACCGGCGTGCTGGGAGCGGCAGCGCACAATGAATTTCGACGCATTCTCTCATTTCACATTATCAGTCAAGTCGGGTACATGATATTGGGCCTGGCGCTCAACACCACTTTAGCGTTGGCCGGCGCGGTTTTCTATTTGATTCACCATATCATCGTGAAGGCCAATCTTTTCCTGGTGAGCGGTGTCGTTCAACGCTTGAGCGGATCATTCGAACTTTCGCGGATTGGCGGGATGTATAGCAAATACGGTTGGACAGCTTTATGTTTTTTCATTCCGGCTTTTTCGCTGGCCGGTTTTCCACCGCTGTCCGGGTTTTGGGCCAAAATGATGTTGATCCGTGCCAGCCTCGACATCCATCAATACATAGTAGCCGGCATTGCGGCAGCCGTCGGCCTCTTGACCGTGTATTCGATGACCAAGATCTGGGGGGAAGTATTTTGGAAGCCGGCTCCTCGTGCGGATACGGGTGATGAGGTATCCCTGGCTGCCGGACCTTCGGGATGGATGATGACGCCCATTGCCGGTTTGGTCATTTTGACAGTGATCATCGGCTTTGGCGCCGAAGCCTTTGTAGAGATTGCCTTAAAAGCGGCCGAAGAGCTTCTGCATCCGGAAATGTATTTAAAAGCGGTTCTTGGGGCCTAAATGATCGATCTCTTTTTATTGAACATCTTTTTGGCCATCGGATTCAGTGCCGTTTTGGGGCAATTCAGTCTCAGCGGTTTACTGGCCGGTTTTGTTATCGGATACGGTGCGTTATGGCTGACCAAGCCGCTGTATCAAAACACAGGCTACCTCCACCGGTTGCCAAAGGTGCTCATGCTCATCGGCTATTTTGTCAAGGAGCTTTTCATTTCAAATTTTCGGGTGATGTGGGATGTGATTACGCCAAAGCATATCAGCCGTCCGGGCATCATCGGGGTCCCTTTAGATGCCAAAACCGATTTAGAGATTATGCTCGTGGCGAACCTTATCTCCCTGACCCCCGGGACCCTCAGCCTCGACGTTTCCGAGGACAAGACGATGCTATATGTTCACGTGATGTTCCTCGATGACGTTGAAGAGGCACGTCGCACCATCAAAGAGGGGCTCGAAAGACGCGTTCTGGAGGTTATGCGCTGATGCCAGGTGGTGATGTCTTTGTCGGTTTTGCCGGTCGATTCTCATTGGTCGTCTTGCTCATCAGCATTGCGTTGGCGTTTATTCGTCTCGCCAAAGGACCCGATGCCGCCGACAGAATCGTGGCACTCGATTTGATCTCGATTCTCATCGTCGCCTTTTTGGCGGCCTATTCAATTTATGCCAGGGAAACTTCTTTTTTGGATGTGGCCATCGCCTACGCGTTGATTGCGTTTTTGGGCACTGTTGCGCTTGCCCGATTTCTAATGCGGTCGGCGAAAACAGGTCATAAACAAGAAACGGTGCAAAGAAAAGAAGACAATGAGTGACGTCATCACATCCTTCCTGCTGGTTTCGGGGAGCCTTTTCTCTTTGGTGGCCGCGCTGGGTATGCTCCGGCTGCCGGATACCATCATACGAATGCATGCGGCAACGAAGGCCGGCACTCTGGGGGCCGGACTGATACTGATCGCAGAAGCCACATTTTATCAAGAGTTAGGAATTACGTTACGGGCACTGGCGGCGATTACGTTTCTATTGTTGACAGCTCCTGTCGCCGCCCATCTCATTGGCCGAGCCGCGTACTATTCCGGAATTAAGCTGTGGAAGAAAACCTGGATCGACCAGCTTAAAGATGTCTACCCGCAGGCAGGGCGCCTAAAAAACCGACGTTAAACTCAATGAATTCTTAGATACTGAAAAACTGATCACAGAATACTTACAAGCCTTCATCCATCAACATGATGGCTCGCTTAAGAAAGCAGACTCCTGCATTAGCTGTTCCCTTTTCTTGACAAAAGAAAGTATCCAACTGAGAGGGAGATAATAATAACGCCTATTCCTATTAAGGTAAGACTTGGAAGCTCGTTTATGTCCAAAATGATGACCTTTCGGGCGATAGCAATCATGGCAACCATGAATACCACCTCAACATGCACCGTCTTCTGGGTGAGATACATTTTCACGGTCTCCAACAACTCAACCCCTATCAACACCAACAAAAACATGCCAAATATATCCAACAGTTGATCAATCTCGAGCAGAAATACAGGCGGGGTGATAATATCTTTAATGATAAACCAGCCCAATTCCACGGTGGAAAGACATACAACCAGTGCCATCATAACCAAGAGCGTAACAACCACCGCTCTTTCGACCTTCTCAGGATATTGCATCATGTGCTCCTTTGCATATGGAGTTTATTCAGTGCTCCCGAGGAAATTTTTAAATCTTAACTCAGTGACCAGGCAAATAGGCAACCGATCAATACAACGAATATCAGACCCGCCGTCTGCCAGTTGATCAAACAGTTTTCAATCCGGACCGGAAGTTTGTGAAGGCCCTCCAGCCGCAGTCGTTTCATCTGAAGGCCTTTCAGCGCAGGAGGCATGTATCGTTGAATCCGCTTCAATTGCACCGAACCAAAATGAAGAATCTTCTGATGCAAGTAGATGATAATGAATAGAAGGTCACCTTGCGGTATGCAGGGAACCGGACGCCAATTTTTACGGGCCGCCATGAGCCATACGCTGCCGGACAACAGCACTCCCGCTGCGACCGGCCAGAGCGCCTGCCACAGCGAGGCGGGTTGAAGCGACATTGCGACTGCCTTTCGGGCTACGGGGAGTAGCCAAACCGCAGAAGCGGTCAGAAGGACCGTTAATGTCCACAACAGCCACATTCCAAAACGCGGGCTGCCGTTGGCAGCCGACCGCCGGGTCACCACAAAAAGAAACCGCGACATGAGAAGCGTCGTGCCGATCGCGGCCAGCAGCAATAACAGATTCAAGTCGGAGAGCCAGGATCCTTGAACGTCTTTCAGGGAAGACTTCAGGGCGATTTTGGCCACGGACCCGCTGGTAAAGGGTGCACCGGCCAAGGCCAGAGATGCCAATATTAAACCGCCGGCTGCAAATTGATGGGCCAGCCTGCGGCCTTTGCCAGCCGCCACGACGCCCACTCCCAGAAAAAGGGCGCCTTTTGCAAATCCATGATGAACGGCGTAGATTCCGATCGCCGGCAGCACCATCGGAACGGTTTGCGGCCATCCGAGGCCCAATCCGACGCCTACCGTCATCAGACCCATTTGGCTGATGCTTGAATACGCCAGTACGGTTTTAGGATTGCGTTGGGTCAAGCCGACCGTGACTGCGTAATAGGCAGCCAGCAGTCCGGCGATGATGCACAGTGTTCCCCATTGAGGCATTGCAAACGAGCCAATCGGCAGAAATCTTAACCATCCCAGCAAGCCGGCCTTGATCATGGTGCCGCTCAGAACGGCGCTGGCCGGCGTCGGTGCCGCCGGATGCGCCAACGGCAGCCACACATGAACAGGTAACGCACCGGTCTTGATGCCAAATCCGATCAAGATGAGTCCGACGGTGAACCCGTTCGGCCGTACGTTTGAGAAATCCTTCAGCAGCAGAGAATCCACTGACCCGGTTTGTAAAATGAAAGCCGTAAAAAGCAGAATTTCGCCGATGACGACCAAATAGATGTAAATGCGTCCGGCCTGAAATGCCTCTGTGTCGCCGTTGTGAACCACCAGGCCATAGGATGCAAAGCTCATGAGGGCAAAAAATACAAAGAAGCTGACGACATCTTGAGAGATTATCAAACCGAAGTTTCCGGCCATGCTCAGCAGAAAGAAAAAGAAGAAACGCCCGCGTCGCGGGTCCGAAGCCATATAACTTTGGGCGTATATTCCCGACAACAACCACAGAAGCGAGGTAAATAGAAGAAAAAGTCGTCCGACCGGATCCAGTGCCAGATGCATCTTGAGCAGGACCCATGGAATCG
>JBAVJU010000153.1:0-16023 GCA_049687935.1 Desulfobacterales bacterium | reverse complement strand
TGTTTTTGCGCCTGCGGCACAGGACCTGCATGGTGCGCTCGGTCTCGAGCTCACGGCCGATCAACGGGTCCAGCTTCCCGTCAGCCGCCATTTTGACAAGATCCACCGTGAACATCGAAAGCGGATCACCCTTTTTCGACTTGTCGCGCCGATCGGTGGGTGCAAAACCTTCCTGCTCTGAATCATATGAAGACTTTGGCACATCATGCGAAATGAAATTCAAAACGTCCAGGCGGGTGATGCCTTCCCGCTGAAGAATGAAGGCCGCATGAGAATCTTTCTCCAGAAAAATGGACGCCAGAATGTCGCTGACCTCAACCTCCTGCTTTTCGGCCGACCTGACATGATTGACCGCTCGCTGGATCACCCGCTGAAATGCAATGGTTTGTTGAAGCACGTATTCGGTGCCGTCAGCAACCCGTTCCAGTTTTTCGTTGAAAAATTCCTCCAGAGCGCGGTTCATGCTCTCAATGTTACCGCCGCAGTTTTCGATGATTTCGATGCCCACGCTGTCGTACAAAATGGCAAAAAGGATGTGTTCGACACACACGTACTCGTGGCGCCGCTTTTTCGCTTCTCGCACGGCCAGGCCCAAGGTTACGCTGAGTTCCTTGCTTATCATCTTTTATTCTTTCTCCATGGTACTTTTGAGCGGAAACCCATGTTCTCTCGCCAGGGTATGAACGGTATCCACTTTGGTTTCAGCAACTTCAAAGGAAAAAACGCCGCAGAGTCCGGCACCTGCATTGTGGACATTAAGCATGATGCGCGTGGCCTCTTCTGCCGATTTGTTGAAGACAGACCTGAGAATCTCGACGACAAAGTCCATCGTCGTGTAATCGTCGTTAAGGAGCAACACTCGGTACAGAGGCGGTTCGTTAACATCTGTTTCCGTTTCTGAAGCGATGTCTCCTTCGAATTCAGGATTGTATTCGCTCATGTTTGTTCCCCCAAAAACGGATTGCCCCGCGAAACGTGCCGCCGTCAATAGGTTTTTTATGCGGAATGTCGGAAATCAGTGATGCGCCGCTCGATGCAGAGATGGTGTACCGTTCGATGATGCCGTGAAGACCAAGAAGACCGGTGACCTCAGTTTGTGTGTGCATCGGCTATCAAAGCCTTACGGCCGATCAGCCCCGGGGTTGTCATCATCGAAACAGGCTCTGCCCCGAAACCGGCGCAACCCCCATTACCTTCGCACCAATGATAGCCAATATAAGCACTTGGTTCGAATCTTGTAAAGGGTTGCGCCCAAAAACCTCGTCTTTATCCGGAACGACGCACCGGATATACTTATGATACCAAAATCACGATGGGGAGTCCACCGGCAATTCCTCACGCAAATATCCTCCGACAACTGCTGTATGAGGATGGCCACACGCCGATTACTGCCCTGCTCCCCTTGAACACGCCTTATTTTCCGCAGCATTTTTTGTATTTCTTGCCGCTGCCGCAGGGGCAAGGAGCGTTGCGACCGATTTTTTTATCGGCCCGCTTAACCGGTTTCTTTTTTTGCGGTTCTCCGGATCCCGAATAGGTCAGCTGTTGTTCCCGCGGCCGTTGAATCTCTTTCATTTTCTGGGGCTCGGCAAGCTGAATCCTGAAAAGGATCCCGAGAGTTTCTTCCTTGATCCTCGCGATCATCTCCTGAAACATCTCGAACCCCTCTTTCTTGTATACCAGCAGCGGATTCTGCTGGGCATAGCCCCGCAGACCGATCCCCTCCTTGAGGTGGTCCATGGACAACAGATGATCCTTCCAGAGATTGTCCACGTTCTGAAGCATGACGATGCGCTCGAGTTGGCGGAAATCCTCCGACCCGATGGCTTTTTCCTTTTCCTCATAGATCCTGACGGCTTCGTCGTTGATCAACTGGGCCAGACCCTCTCCGGTGAGGCCATCGAGCGTTTCGCCCTCTATAAGCGGCAGGCGGAAGTTGAACTGCTTGAAAACGGCTTCGTTGAGCCCTTTGAAATCCCACTCCTCGGCCGGTGTCCGTTCGTCGGCGAAAGCATCGGCAATCTCCTCCGACTTTTCCTCGATGATTTCCAGGATGGATGACTTCAGGTCTTTTCCGAAGAGCGCCTCGCGCCGCTGGCGGTAAATCACCTCGCGCTGCTGGTTCATGACATCATCGTATTCAAGCAGCTGCTTGCGGATTTCGAAGTTGTGACCCTCCACCTTCGATTGGGCGTTTTCGATCGCCCGGCTGATCAGGCCGTGTTCGATCGGTTCGCCTTCCTGCATGCCGAGCCGGTCCATGATGCCGGTGATCCGCTCACCGCCGAAAATCCGCAGCAGGTCGTCTTCCAGGGAAAGATAAAATCGTGAAGAGCCGGGATCACCCTGACGGCCGGAACGCCCCCGAAGCTGATTGTCGATCCGCCGGCTCTCATGTCTTTCCGTGCCGAGGATGTGCAAACCGCCCAGTTCCGTGACCCCCTCGCCGAGAACGATGTCGGTGCCGCGCCCGGCCATGTTGGTGGATATGGTCACCGCCCCCTTCTGGCCGGCCATGGCGATGATCTCGGCCTCCTTTTCGTGAATCTTGGCGTTGAGCACCGTGTGCTTGATACCTCTTTTCTTCAAGCTGTCACTGACCTGCTCGGACACATCGATCGAAATGGTGCCCACCAAAACGGGCTGTCCCCTGCGATGAAGTTCGACAATTTCATCGATGGCCGCATTGTACTTCTCACGGCGCGTCTTGTAGATGACGTCCGAATAGTCCTTGCGGATCATCGGCTTGTCGGTCGGAATGACCATGACCTCGAGAGAGTAGATCTTTTTGAATTCGACCGCCTCGGTATCGGCGGTACCGGTCATGCCGGCCAGTTTGTCGTACATTCGAAAGTAGTTCTGGAAGGTCACCGTGGCGAGCGTCTGGTTTTCGTTTTCGATCTTGACGCCTTCCTTGGCCTCCAAGGCCTGATGCAGCCCTTCGCTGTAACGACGTCCGGGCATGAGTCGACCGGTAAATTCGTCGACGATGATCACCTCGCCGTTCTTTACAATGTAGTCGACGTCGCGCTTGAACAGGGTGTGGGCCTTGAGCCCTTGGTTGACGTGGTGCAGCAGCTCGATGTGCTTGGGGTCGTAGATATTGTCGACCTGCAGCAGTTTCTCGGCTTTGGCGACCCCGTCCTCTGTCAGAACGACGGTGCGGGCCTTTTCGTCGATCGAGTAGTCAGTCTCCTTTTTGAGACGCGGGATGATGTTGTTGACCTGGTAGTACAAATCGGTCGACCGTTCGGCCGGCCCGGAAATGATCAACGGTGTTCGGGCTTCATCGATCAGGATGCTGTCGACCTCGTCGACGATCCCGTAGTGAAGTTCCCTTTGAACTAGGCTCTGGCGATCGAACTTCATGTTGTCGCGCAGGTAGTCGAAACCAAACTCGTTGTTGGTCCCGAAAGTGATGTCCGCCCCGTAGGCCTTTTTTCGCTCGGCATCATCCAGGCCGTGAACGATGGTCCCGACCGTCAAGCCCAAAAATGTGTAGATGGTTCCCATCCATCGGGTATCACGACTGGCCAGATAGTCGTTTACCGTAACGATGTGAACACCCTTGCCGGTCAGAGCGTTCAGATAGGCCGGCAGGGTCGCCACCAGCGTTTTCCCCTCACCGGTCTTCATTTCGGCGATTTTGCCCTGATGCAAAACGATGCCGCCGAGCAGTTGCACATCGAAGTGGCGCATGTTGAGCGTTCGCCGCGACGCCTCCCTGACCACTGCAAAGGCCTCAGGCAACAGGTCGTCCAGCGATTCACCGTCTTGCAGGCGCTCTTTGAATTTGGCGGTATGACCCTTTAACTGGTCGTCACTCAATGCCCTCAGGTCAGTCTCGAGGGCATTGATTTGTTCTATGATCGGCTGAAGCTTCTTTAACTCCCGCTCATTTTTGCTGCCGAAGACTTTGGTCAGAAAACTTGCAATCATGATGGCGTAACCCTCCCTGGTAAAAAAACAAACCTCAAAGCAGGTCGAAGGGCGTGATTATAGCACATGGACCTGTGGTCTCAACCTTAAAACGTTAATTTATCAAGATAACTCTGGGAGACGAAATCGCCAAGGGTCGGTAAAACACACTTTAGGAGGCGCAAACGGAGAAGGTTCGAATGACCGGCCGCTCTGCCGTTGGCAGAGGCTGTCGAACATCGATCGGGGTCTATGGTAAACAGGCCGACACCCCTTATCCTGAGGTTAGGCCGGCTTTTGGAACCGTAATCGGGGAAATTCAGGTCGCGGAATTAGTTGAGGATGTACTTGTCCGGGTTGACCGGAATGCCGTTCAGGTGGACTTCATAGTGCACGTGAGGTCCCGTGCTTCTGCCGGTGTTCCCCATCAAGCCGATCGTGTCGCCCCTCTTGACCGGCGTGCCGCGCTTGACCATCACCTTTTCGAGGTGGCCGTAACGGGTCACCATACCATGGCCGTGGTCAATGGCAACCATATTGCCCAGCAGACCTTTCGGTCCGGCAAAGGCAATCATCCCATCGGCAGTGGCGGTAACAGGGGTCCCTTTGCGATTGGCGATGTCAAAGCCTTTGTGGAACTCCCGGCGCCCGGTGAACGGGGAAATCCGGTAACCAAAACTGGAGGTTGTCCATCCCGGGCAGGGCCGTACGGCCGGGGTTGAGGCCAGCAGGTTCTGCTGATCCTGAAGACGTTTCAGCAGAGTATCGAAATTCTGATCCTGTTTGTGGGTGGCGAGGTGCAACTGGCCCACCTGTTCGTGCATTTCCCGCATCAGGCTGTTGTGTTTCTGCGTCAACGGAATTTGGGTGTCGAGGTCCTCGGGAATCGAACCACCGATACCAAACAGGTTGTCCTGTTCTTCCGTACTTTCGATGTTGGCAATGATGCGAATCTTTTTCTCGAAATCGTTGAGTGCAACCAGTTTGGTTTTAAGAGTCGAAATTTCTTCAGCAAACTCCTGGATCTGTTCACGCTGCCGCATGATTTCATCGGTCTGGTTGCCGAGTTGAAGGGTGTTGTCGAGCGCGGTGACGGCTGAAATTTTCAGGCGGTAATAATCGTAGCCCAGAGCGGTGGCGGCCATCAGGCAGCCGACGAAGAACACTCTCAGAAACATCGCGGAAATCGTGAGCTGTTTGGCTGAGGCTCCGGAATTACTCAGGATAACCAGGGAGATTTTTTTTCGCATGGCATGAATATCCTATAATAATTGCAGTAGATTATCTTGATATCCGTGATTTCCAGTTTAATCGAACCTCGCGGCCCTCTTTAACGGGCTTCCCACCTCAAAATTTTGTAAAACCGATTCATCAGTCGTTTCCTGTTACTAGTATCGGCCGGCAACGACCAACGCTTTAGCAACAAAAAACGCCCTTGGGCCAAATACCCAAAGGCGCATGAAATCAGACTTTGGCAACCTGGCGATCTTGGCCTTACGGCTGTAGACCCATGGTTTTGCGTCGCCGCCTTTCGGTGACTTTGCCCTTTCAATTATTTTAATTAGTTATAATGCTACCCTATGCCTCGCTGCCTGTCAAGAAAAATGTCAGGAGTGAAATCGAAAAGCTCTGCCAATCAAGGGCGCGCAGGCCTAAGGATCTGTAGACCTCATTCCACAAAGGTTTCGGGTGAAAATGGTTTCCAAATCACGGGGAAGGCCAGTCGCCTTCCCCGTGAACCGTCATACGGTTATCAGGCAATTCCCAGGCGGAATTTAAGGGATTTGAGGGTATTTTTCATGAGCATGGTAATGGTCATGGGTCCGACACCACCCGGAACCGGAGTGATCCAACCGGCAATCTCCTTGGCCGCATCGAAATCGACATCGCCCTTCAATATCGCGACTTTTTTACCGGTTTTTTCACTGACCTTTTCCCCCACGCGGTTGACGCCGACGTCGATGACACAGGCCCCCGGTTTGATCCACTCCGGTTTCACCAAACCGGGAACGCCGGCGGCCACGATCAGTATGTCGGCCCGCTTGCAATGGGAGGCGAGATCCTTTGTGCGGGTGTGAACCACGGTTACCGTCGAATTGGCGCCGGGACCCTTCTGCACCATCATGTTGGCGATCGGTTTGCCGACGATGTTGGAACGTCCGACCACCACCACCTCGGCGCCACTGGTTTCAACGCCGGCGCGAACGATCATTTCCTGGATACCGGCCGGTGTGCACGGCGGAAACTTGACCTCGCTGCCGCCGATCATCAGGCGCCCCACGTTGACCGGATGGAAACCGTCCACGTCCTTATCCGGATCGATGGCATTGAGGACCTTTTTCTCATTGACGTGTTTGGGAAGCGGCAGCTGGACCAGAATGCCGTTGATCGAATCATCCTTGTTGTACTTGTCGATCAACGCCAGCAGGTCCGCCTCTGAAATATCCGGTGGTTGACTGTCCTGGATCTCTTTGAAGCCGACGCGGTGAGCGGTTTTGATCTTGAGGGTCACATAAGAGATGGAGGCCGGATTTTCACCCACGAGAATCGTCACCAGCCCGGGAACCACGCCGTGCTTGGCTTTGATTTGGGCCACCTCTGTCGTGATTTCCTCCAGGATTTCTTCGCGGATTTCCGTGCCTTTGATGAGCTTTGCCGACATCGTCAACCTCCTTTTTTATGGTGTTTCCAATTAAGCGGGTGGAACCATATGATTTCCGGTCTCTCCTATTTCAATACACGATCGATGTCAAGAACCTCCTGGCGACTTTGCCGAAATTAGAAGAGAGGTGTCGAACACGATCCAACCGCAATGACCGTTTTTAGTGCGAAGGCAGAATCAGACCCGCAAATAGAAACTTGAAACTTGAAACTCCAAATTAAGAACCTGGAACCAGCGGTAGTTTCAGGGCCAGGAGTGCTTCACTCTCCTGCCAGCGGTGGCAGTTGATCGATCCCGCCGACTACAACGGATAGGGAATCTGCATCAGCCCAGCCGTTTCAGGTAAGCCGAGCATGATGTTCATGTTCTGCACTGCCTGTCCGGCCGCTCCCTTGACCAGGTTGTCTATGGCCGACAAGAGAATCAGGCGGTTGTTGCGCCCGTCGAGGACAAAGCCGATGTCACAAAAGTTCGTCCCGCGCACGTTGAGGGTGTCCGGCAATTGGCCGTCGGCACAAAGACGAACGAATGGCCGATCGCGGTAAAATGTCGCCAGACAGCGCTCGAGGTCCCCGCGCTCGACACCGGCGACCGGGTTGGCGTAGATGGTTGTCTGCATGCCGCGCGACATCGGCACGAGGTGCGGTACAAACGTCAGCGTCACCGCCTGGCCGGCCTCCCGGCCGAGAACCTCCTCCATTTCGGGATTGTGCCGGTGACCGGCGACCTTGTAGGCTTTGAACGATTCGCATACCGCGCAGTAGAGTGTCGTCAGAGACGGTGAGCGCCCGGCACCGCTCACACCGGATTTGGCGTCCGCAATAAGGGTTTTTAGGTCCAGCAGCCCCTCCCGCACAAGCGGTACGAGCGGCAGCAGGACGCTGGTGGGATAACAACCGGGATTGCCCACCAGGGCGGCCGTCCGAATCTCGTCCCGATAAATCTCGGATAAGCCGTAAGCACTGCCGGCCAATAGGTCTTTGGCCGTATGAGGCTGATAATGCGCTTCGTATCGTGCGACATCCCGGAACCTGAAATCGGCCGAAAGATCGATCACTCTCTTCCCCTGCTCGATGAGCCCGGGGACGATTTCCATCGGCAGCTTGTGGGGCAGGGCCGTGAAAACCACGTCCGCCTGTTCACAGACCCGACGGCTGTCAAAGGCCTCGCAGCTCAACCGCACAAACCCTGACATAGCCGGATAGACGCTTTCAAAGCTCTGGCCGGCATATTTACGGGATGTTAAAACGGTCAACTCGATGTGCGGGTGACCGGCAAGCAACCGCACCAACTCGGCGCCCGCATATCCCGTCGCACCCACCACAGCCACTCGGGTCATATCTCCTCCTCTGCACGGCCCATCATTGTCTTCCGGTCGATGCGCACAAAATCGAACCGATTTTTTCTGTAAAAATGCATCCCTTCCTAACAGAGATGAAAATCGATTGCAAGGCGGTAGAAAAACCTGAATCGGCATGGGTAGGGGTGTTTTCCCGAATCGTTGCGGCAAATAAAAAAGGCCCATGATTTTTTTTAAAATCGGCCACTTGACAGTAAATAAATGGTGCTTAGAATTTAGCCATGAATTGTTTCATAACTTATTAATTTAATAATAAATACTAAATCAGGAGGACTTGGGAGAAATGAAGATTAAACCGATGAATGACAGGGTGCTGGTTCTCAGGGTCGAAGAAGAGCAGAAAACAGCCGGCGGCATCATCATACCGGATACCGCCAAGGAGAAACCGCAGGAAGGCAAGGTGATCGCCGTCGGTTCCGGCAAGGTCGGGGAGGACGGCAAGCGCGTGGCGCTGGAGGTCAAGGTCGGCGACCGGATCCTGTTCTCGAAATATGCCGGTACGGACATAAAAGTCGACGGCGTCGAGCATGTTTTTATGAGAGAAGACGATATCCTGGGCGTCTTGGAATAATTCGATACATAAATGGAGGAACAGAAAAATGCCTGCGAAAATGATTGCCTTCGGATCTTCGGCCAGAGAGCGTATGCTGAAGGGTGTCAACACCCTAGCAGATGCCGTTAAAGTAACGCTCGGCCCCAAGGGGCGAAATGTTGTCCTCGAGAAATCCTTCGGCTCTCCCACGATCACGAAGGACGGGGTCACCGTGGCCAAGGAAATCGATTTGAAAGACAAATTTGAAAACATGGGCGCCCATATGGTCAGGGAAGTCGCCAGCAAGACCAGCGATGTGGCCGGCGACGGCACCACCACCGCAACGGTGCTGGCCCAGGCCATTTACAACGAGGGTCAAAAACTGGTGGCGGCCGGTGCCAACCCGATGGCGCTCAAAAGGGGTATCGACCGGGGCGTGGTCGCCGTGGTAGAGGCCCTGAAAAAGCAGTCAAAACCGACCAAAGACAAAAACGAAATCAAGCAGGTCGGTTCGATTTCAGCCAACAACGATCAGATGATCGGCAATCTGATTTCCGAAGCCATGGAAAAGGTCGGCAAGGAAGGCGTCATAACGGTAGAGGAAGCCAAGGCCATGGAGACGACCCTCGAGGTGGTGGAAGGAATGCAGTTTGACCGCGGGTACATTTCGCCCTATTTCGTCACCCAACCCGAGAAAATGACGGTCACCCTGACCGACGCTTACGTCTTGTTGAACGAAAAGAAAATCAGCAATATGAAAGACTTGGTCCCGCTGCTGGAATCGGTTGCGCGCGAGGGTAAACCGCTGCTGATCATCGCCGAGGACGTCGAGGGTGAAGCTTTGGCCACGCTGATCGTCAACCGTCTGCGCGGCACCCTGCAGGTGGCGGCCGTCAAAGCCCCGGGCTTCGGCGACCGGCGCAAGGCCATGCTGGAGGATATTGCGGTTCTAACCGGCGGGCAGGTCATTTCCGAAGAGATGGGCGTCAAACTCGAGACCGTCACCACCGCCGATCTCGGCCGCTGCAAAACCGTCAAGATCGACAAGGAGAATACCACCATCGTCGACGGCGCCGGCAAACGAGCCGCCATCGAGGGCCGCATCAAGCAGATCCGGGCCCAGATCGATGAAACCACTTCGGATTACGACCGTGAAAAGCTTCAGGAACGATTGGCAAAACTGGTCGGCGGCGTGGCCGTGCTTCACATCGGGGCCGCCACCGAAACCGAAATGAAGGAGAAAAAGGCGCGCGTGGAAGACGCTTTGAACGCCACCCGCGCGGCCGTCGAGGAAGGCATCGTGCCGGGCGGCGGCGTTGCCCTGGTGCGCTGCATCGGCGCTCTGGATGCCGTCAAGGCCAAAGGGGATGAAAAGTTGGGCGTCGGGATTCTCAGACGGGCACTCGCAGAACCACTGCGACAGATCGTTAAAAATGCCGGAGCCGAACCGTCGGTCGTTTTGAACACGGTCGTCGAAAACAAAGACGACTTCGGCTACGACGCCGAAACCGGCGAATTCGGAAACCTGCTGGCGGGCGGAGTGATCGACCCCACGAAGGTGGTCCGTTTCGCGCTACAGAACGCCGCATCGGTCGCCGGCCTGATGATTACCACCGAGGCCATGATCACCGAGAAACCCGAAAAGAAAAAAGGGGCGCCGGCACCGCCGATGGATGACGACATGTACTAATCGGTTGCCGATGCGGCAGCTTTCGCGTATAATAGCTCTCAGCTTGAATGTGGCTCGGTGTTGTCTGAGCCAACGGGCGGAGAAAAAACCACACGGTGAACCGTAAGTCTCGCCGTGTGGTTTTACGACGTCTCGACGTGGTCGGGTCATTGGTTAAGATGCCCTCACCCGGGCGGATTCAAATGCAAGCTCAAAGCGCAAGTGCGGATCCGTGAGTCACTCATCCCGTGCGCCGGAACGACGAGGAGAGGCTCTCGAATAACGCAACCGAACGTTTCAAATTGCAGAGGGACGGATCGTGCCGATTTACGAGTATGAACATCTGGACGCCCCTTGCGAAAGAGGATGGGTTTTTGAAATTAGACAGTCGCTCGAAGAGAGCCCTGTGACCCGTTGTCCGGACTGCGGGGCAGCCGTGCGAAAGATCATGTCCCTGAATTTCGTCAACACCCCGAAAAGCAACAGTGACCTGCGCAACCTCGGCTTCACGAAACTCGTCAAGCGCGACGACGGCGTCTACGAAAACGTCACCCGTCGCGACGGCGACAGCCGCTACATGTTGCGCGACCGCCCCGACACCATTCCCAACCTCAGTAAAACCATCTCCGACTAAAAATGCTCGCCGGCAAAAGCCGGCGAGCATTTTTGGAACCTCGTTTATTTTTATCCCCCCAGGTAAGCTTTCTTCACATCCGGATTTTGCAGCAGCGACTCCGAATCGCCTTCCAGGACCAGATGGCCACTCTCCAGGACGTAACCGCGCCGGGCGAATTTGAGCGCCATGCGGGCGTTCTGTTCCACCAGCAATATCGTGGTCCCCTCCTCGTTGATATCCTTCAAGGCGTCGAACACATTGCGCATCAGCAGCGGCGCCAGTCCCATGGAAGGCTCGTCCAGCAGCATGATCCTGCGACCGCTCATGAAAGCCCGCCCGATGGCCAGCATCTGTTGCTCGCCGCCGCTCAGGGTTCCGGCTTTCTGCACCCTGCGTTCTTCCAGCCGCGGAAAGATCGCGAACACGCGTTTGATGTCTTTTTCGACATTTTCCCTGTCCTTGCGGGCAAAGGTGGCCAGTTGTAGATTTTCGAGTACCGTCAGGTTGCCGAAAAGCCGCCGGCCTTCAGGGACGTGCGATATTCCCAGTTCGCTGACCACCTTGTCGGCCGAATATTTCAGCAGGTTTTTATCTTTGAACGTCATGCGGCTCGTCTTGGCGACCGGCACCATCCGCGAAATCGCCTTCAAAGTCGTGCTCTTACCGGCTCCGTTGGCACCGATAATAGTGACGATTTCGCCTTCGTCTATCTTGAAGCTGATCCCCTGCAGCGCCTTGATATTCCCGTATGACACCTGCAGATTTTCCACTGACAGCATCAGTCAATTGCCTCCTTGCCCAGGTAAGCATCGATCACTTTTGGGTTGCTCTGGATTTCTTCCGGTGTGCCTTCGGCAATCACCTCGCCGAAAACCAGGGTCTGGATCATCTCGCACAACTCCATCACCATTTTCAGCCGGTGTTCGATTAAGAAAATCGCCAACCCGAATTCTTTATGCACTTGCCGGATGATTTGCATCATCTGGATCAACTCTTCCGGATTCATTCCGGCGGTCGGTTCATCCAGAAAAAGGATCTTCGGGTCTATGGCCAGGGCCCTGGCCATCTCGACCCTTCTTTGATCCCCGTACGGCAAATTGAGGACATTCTGGTCCGCCAGATCGGAAATGCCTACGAGTTCCAGAAGCCGGTAAGCCTTCTCTTCGGCCTCGGCTTCCTGCCGTTTGCGCTTGGCTGTTCCAAAGAAGGCACCAACCAAACCGTAGGTCATCCGCGAGTATTGGGCCATGACCACGTGCTCCAGTACGCTCATGTGGCGCCACAAAAGCAGGTTCTGGAAGGTCCGGCCGAGGCCGACGGAAGCGATCTGATGGGGTTGCAGACCCACCAGATTTAGATCTTCGAGGCGGATGGAGCCTTCCGAAGGTTGGTAGATACCGGTTATCAGGTTGAAAATGGTCGTCTTGCCGGCCCCGTTGGGACCGATCAGTCCTCTGATCTGACCCGGTTCGATGCGAAGGTTGTAGTCGTGCACGGCCCGCAGCCCGCCGAAGTAATGCGTCATCCTCTCGACCTGCAACAACGACATGCTACACCTCGTTTTCCGGCTTCCGCCGCGGTTGGATCAGTTTCTTGACATCGAATTCCTTGAACGCGATCAAACCCGTCGGTCGGAAAATCATTACCAGAATGAGCAAAAGCGGAATCACAATCCATTTGAAGAGTTCAAGTGGTCGCAAGGCTTCACTGAGGAGGCTCAGACTCACGGCGCCTAAAATCGACCCATACACCGAGTTAAGACCGCCGAAGTAAACCATGGCCAGGACCTCGGCGAGTTTTTGAATGCCGAAGGAGCCGGGATTCACGTAGCGCAGGACGTGGGCGAACAACCCACCGGCCACACCGGCCCAGAACGCGGCAAACATGAAGGCCACCATCTTGGTGCGGCGGGTGTTGACGGTCATGGCATTGGCCGCGGTTTCATCGTCCCGTACGGCGTTGAGCGCCTTGCCGAGGGTGGAGCGGACAAAGTTGTTGATCACCCAGATACAGACGACGGTCCAGGCAAAGACCGTGGGCAGATTGGCCCAGTTCGGTTGGCTGCTGAGGCCGCGCGGGCCGCCGACAAATTCCAAGTTTTCGACCAGACTCTTGACGATGAACAAAAATGCCAGGGAGATAATCGCCAGGTAATCTCCCCGGGTCCTAAATGAAGGAATGGCGACAAGCAGCGCCCCTGCTGCTGCAACGAGCCCGCCCAGAATGAGACCAAGCGGAAACGCGAACGGGCCCAGGAAGGCAGGCAACAGCGCCGGTCCAAACTGGCTGTCATTGACAAAAAGGGATACGGAAAATACCGAGGCGGTATACGCCCCCAGCGCCATGAACCCGGGGTGTGAACAGGAGAACTCCCCCATGTATCCGTTGATCACATTCAGACTGACCGTGACCATTATGGCAATCAATGTAAACTTAAGGGATATGTCCCGGTAGTCGCTGATACCGGCCCAGATATGAAAGATGGCGTACAATAGAACCAAGTGGACCAGCACCGATCCCAGCATCGAGTAATCCATCATTTTTTGCGCCAGCCAGTTGGTCGGTGCGAGGCTCAATCGGGCAACGATGATGATCGGCAGCAGGTATATCAAGAAGACGTAAAGCAGCGCGCTGGGAAAAAGGACCGGATTCTTCAGAATGATCGTGAAACCGAAAAGCGCTGGAATTTTCGACAGGCCCAGGCCGACCGCCAGCGGCCTGCCCACGATTTGTTCCAGCAGGACCGCAGCCAGCGCACCGCAAAGCCATCCCAGGACCGGCACCTGAGAATACAGTTGCCGTATTTTATTGTTCAACCCGCTTTTAGGGGCAGATAATGCACTGCTGGCTGCTTCCATTTCATTCCCTTTCTGAAAACCACCGGCTTGGCTGTGTGTGGCACCGGCCATTACAGTCTCAATTTAGCGCTGTAGGGCTCTCCGAAGAACCCATATGGTCTGAAGACCAGAATGAGCAACACGATTGAATAAGCGATGAGATCCCGCAGGGTCGACGGAAAAATCATGGCCACGAATATCTCGATGAAACCGAGCAGGAAACCGGCCAGGGTCGCTCCCATGATGGACCCCCTACCGCCCAGAATCGCAGCCACAAAAGCCTTCCAGCCGAATACAATCCCCATGTACGGGTCCAGAACCGGATAGGCCAGACCGAAGAGAATACCGGCCAGGGCCGCCAGGGCCGACCCGATGGCGAACGTCATGGCCGCAATGCGATTGATCGACACACCCATCAACGGCACGACCACATAATCAAATGCCATTGCGCGCATGGCCATTCCCCAGCGCGTCTTTTTGATGAACAGATGCAGCGCCAGCATGAAAGAAAGTGATACCGCGACGATGATAATCTTTTTGTTGGTGACAAACACGCCGCCCAGATTATAGGTGACGGTCTCGATCAGGGAAGGGAAGCTGACCCGCTGAGTGCCCAGACCCCACAAAACGATGGTTTCGAGAATGATACCGATCATCAGACCGGTAATAGCGGCCGATGCCCGGGGGGCGTCCCGCAAGGGGCGGTAACCCACCCGTTCGACGAACATGCCCAGAAAAGAGGTTAGAAACATGGACAGCAGAATCGTCAGCACCAAAATCAGCCAACCGGGTAAAACAAGCACCCACTGCGAAGCAAGGACCATCAAACCGGTTGCGACACCGAACCCGATGTAGGCCCCGGTCATAAAGATGTCGCCATGGGCGAAGTTGAAGAGCATCAAAATGCTGTACACCATGGAGTAGCCCAATGCGATCAATGCGTAAAAACTGCCCCATTGCAAGGCGTTCACAAGATTCTGAAGAAAAAATACCATCGAGTCTGCTCCCTGGTCGGTTGAGCCGGTTGAGCCCGTTTAGCCGGTTGAGTCGATTGAGTCAGTTGAAAATGCCACCAACGGCAATCTCCAAACACTTGAAACGATCCAACTGACCTAACCGACCCAACTGACTCAACCGACCAAACTGACCTGATTCAAAAAGGCGGGCTCAGGGTAACCCTGGCCCGCCGGTATGCAAATCGCTGCTTGGCACGGTTGGCTTGTTCGAGAATTGAGTAAAACTCGGGAAGAACTAAAGTACGGTGACGCTTCCGCCACCGTACCGGATTTTGTGAGTGGACCCTTAGCCAGCCTACGGGCAAACCGACTTGTAGAATTCGAATTCACCCTTGTCGCTGATCTTGACGATGACCGCACATTTGGTGGGATCGCCGCTGCCGCCGAATGTCATCTTTCCGGTGATACCCTCGTATTCCTTGATGTTGGCCATGGCGTCACGGACGCACTGACGGTCCTTCTTGATGTCGCCGGTAATCGTGCCGCAGTCCTGAATGGCCTTTTGAACCAGGCCGATCGCATCCCAAGTAAGGGCGCCGACATCGTCCGGCACGTAGCCGTACTGCTTCTGGTAACGGTCGATGAACTCCTTGGTCTTGCCGGTGGCGCCGGCCGCGGCATAATGGGTGCTGAAGAAAAGCCCGTAGCAGTCCGGACCGCAGAGCTGGACGGTCTCGGCCGATCCCCAGCTGTCGCTGCCCACGATCGGTTTGTTGAAGCCGAGCTGGTGGGCCTGCTGCACGATCAGCGCCACCTCGTTGTAATATTGGGGGGTGAACAGGAACTCGGCGCCGGAGTTGATGATGTTGGTCAATTGCGAGCTGAAATCGGCGTCTTTGGTGGTGAAACTCTCAAAGGCCACGACGGAACCGGGTCCGTTCGCTGCTTCCCAGGCTTTTTTGAAATCCTCGGCCAGTCCCTTGGGATAGTCACTGGCAACGTCATAGAGAACCGCCGCCTTGGTGAACCCGAACTCATCCTTTACGAAGTTGGCCACCACCGGTGCCTGGAACGGATCCAGGAAGCAGGCCCTGAAGACAAAGGGCCGGTCCGCGGTGGTCTTCGGGTTCGTGGACCAGGGGCTGATCATGGGAGTGCTGTAATTGTTGGCTACCTCGCCCGCCGGCACCGCCTGCTTCGACGACTGTGGACCGACGATCATCATAACCCCGTCTTCGGTGATCATCTTGGTGTTGACCTTGACGGCGGATTCGGCTTTGGATTCGTTGTCTTCGATCACCAGATCAACCTTGTATTTCTTTCCGCCGACATCGAGCCCACCGGCGGCATTGACGTCTTCAAGCCACATCTGGGCCGCGTATTTAGTCCCTTCACCGACCTTGGGAATGTCACCGGTAATCGGCGCGTTGACGCCGATCTTGATGGATTTCGGCGCCTCGGGCCCGCAGGCCA
>JBAVJU010000152.1:0-3948 GCA_049687935.1 Desulfobacterales bacterium | reverse complement strand
CTGATCGGTGCCTTGCTGACAGTCGTCATCGGCCGGCTCAGTAAAAACCTGCTGGTTACCATCGTCGGCGGCATGACGGCTTTTGTTCTGTGGCAGTGGGTTTTACAGGCAGGGTGGATTTAGATCTGAAAATTTGCGTTCTTCTGCAGCGTCAGAAAAGCTTCCGCTTCACAAAGACCAAAGCCCCGATGACCGCCATAATCACTGAAAAGCTGATCACGATAGTGAAAGCGTGGTGGGACTGCTGAAACGGCAGGGGAACATTCATCCCGTAGATGCTGACCACCAGTGTGGGCAGCATCAAGATAATCGTGACGGAAGTCAAAAACTTCATCACCACGTTGAGGTTGTTGGAGATGATCGACGCAAAGGCATCCATCATACCGGAGAGAATGTTGCTGTAGATATTGGCAACGGCAATGGCCTGCCGTGTCTCGATGACGACATCGTCGTAGAGTTCCAGGTTTTCTTCATTCTCCCTGAAAATTTTTGATCCTTTCAACCGCTCGAGCATCAACTCGTTCGATCGCAGCGAAGTGGTGAAATATACAAGGCTTTTTTCGTGATCCAGCAACTTTATAAGATCTTGATTGCGCATCGATTTCTGCAATTCTTTCTCGAGGGAGTTGGTCCTGAGATTGATCTGTTTGAGCGCCTTGGTAAACGCCAGGGCGGATGCGAGGAGGATGGTCAGAAGCAGACGCCCCGTCCCACCCGTCATGGGTTTTCTGGCCTTGCCGCTGATGAGATCCGGTATTATTTCCGAATTTCGTGCGCAAACCGTGACAAAAAGATCGTGGTGAACGATGATGCCGAGCGGCAGGGTGGCAAAGGGCACATTGTTGTTCCCCTCGTTCATGCTGGGAATTCTGACGATGATCAGCGTATCGTCACCATCGATCTCGACCCGGGCCCTTTCATCGACATCCAGGGGATCCGTGAAAAATTCCGGCGGTGCCGAGATTATCCGCCTGACCGCTTCCAATTCAGCCGTATTCGGCGCGACCAGGTTAACCCAGCAGCCCTTTTCGATCTCGCCCACCGGCTGAGGGCCGGTCGACGTCTGTTTGTAGACATCGAGCATATTAACGTCCCGCAATGATCGTCGAGATGGTGCTCAGATCCAGCCCGGCATCGCATGCCCCCAGATCCGCCGGCTTTCGAGAAAAGCTGTTTTGCCGCGCATCGGCTGGGCTACATTTCGATGGTTAATCGATGAATTCGGCGACTTTACTGTGCTTCGACTTCAGGTTTTTCATCAGCCGATCATAGTGGCGAATGTGGATGACGGCCCGGATAACAAGATACGACCCCAGTACCACAAGTCCCAGATTCAGTAGCACAAGTGGCAGAATAAGATGGATTACATGGACAACGTCATAATATTTAGATGTGACGATCAGCAGGCTCAAGACTGAAAGGGGCAATGCGAACACTGCAATCCCCGTTCTCATGGTCGCCAGAGACGTCCGTTTCTCGGCCAAAATCAACTGGGCCTCGTTGATGATGACGGGATCCGGACACTCGGGCTCATTCAGCTGCACCACATCCTCCCGATCTTCGGTTTCGACATTTAGGCGGTTTTTACCCTTAATCCGATAGAAATGTCAATCAAACGCCCTAAGTAACCGTCGGCCGAAAAGATCCCGTTAAAGAGCGGCGGCACCTAGCGGTTTATGTCCATGCGCCCGGAGATTACTTCGCCGACGGCCGGTAATAGGCCATAGCTTCTGGAATGAGCGCTTTTATTTTAGTGATCCGGGTCTCCGGAGCCGGGTGCGTGGAGAGCAATTCCGGTGGTCGCGAACCCGGAGACGCATTCATGCGCTGCCAGAAAGGAACCGCCTCCCGCGGATCATATCCCGCGCGGGCCATCAGAATCAGACCGATGTGGTCGGCCTCGCTTTCCTGCAGACGGCTGTAGGGCAATAAAACACCGATCGAAGCCCCGGCGCCGAAAGCCGCCATGGCCAATTCCTGGGTCATCTGCGGTTGCGAGGACAAGGCCACGGACAGCGCCATTCCGCCCATGTTCGCCAGCAATCCCTGGCTCATGCGTTCGTTGCCGTGGTTGGCGAGGGCATGACCCACTTCATGCCCCAGGACAACGGCCAGCCCCGTTTCATCCTTGGTAAACGGTAGGATGCCGGTGTAGACCGCCGCTTTGCCGCCGGGCATCACCCAGGCGTTAACGGTCTGGTCGTCCTCGATCAGGTTGAACTGCCATTGAAAGTTCTTGATCAAGTCCTGGTGGCCGGATTCCGCCAGAAAGGACTCGGCCGCCTTCGCAACCCGATTTCCCACCCGCCTGACCATGGCGACCTTCTGGTCGTCGGTGGAGAGCTTACTCTTTTGGAGCACGTCGTTGTACTGTTGCAGGCTGAGTGTCAGCAGTTCGCTTTCCGGGACCAAATGCAGGCTCTGGCGGCCGGTGATGGGGACCTCGGCACATCCCCACACGACGGCAGCCAGCAAAACGAGCCAAAACATCCGTCTCAGACTCCTTCGGTTGCGCATCAGCATCTTTTTCACAGGCATTATGATTCTCTCCTTGATTTACCGCTCACGGTATCTTTGGGCTTTTTTCCCGGATGCGTGAAATCTCTGACATCACATCAATCTGAATCTGTTGAATCTCGATTTCATCGCTATTCTGAGACCTTTAGGCACCGTATCGGCCGGCTCGGTTTTCAGAAGCCCGGGCGGGTGCTGAGCTCTATTCGATATGCCACGCGCACAGTGCTATTTCGCATACGTCATCATAAAATCCGCTATCGACTTGCGGTCCGCATCGGAGAGCTGCTTGGTTTTTTCTATGTGACGCTTCATCATTTCCGCCTTATCGGGTTTGACGATCGCCTCGGCCTCCCCGTTCAGGTACTGCACCAACCGGTCCTCCTTACCCTGATACATTTGTGCAATCTCCGCAAGCGACGGGTTCACCTTGGAGGTGCTTTGGGGTCGGTGGCAGGACGTACACCCCTGAGATTTGAATAAGGCCTCACCGTTGTCGGCGGCAGCCGCCGAAACGGTAAATCCGGCAGCCATGACGATAGCGATCAATATACGTTTTTTCATAGCCTCTCCTTCCTTTTTTCGAGGGTTGGAACAGCGGGGCGATTTCAGGGACTCTGAAAACACTTCGGCAGAAAGCGGGGAACCCGCAATCCGTTGTCCCGGTTATCCTGCCAACCGCTCCGAAAAGTCAAGAGGCAGCCGTGTGGCATTTTGTCCCGCACCGGGCTGTCTCTATTTGAACGGGAGCATGATGAAGATGACCGCCCTACTTGCGCTCCTGGAAGGCGTCCTGCGGCCGGTCCTGCAGAAAGATGTGATCGAACTCGCCCCACTCCGCCGACTCGTACCAGCGGAAAGCGGTTTCACGGCAGGCCGTGCAGGCCTTGCGGGGGATGTGCACCGCCAGGATATGAATCCCGCGACTGGACGAAGAGTCGACCCGCAGCGCCCCGGCGCAGTCGGGGCAGACGCGGATGGTCTCCTTCTGGGTCTCTCGAATCATGTCGGTGTCATAGAAGATGTGTCGTGTCCGCGTCTCGAATTCTTTTTCGTTGAGCACCTGCTGCCGCCGCAGCGTGCGCTGCCCCCACAAGCCTGTCACCACCGCGCAGAGGTCTTCGATGTGGCGGGTCACCTCGGGGCGTTGACGGATGCGCTGAGGATCGTAATCCGGCTCCCTGACCCGCCGGTAATCGATACCGGCCATAGCCAGGATGATGCCCAGATTGACGTAAGGCAGCGCCCCTTCGATGGCATACCCACCTTCGAGCACCGCGATGTCGGCTTGCAACCGTTCCGTGAGCCGAGCGTAACCCTGAGCCGAAAAGTTCATGTTGGTGATCGGATCCGAATAGTGATTGTCCTGGCCGGCGGAGTTGATGATCAGCTGGGGCCTGAAGTCCGCCAGAATCGGCATCACGACCTTCTCCA
>JBAVJU010000151.1:0-7682 GCA_049687935.1 Desulfobacterales bacterium | reverse complement strand
GGGTCTAACGGTGATTAAAGCCCTGTTCCAGAAAAGAGAACCATCCTTTAAGGCGACCTCCCGGTACGGCCCGTCGGCATTTCTTTTGGAATGCGGCAGGGGACGGTTGCCGGGGGGAACGGCCCGGACCTGGGACTGGGCGGATGCCCAGGCGATTGCCGCGAATGCGCCGGTGATCCTGGCCGGCGGGCTTACCCCTGAAAACGTCGGTCAAGCCGTAAGACTTGGACGGCCCCATGCCGTCGATGTCAGTTCAGGGGTTGAAACCTCCCCGGGCAAAAAGGATCTGGCTAAAATTAAAGCGTTTGTTTCCGCGGTTGCCGGCATCGTTCCAACCGACGGCGACGAAAAAGCAAGGAGGATTTTTCAATGATACAGACAGAACCCCGTCCGGATGCTGACGGACATTTCGGACAATTCGGCGGGCGCTACGTCGCCGAGACGCTCATGCCGGCCATACTGGAGCTCGATGAGGCGTACACCCGCATAACGCCAAGGCGGGAGTTTCAGCAGGAATTCCACCGCCTGCTGAACCATTATGCCGGACGGCCGACACCCCTCTATCTAGCCGGCCGCCTGACCGAGTCTCTGAGGGGAGCTGTCATCTATCTCAAGCGTGAAGATCTGGCCCACACCGGGGCCCACAAGATCAACAACACCCTGGGGCAAGCCCTGCTGGCCAAGTGGATGGGCAAAGGCAAGCTGATCGCAGAGACCGGGGCCGGCCAGCACGGAGTGGCAACGGCGACGGTTGCGGCCCTTTTCGGCATGCAGTGCCGGATCTTCATGGGCACCGAAGACATCGAGCGGCAGGCGGCCAACGTTCAGCGCATGGAACTGCTCGGGGCCGAAGTCGAGTCGGTCGGCAGCGGCAGCGGCACGTTGAAGGACGCCATGAACGAGGCCATGCGCTTTTGGTCGGCCGAGGTGTCCGACACTTTTTATGTCATCGGTTCGGTGGCCGGACCGCATCCCTATCCGGCGATGGTGCGGGATTTTCAAAGCGTGATCGGAAGTGAAACCCGCCGCCAGATTTTGGAGCAGACCGGCCGGTTGCCTGATACGCTGGTGGCCTGCGTCGGCGGCGGCAGCAACGCCATGGGACTCTTTTATCCGTTCCTGGACGATCCGGTCGAGATGATCGGTGTGGAAGCTGCCGGCAAGGGGATCGACAGCGGCAAACATGCCGCGACGCTCGGCAAGGGGTCGGTCGGCGTGCTGCACGGTTCCAAGTCCTACCTGTTGCAGGATCAGGACGGCCAGATCATCGAAGCCCACTCCATTTCGGCCGGACTCGACTATCCCGGGGTCGGACCGGAGCACGCTTTTTTAAAGGATACCGGTCGCGCCCGCTATGCGGCCGTCGAAGACCGGCAGGCACTGGCGGCCTTCAAAACCCTGTGTGTTCTGGAAGGCATCATCCCGGCTTTGGAAAGCTCGCATGCCGTGGCCCATGCCATGCAGATCGCGCCGAACATGCCCCCCGAAAAGGTGATCATCGTCAATCTTTCCGGCCGGGGCGACAAGGACCTGGGTATCGTGTTCTCCCAACTCGAAAAGGAGAAAAGACCCGAAAAGGAGACAAGATAAGATGAGTCGCATCGACGAGACCTTCAACCGGTTGAAGCAAAAAAATGAAAGCGCCCTGGTGGGCTTTGTCACGGCCGGCGACCCGAAACCGGACGTATCGCTTGAGATCCTCGACGCCATGTGCCGGGCCGGTGTGGATGTCATTGAACTGGGCGTTCCTTTTTCCGATCCGACTGCCGACGGACCGGTCATCCAGCGCTCATCGGCACGGGCACTCGAAAGCCGGACGGGTTTGCAGAGGGCTTTCGAGATGACCCGCCGGCTGCGGGAGCACTATACCCTGCCGATCGTGCTCTTCAGCTATTACAACCCGATCCTTCAATACGGAGCGGCAGCCTTTTACCGCAGCGCCACCGAGGCCGGGGCCGACGGGGTGCTGGTGGTCGATCTGCCGCCGGAAGAATCGGGCGAATTCACCGATCACTGGGCCGGCAACGACCTGAACTTGATCCGGCTGATAGCGCCGACCACGCCGCCGGAGCGTATGCGCCGCATCGCCGCATCGGGTTCAGGGTTTCTATACCTTGTGTCCAAAACCGGAGTGACGGGCAGCGACGGGCTGAACACAGTCGACATCACTTCAAAAATGGCCTCTCTGCGCGCGGTGACCTCACTTCCGATATGTGTCGGTTTCGGCATATCGACCGCCGCCGATGTCGCCGCGATTGCTGCCATTGCCGACGGGGTGGTTATCGGCAGTGCTTTCGAACGCACCATCGAAAACAACATCGACCGTCCGGACCTGGCGGATCGGATTGCCGAACAGGTCCGTGAATACAAGGCGGCAACCCGCAAATAGAAACTTGAGAGGTGAAACTCGAAACTCAATCCTCGGAACTGGCGGAGGCGCATCATTTTCATGCATCGTGGTGGACTTGTCCTTTTACTCAATATACTCGATAAACTGTCCAAACTGACACAAGCGATTTTCATGTACCGTGGCGGCCAGAAAGGCCATGACCGCACGGATTCGTTGAAATAAACCAGTCAATTAAGGGAATCAGGGGGGGATCATGTTAATTGTCATGGACAAAAAGGCAACCGAAGAGGAAATCAAGGCCGTTGTGACTGCGGTCGAGGCCAAGGGGTACACCGCCCGACCGATTCCTGGCGGAGACCGGGTTTCAATCGGCGTTCTGTACAACAAGGGCGCGGTCGACACCTCGCTATTTCTGGGCTACCCGGGGGTCAAAGACGTGGTACCGGTCACTCGGCCCTACAAGCTTGTCAGTCGCGAGTTTCAACACGAAGACACCCTGGTGACCGTCGGCAATGTGACCATCGGTAACGGCCACTTTACGATCATTGCCGGACCCTGTGCCGTGGAAAGCGAGCAGCAGGCGCTGACCATTGCCAGGTTGGTCAAAGAAAGCGGCGCCCAGCTTTTCCGGGGCGGCGCATTCAAACCGCGCACCTCGCCCTACTCTTTTCAGGGGCTTGGTGAAGAAGGGTTGAAGATTCTGGCGCGCGTCCGGGAGGAAACCGGACTGCCGGTTGTGACCGAGGTGATGGACGACCGCACCTTCGATCTGGTGGAAGAATATGCCGACATGATCCAAATCGGCACCCGCAACATGCAGAACTTCTCCCTTCTGCGGCGTGCCGGCCGGGCCCGGAAGCCGATTTTCCTCAAAAGGGGCATGGCCGCCACTATCGACGAGTGGTTGATGGCCGCCGAATACATTTTGGAAGGCGGCAACAACCAGGTTATCCTGTGCGAACGGGGCGTCCGAACTTTCGCCCACCACAGCCGCAACACCCTGGACCTTTCGGCCGTTCCGGTGGTGCGCAAAGAAAGCCATTTGCCGATTGTCATCGACCCCAGTCATGCGGCCGGGCGTCGGGACCAGGTGATCCCTTTGAGCCGCGCGGCTGCAGCCGTCGGTGCCCAGGGATTGATGGTGGAGGTCCACCATGCGCCCGAAGAGGCCCTGAGCGACGGCGCCCAGTCCCTTTATCCGGAGCAGTTTCAACAGCTCTGCCGACAGGTGCGGGCGATTTACGACGTGTTTCACAATGATCGACCGTGATGCTCGGGTTCCTTCCCGAATCTCGAGGTCAGCGTAAACAAAGGCTGAAAATTAAAAAGATAAGGGCAAGATTCAGGATACCCCCCCACTCGATTAAAAATGAGACCGTATCAGCCAATATGAAGACCTATACCATATCGGGTGCCTCCGGCACCTCCACGATTCTTGTCGGCGAGCCGCTGCGAAACCTGGCAGCCCATTTGCCGGCTGCAAAAGTTATCATCATCACCGACCGCAATGTCGACCGGTATTACGCCGATCAGTTTCCACCGGCACCGGTCATTGTCCTCGCGGCCGGTGAAGCCTCCAAGTCGTTGGCGACCGTGGAGACGATCTACGGCCGACTTCTCGAACTGGAAGCCGACCGCACCAGTTTCATCGTCGGCATCGGCGGCGGCGTGGTGTGCGACATTGCCGGTTTTGCGGCGGCGTCTTTCATGCGCGGTCTGCGCTGTGGGTATGTAGCGACAAGCCTGCTGGCTCAGGTAGACGCGAGTGTCGGCGGAAAAAACGGTGTTAATTTCGGCGGGTACAAGAACCTGGTCGGAACCTTCAGCCAACCACAGTTTGTGATCTGCGATCCTTTGCTGCTAAAAACCCTGCCCGAGAAAGAAATCCTCTGCGGCCTGGCGGAGGTCGTCAAACATGCCCTGATTCGTGACGCCGATTTATTTGGCTACCTCGAGAAAAACAGTTCGCGGATCCAGAAAATAGAGGCCGCTGCGGTGGAGCGAATGGTATCCGATTCGGTGGCGATCAAATCCGCGATCGTCAACCAAGATGAAAAGGAGGGCGGCCTACGGCGCCTGCTGAATTTCGGTCACACCTTCGGCCATGCGATCGAGCATATCAACCGCATGTCGCATGGCGAGGCCGTCAGCATCGGTATGGTGATCGCCGTGGACATTTCTGTGAAGAAAGGTCTGCTGTCAGTTTCCGATGCGGATAGAATCAAGCAGCTCCTGCACCGCCTCAACCTTCCGGTTCGTTGCGGCATCGATCCGGCCCGTATGATCGATGCCGTCCGCAAAGACAAAAAAAGAGAAAGCGATGCCGTCCATTTCATCTTGCTGCGCGGCATCGGCGAGGCAGTGGTTCACCCTATCCCCCTTGCAAAATTACAAGATTTTTTCGAAAGTCAGGGGAACTCGTGACACGACGGCCGCCGGTTTTAAAAACCTCATTGTAAGACCTTCCGGTCGATCGGCCCCGTATCAGACCTTTTTAATGACCACCAGCCTTTCAGTTGAATACTCGGGACCGTTCTGAAATCGGAGAACGAATACCGGCGCCTTCTATTTCATTTCGACCCGATATTTCTTCAAAAACCCAGACGGGTTGTAAGACATCTTGGCTTGACGAAGTCCCTGCTCGCCGAGGTCCTGCTCGCGGTTCACGATTTTGAAGTTTTGCGGAAGGCTTTCCAGGAACATCTGGTTGATCGCCTGGTAGACCCCTTTGTAATCGGGGCAGCCTTTTTCATAATGGACCACGACCGATTCGTCACTCATTTTTTCGGCGAGTGTGTAGGCGACAATGATGTCTTCAACAATGATCACCCCGCCGGTCAGGCCGACCAAATCATTCCAGTGCATGAGAACTTTGAAGACCGAGCGGTTCTCGGCCGAAAGAACATCGGACGACTCGCAGTCCCGCCAGTTGCACCAATCCGCCTGCATGGCCATGGCCGGTTCTATCATGGCCGGGCTGAACGTTTCGAACCGGTAATCGTATTTTGTGATGAATTGTTTGAGTAAATTTTTCTTTTTGTGAAAACGGTTGCCTTTCAACTCCACCATTTCGTTTATATCGTAAAGGTAGTCCCAATGATCGCGATCTTCTTCAATAACGATCCGATCCCCGAGGTTCTTCTGCCATAGCCGGCTCAGCCTCTCGGGTATGCGCATGAGTCGGGTACCGGATTTGAATCGGCGTTTGAAGACGTCGCCCCAATCGATCGTTTCCCACGGGCCGATCGGCGCCCACAGGCGTTTTTGCGGTTTTGATTGCCGGATCCATACGAGATTTTCGTCCCAGGCCCATGTCAAACCATATTCGTCCGCCCACCCGAAGAGGTTCGAAAAACTGTAATCACTTGATTTCTGAGAACACTGCGCCAATGCTTTCAGGTAGTCTGCTTGCTGTTCCAGATGGATCGGTTCAAATTCCAACTGCATGTCGCTTGTCTCCGGTTGATGGATAAGGTGCGCGGTTTCAACCGAACCCCGCGACCCCGGTTGCGCTCTTACTTTTGTCACCTTTCCTGCAAGGCTTCGACCAGTTGACGGCCGGCCCGGTAGGCTTCATCAAGATAGGCCGGGAAGCGGTGCACATCACCTTCGAAATCGAGGCCCCTGTAAAGCAGTGCTTGCGTGAGTTCTGTGTCGATCACATCGTAAAAATACTTCACGCTCAAAAGGGCTCCGTCGAAGAGCTTCTTGCCATGGGTAGCCCCCACTGCGATAAACAGGCCCTTGCGGGTTGCCGTCCAATGCTTGAACGGAACCTTGTCGATCCAGTATTTCTTGACCCACAGAGACTGACAGCGGTCCATCAGGATTTTGATGTGGGCGCTGACAGTGTAAAAGAAAATGGGCGAAGCCATCATCACACCTTTTGCTGCCAGCAGCGACGCACGGACACGCTGAAAATCGTCTTTGATGGCACATTCACCGGCCTGCTTGCAGGCGTAAATTTCCAGGCACGGCGACATTTTCAGGTCCCGCAACACGAACTCTTCAACCGCTCCGCCGACCTCGCGCGCACCCCGAACGGCTTGTTTTAAAAGAGCCGCAGAGTTGCCCGCTTTTCGCGGGCTGCCATATAGGGCCACCAGGTTAAGCATCTGCTCTTCAGCCACAGAGATCAAATCTCGATCACAAGGCCGATCGGGCAGTGATCGGAGCCGTAGATGTCGTTGTCGATAAAGGCCTCTTTCACCCGGCCGCTTTCGACCAGATCGCGCGTGACGAAAAAATAATCGATCCGCCAGCCGATGTCACGCTCGCGGGCCTTGAAGCGATAGGTCCACCAGGAGTACTTCACGGTATCCGGATACAGGTGCCGAAAAGTGTCTACATAACCGCGGTCGACGATGCGGTCCAGCCAGTCCCGCTCGATACGCAGAAAGCCCGAGGTCTTCTCGTTGGCCTTCGGATTTTTCAAATCGATCTCGTTGTGGGCGGTGTTGTAGTCGCCGGTAATGACCAGGCTGCGGCCCGCTTGTTTGAGCTGATCGGTGTATCCGAAAAAGGCCTCATAAAAATCGAGTTTGAACTGCAGCCGCTCCGCACTCATCTGTCCGTTGGGAAAATAGACGTTGAAAAAGACAAAGTCCCCGAAGTCCATTTCGATCATCCGGCCTTCGGCATCGAACGCCGGCCGGTCGAGTCGGACGTTCACTCTCTGCGGTGAAATTCGCGTGTAGGCCCCGACACCGCTGTAGCCCTTTTTGTGCGTGGCGCAGGACCAGAAGCTTTCATAGCCGGCGATGGAACGCATCTCCTCGGTGAGTTGCGGCTCCTGCAGTTTGGTTTCCTGGAGGGCGATGATATCGGCGTCGAAACCCTTTAAAGAATCCAGAAAATTTTTTTTTATTGCGGCCCGAAGTCCGTTTACATTCCAGGAAATAAGGGTCATTTTTTTTCCGGCCATCGATTACTCTCCCAACAAACCGGCCACCAAGCCGGCACAATCTTGGGCGCCGGCTCGGGTGAATGTGGTTTTAAGTGACTGGAAACAGGCGCGGACAATGGCTGTTTTCGGGTGTGAGGATTCAAACTGGGCGTCGACGGTTTTCAGGTCGGCCATCACCTCAGCCAGTGCCTCGAAAGGCAGTCCGATGCTGCCGGTTTGCTGTTTGAGAGCGTCTGTAACCCGTTCAACAGCCTGCCGGACGTCATTTGAAACCACCGGATCGGCACCGAGGCAAAGGGTCTGTGCCCGTGGCTTGGATCCACCGAATCCCGATGCTTCGATTTCCTCGACGGCGGAGGGGGTGATGCCGATGCCGCCCGACAGGGTGCGGATTTCCAGCATCATCCAGCCCATGAGGTCTTCCGC
>JBAVJU010000150.1:0-20618 GCA_049687935.1 Desulfobacterales bacterium | reverse complement strand
ACATCCGTTTTGAAACCGAAAAATCGCTGTGGCGATCGGAGAAACTGCCTTTCGAGGTCCAATTTTTCCATCTGGGATTTTTTTATGACCACCCCGTGAAAATCAACGTCGTCGACGCCAAGGGGGTTGAGCCGATCACATTCTCGACCGATCTTTTCAACTACGGCGCCAACGACTTCAAGGCCAAATTACCCGACACCTTGGGCTTTGCCGGTTTTCGGCTGCACTACCCCATCAACCGCAAGGACTATCGGGACGAAGTGGCCGTATTTCTGGGGGCCAGTTATTTTCGGGCGGTCGGCAAGAATATGGGCTACGGTTTGTCGGCCAGGGGTCTTGCAGTCGATACGGCTCTCGATTCGGGCGAAGAATTCCCCTATTTCAAGGAATACTGGCTGGTCAAACCTTCCCCCAAGGACAAGGAGATGGTCGTTTACGCCCTGCTGGACAGCGTGAGCCTCAGCGGGGCCTATAAATTTATTGTCCGACCCGGCGAGGCAACCCTGATCAAAGTGGAGGCCACGATCTTTCGGCGCCGCGAGGTCGGCAAGCTTGGCATCGCGCCGCTGACCAGCATGTTTCTCTACGCAGAGAACACCAATCAACGACCGATCGATGATTTCCGACCCGAGATCCACGATTCCGACGGGCTGTTGATTGCCGATGGCACCGGCGAAATTATATGGCGCCCGCTGGTCAACCCGAAGCGGCTTCTGGTCAACGCCTTTCAACTGACCAACCCGAAAGGCTTCGGACTCCTGCAGCGCGACCTCGACTTCGACCATTACCAGGACCTTGAGGCCCGCTATGACAAGCGGCCCAGCGTCTGGATTGCGCCTGTCGGCGAGTGGGGCAAGGGTCACGTGGAGTTGATCCAGATTCCCTCCGGCAGCGAAATCGACGACAACATCGTCTCGTTCTGGGTTCCGGCCTCACTGCCTGACGTGCAAGACCCGATATCGTTCGCCTACGATATGAGCTGGTATTTTCCGGCGGATGACCCCAATGCAGGCGGTTATGTTTCGGCCACGCGCACCGGCATGGTTCGGGACAAGAACCTGCGGCTGTTCGTCATCGATTTCAAGGGCGGAAAGCTGGACAAGCTTCCCGAGGTTCTGCCTGTCGATGCCCCGCTCGAGGGCCTAGTGACCGTCGGCGAGGGGACGAGGATTGTCGAAAAGCATCTCGTTAAAAACGACCCGAACGGGGGTTGGCGGCTCGTCTTCCAACTCGAACCCGATAACCAGGGACCGCTCGACAAGGTTCTTCCCAAACCGAAAAATCAACCATCGCTGGAAATGCGGGCCTATCTCAAAGGAGGCCAGGACATCCTGACCGAAACCTGGAGCTATGGTCTCTCGCCCTGAGGTGACGGTTTTGAAACCCCAATCGGTCTACCCGGATATCGAACCACGCGCGGATGCCGCACCGTTAGAAGCATCGACGCCGGAGGTCTACCCCGGTGGGATAGACGAGTGCACCAATTGGCAAAATGCCCGCGACCGGGTGCTGCTTTATTTGCGCTCGCTCGACATGCCGCCCATATTGGGCCTTTCGATTGCCATCGATGTGCTCCGCCGCGCGGTTAAAAAGAGCGAACTATCGACTGAATTTTATCCGACACAAGCCGCCATGCTGTCCTTGCGCGAGGTGCTGACCGAGCGAAACCTCTATCCTCAAACCCGGGCTTTTTGGGACCGTCGCAAAATTTTCTGCACATCCGAGTCGACTGTTCCCCTGAAAGAAATCGCCGGATTTCTCCCTGAAACCACTGCGCACCCCGGAGGTCTCCCGGTGACACCGCCACTCAAAAGGGGGCACATGCTGCCGGAGTCTATCGATCGAAAGCCGGTTCGCTCCTTCCTTGGAAGGCTCTTCGGGCGCAGAACGGAACCCGATCGCACGGTTTCGAACAGAAGATCGAAGGTGCCGCAGAGAACGGCTGCCAGCGGTCAACCGCCGGAGGTCAGGGATGAGCCGTAAACCGATTAAAAAATTCTGGGAAAAAGAGGCCGTGAGGCGACGGATGCTGCTGATGGTCCTCATCGTGAGCACCACCGCGGTCGCCAGCGGGTACATGGCCAACGTTCTGCCGCACCTGGGCCGCACCGGGCTCGAAATTGCCCTCATCATTTTTTTCGCCATGCTGTTTGCGTGGATATCGATCGGGTTCTGGACGTCGTTCATCGGTTTTCTGATTCTGATGCGACGGTATAACCGATTTACGATCAATTGGCCCTCTTCCACCAATGCTCACAGGATCGAAAAGGACGCCCGTACGGCAATTCTGCTGCCGGTGTATAATGAATCGGTGAAGCGTGTCATTGCCGGCCTACGGGCGACTTATGAGTCGCTCGCATCGACCGGTCAAATGGCGTCATTCGATTTTTTCGTGCTCAGTGATTCAACGAATCCCGACCGGTGGGTGGAAGAGGAGGCCGCCTGGGCGGAACTTTGTAAAGAAGTCGACGGCTTCGGCCGCATTTATTACCGCCACCGACGGCCGAACATCAAGCGCAAGAGCGGCAATATCGCCGATTTTTGCCGCCGTTGGGGGCGCAGTTACCGCTATATGGTCGTCTTAGACGCAGACAGCATCATGAACGGCAGCACCCTGGTTCGTCTCGTCCGACTCATGGAGCAAAATCCGGATGTCGGCATCCTTCAGACAGCCCCGGTCGCGGTCGGCCGCGACACCCTTATCGCCCGCGTGCAGCAATTCGCCAATCACGTCTACGGGCCGATGTTTGCCGCCGGACTGTCCTACTGGCAGCTGGGTGACGCCCAGTACTGGGGGCACAATGCCATCATCCGGATCGACCCCTTCATGCAACACTGCGCCCTGCCGCAGCTGCCCGGCAAACCGCCCTTGGGAGGCCACATCCTCAGCCACGATTTTGTCGAGGCCGCTCTCATGCGCCGGGCCGGATGGGAAGTCTGGCTGGCGTATGACCTGGGCGGCAGCTACGAGGAGGCGCCCCCTACCCTTCTCGATGGGCTGACACGCGATCGGCGCTGGTGCCAAGGCAATATGCAGCATATGCGGCTGCTGTTGACGCGCGGCATATTTCCAGCCCACCGCGCGCTTTTTCTCAACGGCGCCATGTCTTACATATCGGCCATCCTGTGGTTTTTTTTTCTGAATCTCAGCACCATCGAAGCGCTGGCCCAGGCGATCCTCGAGCCTAAATATTTTCCGGCCCACCGAACCCTCTTCCCCCACTGGCCGGTTTGGAATCCCGGCTGGGCGCTGACGCTTTTAGCTTCGACAGGCTTCATCCTTTTTCTGCCAAAACTGCTGAGTTTTTTTTTCATCTTGTTCAAGCAGCGCCAGGCCAAACTCTATGGTGGACTCATTAAGCTTTCTCTGAGCATCGGCGCCGAAGTGGTCTTCTCCACTTTTTTTGCACCGATACGGATGCTGTTCCACAGCAAGTTCGTGTTTATGATCCTGATGGGTCAAAAAGTCGGCTGGCACGCCCAGCCGCGTGAGGACCGCGGAACCACATGGCGCGAGGCTTTCCGGTTCCATTACGGCGGAATGCTGTTGGCCCTCGTTTGGGGTTTCATCGTTTACACCATCAACCGGTCCTTCTTCTGGTGGCTCACGCCGATCCTGATTCCCCTGGTTCTGTCGGCGCCGCTCTCGGTTTGGTCGGGCAGGGCCGATATCGGACGTCTGTTTCGAAGATACGGGCTGTTTCTCATTCCCGAAGAAATCAAACCGCCGCCGGAATTGCAGTCGATGAGGGCCTATCTGTCCAAAATCGATACAGCGGGACTTTCGCTCGGAATCGACAAAAGCAAGGGATTTCTAAGGGCGGTCGTCGACCCCAAGATCAATCGCCTGCATCTTGCGATTCAACGTCAGCAACGGCGCGTCGCGCCTCAGATTGCCGCACGCCGCCGTCAGCTCGTCCAGAGAGCCGTGGCCGAAGGACCGGACGGACTGAGCGACCGGGAAAAAAAGGAGATCCTGATCGATCCGACCAGCCTGTCGTCGTTGCACGAATTGGTCTGGGAAAGCCCTGAAGAAATTTTTTCAGGGCGGTGGCGGGTTTCAACGCCTTAATATTGCATGATTAAAATTACAAACCGGATATCTCTTCGGTTTCGCGCCCTGTCGGCCGGGTGCCTCATCGCAAAAATTGCCAATTTGTTTTTTCTAAACTCCCGCCGGTTACCCGGCCGGCGTCCGCACGGCCCCCGAAAGCCACATCGCCAGAAACAACACGGCTCCCTGAATGATCCATCCGATGAGGCAAACACCGATCGCACGTGCATTCGAACTGTAGTCGAGAGCCTGTCTGACCGCAATGACCATGGCTGCCAACTGCCAGATGCCGGCAATAAAAAAAATCAATCCGCCAACCCCCGGTAAGATGCCGAGGATGCGGATCACTCCCGGCGAACTGGAGAAGCCTGTGGTTCGCAACAGTTCACCGACGTCGGCGCGCGTTTGGGGCTCAGGCAGCCAGCGGGTCCCGATATAATAAGTCAAGAGGGCCCAAACGTACCATCCCAGAAGCGCGCCGAGGGTGCCGGTCAGAATGCCCCCAAAACCCATTTTTCCGATATTGCCGATACCCGCCGCCACGCTGGACATCACGACCACCGTCATGGCCTGGCCGATCGTCGTGCGGTCGGCTTCCACTTCCTCGTAAAGAGCGGCGTCCAGCTTGGCCGCCCGCAGCATGCGGTCGAATAACAGGTTCATACGCTTCTCCTCTCGTTTTGGTTCTTTCTGATATTATCTTGAGCTTAAAATGGTTACCCTGTGCAACCCAAGGACAGTGCTCCAGCGCTCCATTTTCATGCACCGTGGCGGCCGGCAGGACCATGAGCGTTTAAATCAAACTTTTCCAGGTCCCTCGGCGCCTCCCAGACCGCATACCATCGCGCTCGGAAACACGCAAACGAAAACTTGTTTTACTTTTTCCCGATCCCGATCCCGTGCCGGACCTGCCTTGACTTTCTCGCCTCCGCCTGTTAGGGATCAGCAGTATGATTGCGAGCCTGGAGTATAATAGACTTCACCCATCTGGTCTGCAAAACCGTCAGTGATATAAATGGCCCGAAATGACACATTTCGATTACTAGTTACTACAGCGAGGATCGATGTTGCAAAAACAACCGCACGGGAGGTTGCCGAATGATACTCAAAAGCTACTTTCCACTGATTGTGGCCGGTTACGTGGTGGCCGTCGGACTTTTCTTCCTGTCGACGGTCGTCATCGAAAACGCGCTGATTACGCTTGAACCCGCTGGTCGGCCTGTTCTGGCCGCCCTTTCGATCGCCTTCGCCGTTGCCGGCGCCGTGTACGCTTTACTGTTTTTCAAGGGTCGCCTGAAAAGGTCCGGCATAACGGTCAAGGAGGTGCGCGTGGAAGCCGTGGCCAAGCTCAACGCCGAATCCATGCTGGCCGATATCGCCTCGAAAGACCCCGACCCGGATGTTCGTCTGGTGGCCCAGAAGCGGCTGGAAGAAATTGCCAAATAGGACCGGGTAAAGGTCACGTCTGAGGTCCGCAACATCATCTGTGCTATTCGGCTCGGATTCATGTACCGACCCCGTCAGCCGGCCACATGCACAGGCTCACCGGGAAGCCGCCGGGTCGTTGCTACCGGACTTGACGAAAGTATGAAACAAGCTCATAGTCCATACGTGGGGCTCGCTCAAAAATAACTTACCATTTTGGTCGCCGATGCATCCCGTCCGGTTGCGTTAAAAAAACCTCGGAATATCCAGACATCCCTGCGGTTTTATGCCTTGCCGGCCGGGCGCCTCAACGCCCAAAATCACCAACTTATTTTTTCGCGAGCCCTTAGGCACCTACGGACCGGTGCCGGCAACGGGGCGTCATCGGTCTTCGCGGTACCGGCGTTCGCTCACCTGACGGCCACGGGAGGCTGCCCATGAAATTCACGAAAACCAGAAGTGGACGCGCCTTGATCCATATGCTGATCACCCTTCTGATCGTCATCGGCGCCCTGACCGCGATCGCCGTCTGGCATGTCGACCTGTTCCGCAAAATTTACCTGGTCGATACCAAAACCGTCGTGCTCAATGGTTTCATCCTTCTGCTTTTCTTTACCGGTCTGATCCAATTGATCAAGACGGTCGCCCATCTGAGTCGCGAGGAAAGGCAGGTGGAGAGATTCGTGCACGACAAGGAAACCCGCCGGTTTTTACCCGAAGAGCTTTCGACCACTTCTCTTATCGGCCGACGCTATGAGACCATCAGAAGGCTTTATGAGCGCAAGGTGCCGATCAACCACGGCGCGATTGCCGCCATCACGGTGGCTGAAGAATCGCGACATCTGTCCTATCCCAAGTTCGTCAACAACGTGCTCATCCTGACCGGCGTCTTCGGTACAATCGTTTCGCTGATCTACGCCCTGATCGGCGCTACAGCAGTCCTTCAGACCAATGCAGCCGGTGAGGGAATCGGGGTGATGCTGCTGGGAATGAACACGGCCCTGAACACCACCGCCACCGCAATCGTCTGTTTTTTTCTGTTCACCTTCTTTTACCAGCGACTGACAGACCTCGAAACCTACGTCCTCAGCCGGGTCGAAGAAGCCGTACTGGTGCACATCATACCGGAATTCGCCTTCGATTCCGAGGCGGTCAACTACAAACCCGAGCGACTGGTCGCTAAACTGCAGCTGCTGGTGGAGGAAATGAAAACCGGCAGCGATTTTATCCGTGACTCCCTGGCCGACCTCAATAAATACAACCGCGCCTATCTGGCGAAACTTGCGGCCTTAACGGTCCGCCAGGACAACCAGGCCGAACAGACCCAGCAGGTACTCGGCCAGCTGATAAAAATCGAGACGGTTCTAAAAGATGGCTTCCGGCTGAAGGAATAGCGCGGAACATGCACAACTTCGATAATTTCATCGATCTAAGGCTCAATCGTCGTCGCCAAAATGACGACATCTCCCTTTGGCCCAGCTTCACGGATATTATGACCGTGATCCTGATGATCTTCATGCTGACCATGATCGTTGTCATCGTCAAAAACGCCGATCTGGCAAAAGACCTGATCGTGAGCCAAAGCGAGGCGCAGAACCTTCAGTCGATGCTGGAGGAGACCCGCACGGACCGTGAAGCGCTGAAGATCGTGATCACCAACCTCGAGGAAAAGCTGCGGGCGCAGCAGATGGAAATCATCCTGCTGGGCGATGAAAACAAGGTCGTGCAAAGCACTCTGGAAGCCAAGGTGGCCCTGATCGCGGCGCTGCAGAAACAGGTGTCCGAAATCGAAGCCGATGCCGAAAAACTGAAGCGTCAACTGACGGTCTCCGAAGCCGCGAAAGAGGCACTCGCATCGCGCTATGAGGAGCAGGTGAAGGCGATCAGCGCTGAAACCGAGCGCCAGATCGAAGAATTCAATCGTAAGTTCGCGGCTCTGATGGACCGCCTCGGGGAAAAGGAAGATCTCATCGTCGCCCTGAATGCCGAAAGAAAAGACCTGGAACTCACATTGGCCAAACAGCGCAAGGCCTACCTGGTGCTCGAAGACAAATACCAGCGTTTGATCCGCCCGGCCCGCAGCCCGCTGGGAAAGGAAGTGGTCACCGTGCAGTACTCCCGCCAGGACGGCCAGTATCGCATCCTCTACAAGGACCCTCAGAGCGACGCCTTCGAACCGGTCGGCCGGGAAGAGCTGCAGACCCGGCTCGACCGGCTCAAAGGCCGCTGGCAGGATAAACTCTACATCAAGATCGTCATCCCGGAACAAAGCGGTTTATCTTACAACGAGGCCTGGAACTTCACGCGTGATATTCTCTCCCGCTACGACTACTACTATCAGGAAAAAGAGGGTCCGGATACAACCTTGGAGCGGGAGTGAGTCAGGTCATCTGCAAAGCCCGCTCCTGGATCAAGAAATGATGCAGGCAGTCGCAGTAGCGGTCCGGTTTGATTTTCCCCCCTTACCCGGCACGGAATAGCGCCAAAACTCGTATCGTTTTGTCAGGTTGATCAGTCGGCGGCTGTAAGGACGCCAGTTGAAGTGTTCCGGCACCCTTTTGATGCCGCTAGTCGAGGCCATCGAAATCAATTATTTTGCTTTTACAACGGCTGCCTGGGCCACCGCCTCGCGAAGCGCGGCCGATCCCGGGTTGCTGACCGAATTCAAGATGAGAATGCCCGCGGGTGTCACGGGCTTGCCGTAGTATGCCGTGTTCCAATCGTCACGTGTCGAGACGACGGTCCCCTCCATGGAAATGCCGGTATAGAGCCCCTTGGAAAGCGCAAACGAATAAATGTTCGCCATGACAGTCGATTTCGCGCCCCCGCCGACCGGCCCGACCGTGATGGCCATATCACCCCCGAATTTGAAGGAAGAGGCAAGCAGTTTATCGACGGCCTCTTGGGTCCTTATCAACATGAGGACTTCCGCCGCTTCACCGCCGATCAGCAGCCCGAAGTTAACAGACCCGATCGTGTAAAATGCCGGCTGGCTCCACTGACCACTGGCCGAATCCTTGACGAGCAGCACGCCGCGGCCTCCGGCCCCCCCGATGATAAAGCCCCCCCTCAGCAGACTCGGGATGATCAATAGAGCTTTAACTTCATGAAGGTGATCCCGCACCCAGGACATGCTCTCGGCCCGCATGAAGTTGTTGAAAGTAACGCGCGCCGCATCCACGAGACCCTGCTGTGCACTCGTACCGGCAGCCGTTGCAGGAACGGTGAACCCGGCAATCAGCACGTTCATGGCGACAACCCAAAAAAATGTGACGAACCTGTGGCGCACGTTTTTCATTTCGAACCTCCTGAAGATAGAATGTAAGAATTTAACTTATTGCGGGTCCATCGAATATCGGACGCGGTGAGAGCATTGCATAAATTTAAATTGTTTTTTCATAAAAGCAACAATAAAAGGCGAATGGGCGATACGGGCAACCGTTTCTGAGCAAACACCTGTTCCCCTCCCGTTAAAGCCGTCGTCTTGAAATTTAAACCCGATTTTTCAAAATCGTCTTGACATCGATTGTTTATCGGTGTTATCGAGTCAGTTTTATCCGGCACACGACTGCCGACTGCAGCCTTGCTCCGGGCGGGACCCGGGGCTTGATAACCACAAGGAGGATCAAGGATCATGCGCAGGTACGAAACGATCGTCATTTTGGATCCGGATATTTCCGAAGACGGACGGGCACCCGTGTTCGATCGTATCGGTGACACCATTTCTCAGGGAAATGGCTTCCTGGTACTGCGGGACGATTGGGGAAACCGCAAGCTCGCTTATGAAATCAAGAAAAAACCCCGCGGATTTTATACCCGCTTCGATTTCTGCGGCACCGGCACCATCGTCGATGAAATCGAGCGTTTCTGCCGGATCGACGACCGTGTCATGAAATACCTGACCGTGTTGATCGATGAAGCAGCAGACGTCGACAAGATAAAAGAAGAGGCCGAACGCGCCGAGAACGAGAAAAAGAAAGCCGAACTCGCAAAGGCGCAAACCGCTGAAGAAACACCTCCTTCAGATGTTCCGGCAGATGGTCCGGAAGCAAAACCGGAAACGCCGACACCAGCAGCAGAGGCTCTGACAACCGCAGCCCCTGATACCGAATCCCCTGATACCGAAACCGGGAAGGAGGCGTAAAAACATGGCACCCGCATATAAACCCAGGAGTGGCGGCGCCCGCAAAAAAAGAATCTACCATCGACGCAAGGTTTGCCGGTTCTGTGCCGACAGCAGCCTCCAGATCGACTACAAAGACTCGAAAAATCTTAAATATTTCATCACCGAACGGGGAAAGATCATTCCGCGGCGCATATCCGGGACCTGTGCCAAACATCAGCGCCCCCTGACCCTTGCGATCAAGCGCGCCCGTGCCATCGCCTTGCTGCCGTTCGTCGGAAGCCTGGACTAGCAGCGACTGCCGGTCTGATCTGCAGGCTGCCGTACCGGAGAAGAGGACCGTGGCCCTGATCGGCTCCGTTGAAACACTCAAAGATTTGGCAATCGGCATCGTCGTTACCAGTGTGTTGTTCGCCATTACGCTTCAATCGCCGGTTCTCGGGTTTTTCTGTACCGTTGTCATCCCACTGCCGACGATATTTTGTCGCGCCAAACATGGCCGAGCGATCGGTATGGTGGTGCCGGCCATCGCGCTTTTGGCGTTGGCCCCGATGCTCGGCGGTATTTCGATCGACCTGCTCTATTTTTTCGAGCTGGTTTTCTGCGGTTTCGTTCTCTATGAGTTGTTCGTTCTGAGGTTGTCGGTCGAAAAAACGGTCGCGCTGACAAGTGCCGTGACCCTTGCGGTCGGGGTGTTCATCGTTCTCGTGTACAGCTCGACGACCGCCGCCGGACTCGACCAACTGGTTTCAGGCTACGTTCGCAGAAACCTCGAGGCGTCGCTTCGGCTTTATGAGAGCATGGGGGTTCCGACCGACACCATTCGCCCCATCGAGGATGCACTCGACGGCATACAGTACGTTCTGGTTCGCATCGTTCCGGCCCTGTCGGTCTCGGCAGCCCTCTTTCTTTCATGGACCAGCCTGCTGTTGTCCCGGCCGTTGCTGAGAGGTTACCGTCTGTACTACCCGGACTTCGGACGACTCAATTTATGGAAAGCGCCCGAACCGCTGGTATGGAGCGTCATCGGGTGCGGTCTCATGCTGATTATTCCCGAACGCATCGTCAAGCTGTTCGGCATCAACGGCCTGCTGATTTTGATGACGATTTATTTTTTTCAGGGCATCGCCATCATTTCGTTTTACTTTGAAAAAAAACGCTTTCCGCGCCTGTTGCGGATCGTTTTGTACAGTCTCATCGCCCTGCAGCAAGTCGTTCTGCTGGTCGTTGTGGGCCTGGGTTTTTTCGACATGTGGTTGAATTTCAGAAAACTGGGGGTCGAAAAAAAAATTGACGCCCGCTTGTCTCGAGCGCGATGTGTCCCGAACGCCGCCAGCAGGCAAACGGCACGGTATTCGCTTCTGGAGGTTTAAATGAAGGTCTTATTGACAGAAACTATCGATTCGCTCGGCATCATCGGCTCCGAAGTCAATGTAGCCAAGGGCTATGCCCGGAACTACTTGATCCCGCAAAAAAAAGCGCTGATAGCGACACCGCAGAACCGCAAGCAACTCGAGCAGGTGAAGGCAAAATTCGAACTTCAAATAGCCAAAGAAAAGAAGATTGCCGAGGAGATGGCTGAAAAGCTTCAAGGCGTCGCGGTGACCATAGCGGCCAAGGTCAGTGAAGAGGACCGACTCTACGGTTCGATCTCCGTGCGCGACATCATAGAAGCGCTCGACAAGCAGAACATCACGGTCGAAAAACGCATGGTTCTGCTGACCGATCCGATCAAGCAGATCGGCACATACATGGTTCCGATCCGGGTTTACAAGGACGTCGAACCGGAGATCACGGTCGAAATCGTACCGGAATCCTGAGATCGCGTCCGCATACGACCGAGCCGGCGTCCCGGCAATCGGGGCGGCACCTCTCGATGTGCTCCCCCGACGGGCACCCGTTTATCCGCAGGGCAACAACCCTTCTTCCTCACCGTGTCACGACCGTCGATCGGAGGTGGTCAGCCCCATGCCAGAAAGAGCTCAATTCAAAGAAAACGACCCTTCCCTGGTCCACCTGCCGCCACAAAACATCGAGGCCGAGGAGTCGCTCATCAGTGCAATCCTGGTTGACAACCACACTCTGCTGGATGTTCTCGAAATCTTGTCAGCCGACGATTTTTACAAAACCGTCCATCAAAAAATCTTTGCCGCCATAACCGAGCTCTTCGGCCGCAACGAACCGATCGACCTGGTGACCCTGTCCAACCATCTCAAACAACTCGGCCAAATCGATCAAATCGGCGGCCCCGCCTACCTGGCCCATCTGGTCGATACAGTGCCCCTTGCCGTCAACGCCCAGCACTATGCCAAAATCGTACACGACAAAGCCAGCCTGCGACGGCTTATACAGAAGGCCGGCGACATCGCCCGTCGTTGCTACGAAGACCGCGGTGATGTCGATGAGGTGATCGACTTTGCCGAGGCGTCGATCTTCGAAATATCGGAAAAGAAGGCCCACCAGTCCTTTCACCCGCTCAGCAAGATGATCGAAGACAACATCGACTTGCTGGAGGAGCGCCAGGGAAACAAGTCTCTGATTACGGGGGTCACCACCGGATACACGCTCCTGGATCACAAAACCTCCGGCTTCCAGAACTCCGACCTGATCATTCTGGCCGCCCGGCCCGGGATGGGAAAAACGGCCTTCGCGTTGAACATCGCCCGCAATGCCGCAATGGAGGCCGGTGTGCCGGTGGCCATTTTCTCGCTGGAAATGTCCAAGGAACAGCTGTCGATGCGGATGCTCAGCAGCGAGGCCCGGCTCGATTCGACGCGTCTGCGAAGCGGCTTCATCAGCCAGGAGGATTGGCTGCGGATTACCGAAGCGGCCAGCAACCTGTCCAATGCACCGATCTTCATCGACGATTCGCCCGTGCTGACGGCCATGGAAATCCGTGCCAAGGCTCGCCGGCTCAAGCTGGATAAAAATGTCGGCCTGATCATTATCGATTATATTCAGCTGATGCAGGGCCGGCGTTCGGCTGAACGCCGGGAGTTGGAGATCTCCGAAATATCCAGGGCCTTGAAGGCCTTGGCCAAAGAACTCAACCTACCGGTCGTCGCGCTCTCTCAGCTCAACCGGATGCTCGAACAACGCAGCGACAAACGGCCGCAGCTCTCCGATTTGCGCGAATCCGGCGCCTTGGAACAGGACGCCGATGTCGTCACCTTTATCTACCGTGATGAGGTCTACAACAAGGACGAGAGCAATCCGAACAAGGGCAAAGCGGAAATCATCATTTCGAAACAGCGCAACGGCCCCATCGGCATGGTTCCCCTGGTATTCCTGAATACCTACACCCGTTTTGAAAATCCGGCCAGCCAGGACAACATTGTTCCGTTTCCCGGATAAGACGGCGGCACAGCCATGAAGCGGCTCTATGGAAACATCGGCGGCCTCAAGTCGAGCCAGACGCGCCGGCTCGAAATGCTCTATCGCCGCCGGGTCCCGCCCGATCAGGTCATCACCTTCGAGCTGGCCCGCGACATCTCGAGCCTGTCTTTCGAAGGTCGTCGTCAGATCGGCCTTCTGATCGACCGCAGCGGCAGGATCGTCAGCGTTATCGTCGGCGATCATCAAAAAATCGTCATCCCGGATCTCGGCGAGTACCGTGTCGCGCCGGGCCGCCTGCGGGGCCTGCGGTGTCTGCACACCCATTTAGACGATGAGCCGCCGACCAAGGACGACCTGACCGACCTGGCCCTGCTCAGGCTCGACCTGATGGGTGTCGTCACGGCAGTCGGCGAAACCGAACTCCCCCGGGTCTACCTGTCCCACATTCTTCCCGGCGCACCGGCCGAGACCCCCTGGCAGTTGCTGCCGCCCCTCGCGGCCAACGCGCTGAATATCAATTGCCTCGATCTGATCAGGGCTCTCGAGGACGAACTCGCCCAGATGCGCTCGCTTCATCACGCCGCACGCGGGAAAGAGCGCGCCCTGCTGGTCAGCGTCACCAGCGCCCCGGGCCGGAAGGCACGCGACTCTCTGGCCGAGCTCAGAGAGCTGGCGGCCTCCAGCGACATAGAGGCGGTCGATGCCATTCTCCAGCACCGCAAGCAGGTCGACGCGCGCTTCCTGATGGGCCGCGGGAAGGTGGAAGAGCTGACCCTGACGGCACTCAACCGCGGTGCAACCATGATCGTCTTCGACCAGGAATTGAACCCATCTCAAATCCGTGCGATTACCGACCAGGTGGACATCAAGGTCATCGATCGCACGATGTTGATCCTGGACATCTTCGCCCAGCGGGCCCATTCGCGAGAGGGCAAGCTTCAGGTAGAACTGGCGCAGTTAAAGTACATGCTGCCCCGTCTGATCGTCAAAAACACGGCCATGTCGCGCCTGACCGGAGGAATCGGAGGCCGCGGACCCGGTGAAACCAAACTGGAAATCAATCGCCGCAGGGTGCGCGACCGGATCGCGCAATTGGAAAAAGCCCTGGTTCTCGTCCGCCGCCAGCGGAAACAGCAGCGTGCCCGGCGAAGCAAAAAGCGGCTGCCGGTCATTTCCATAGTGGGCTACACCAATGCCGGCAAATCAACCCTGCTGAACACATTGACCAAAAGTCGCGAGCTGGTCGAAAACAAACTCTTCGCCACCCTCGACCCCTCGAGCCGGCGCCTGCGCTTCCCGCGTGACATCGAGGTGATCATCACCGACACGGTCGGCTTCATCAAAGACCTGCCGCAGGATCTGGTGGTCGCCTTCCGGGCGACCTTGGAGGAACTGGAAAACGCCGACCTGCTGCTGCATGTCATCGACATCAGCAACCCCCGGCACCTGGCGCAAATCCACTCGGTGGAAAACATTCTGAGCGACCTGAAACTCGAAAAGCTGGCCGTCATACGGGTTCTGAACAAGCAGGACCTGGTCGACCCGGAACTGGTCCGCACGCTGACCGCGCGGCTCGGCGGTATTCCGGTTTCAGCCGACACGGCCGGCACCCTCATGCCTCTGATCGAGCGGATGCAGAAACACTTTTTACCGGCCCCGGAAAACCGCGTCATTGTCGGTGACCGCAAACCTGAAGGAGATGCCTGATGATGGATCCTATTCAACGGATTGATTTGGAGAACGTCAAGCGGGTCGGCATTGCTGCCGCTTACCAGGCAGCCGAAATTTTACAGGCCAAGTTCGGCAAAATTTCCCGGGTGCGCAAGAAAGGCGTCATCGATCTGGTCACCGAGGCCGACACCGCCTCGGAAGAACGCATTCTGCAGGTGATCCGCTCCCGGTTTCCCGACCACGGCATTCTGGCTGAGGAGAGCGGCCGTGACACCCGCAATAGTGCCTGCACCTGGATCATAGACCCGCTGGACGGAACAACCAACTACGCCCACCGGATCGGCCTGTATGCCGTTTCGATCGCCTTCGCAGTCACGGGCGACGTCGTCGTCGGCATCGTGCTCAACCCGGTGGCCGGTGAACTCTTCACGGCAACGGCCGGAGGCGGAGCCGTTTGCAACGAGCGCCCCATCCGGGTCTCGGAGATACCCGTGCTCACAGACAGTCTATTGGTGACCGGCTTCCCGTATGATGTGCGGGAGGACCTTGCGCCGATCGTGTCTCGGTTTACCCGGTGTCTGGAAGCGGCACAAGGGATTCGTCGGCTCGGTTCCGCCGCCCTCGACCTGTGCCATGTGGCCTGCGGCCGTTTCGAAGGCTTCTGGGAGGAGCACCTGAAACCCTGGGACACCGCTGCCGGAATGCTGATTGCGCGCGAGGCCGGGGCGAAGATAACCGATTTTTCAAACCGCCCCTATACACCCGAATGCCGCGAGATTCTGGCGACCAACGGCTATGTTCACCAACAAATGCTGGAATTGCTGAATGGAGCGGCTAAAAGTGGGCAAAATCATCGGGGAGAGGGCCGATCAGATCGTGCAGCAGGGAAAAGCGTTTGAGGCCCCGCCTGGCGGCAGTAAAACCCGCTGTACCCATCCCACGCACGTATTCTCCGGCAGTCAGCCGATCAAAACTTCCCCGAATGGAGCTTCTGGCGGAAGAATTCAACCTGTTTTTGGATGGCACCATTTTCCTTTAACCCCTTTTCAATACAATTGACGGCGTGCAAAACAGTCGCGTGGTAGCGGTTGAAACTGCGGCCGATGGTTTGAAGCGGTGAATCCGTAAAGTTCCGGGCGAGATACATCGCGATCTGACGCGGCCGAACGAAGGTTTGTTTGCGGGAACGAGAATCGATCTCGTTAACCGAGATATTGTAGTGCTTGCAGACCAGCTTCTTGATGATGTCGACGGTGATGGTGCTTCGTTGGCGAACAATGTTCTTGACGACGCTCTCCGCCAAAGCAAGATCGATGGGGCAACTCAGAAGTGAAGCCTTGGCCGTCACTCCGATCAGTCCGCTTTCCAGCTGTCGGACATCGTCGGTCAACTCGGAGGCCAGGTAATGAATGACCTTTTCCGGAATTGGCACGCCTTTCAACAGAGCCTTGCGCTGCAGGATGCGCACCCGGGTCCGAAAGTTCGGCGCCTCGATGTCCGAAATCAGACTGCCCGACAGACAGGAGCGCAGTTTGTCGTTGAGCTTGGGAATCTCACCCGGACGGTAGCAGCTCGAAAAGATAATCTTTTTTTCGGCTTCGAACAGCGAATCGAGCGTCAGGGACAGTTCGACCTGGGTGCGTTCCTTGCCGCTTAGATGGTGAACGTCCTCGAGCAGCAGCACGTCACAGTCGTTGCGGTATTTGCCCTTGAACTTGTCGATCGAGTCGCTGCGGTAGGCCTGGACCATCTCATTGCTGAAATCCTCAGCCGTCATGTAAAAAACACGTTCGCGGGGAAACTGAGTGAGAATGAGGTGGCCGATTGCCTGGGTCAAATGGCTCTTGCCCATACCGGTGTTGGAAAGCAGAAAAAGAGAATTCTGCAGCGAGGCCTTGCGGGAGGCCAGGGACAGGGCCGCCGAGTAGGCGAAGTCATTGTTGCCGCCCACGACAAAATACTCGAACGTGAAATCCTTGCGCAGCAGGCGTCCACTGTAGGGCCGGACGGCCAGATCCGGAAGGATCAACTGTCGGCTAAGCTCCGGTTTAGGGGTTCTGTTACCGTTGCCGTTGGCAACGAGAAATGAAATGGCGCAGGTTTTACCCAGGGCCCTTTGGAATTCTTCCGTAATAAAAGAGCCGTAGTTTTCTTGAACCCGCTTCTTGGAGAAGAAATTGGGGCAGGCCAATACGAGGCTGCCCTCCTCATCCAAGAAACACCTGATCGGTTCAATCCACATCCGAAAACTGTGACCGGGAATTTTTTCCTTGATCGCCGATTTCACCCTGCTCCAGACGGTTTCCATAAATTTCGGCACTCTAATATGTTAGATAATTGTTAAAGAAATGGTGACTAAGATACTGTTATGTTAATGTTAATTATGATAAAAACGTCGATGTCAAACGGTATGGGAGGTTTATCTTTGATTTTGAGATGCCAGTAAATTTGACATGCGAGTCATAACGTCTTTTGACACCCTGAGTCAAACCGGATGGTCGGTATTTGTGATCTAAACCTAAAACGTTTATAAACAATTTATATGAGTTTTGAATTATTATAATTTTTAATAAATCAGCGTCCAACTCCCTGAAACACGTGAATTTTTTATGTTAGCAATTTATTCAAGCATTCTAAGCATATCGCCCGCTGAAAGGATTGGGGATACAAAAAAGCAATCTTTAAATTTCTCCTATTTTCGCCTTTTTTCTTTAATTTTTATAATACAGGATCCTCAGACGCCAGCCATCGTCAACCACAGTTGATCGGCACCCCGTTCCTGATTTTGTTTGAAAAAGTCGCAAAGATCTGTAGTATGCTGAAAGATTACGGATAACCTGAACGGATCGAATGATGGACGCGCACAATACGATTGTCATTCGTGGCGCACGGGTGCACAATTTAAAAAATGTCGACCTCGATTTGCCGCGCAACCGGCTTATCGTGATCACCGGTCTTTCGGGATCGGGCAAATCGAGCCTCGCCTTCGACACCCTTTACGCCGAGGGACAGCGCCGGTATGTGGAATCCCTTTCCACCTATGCCCGTCAGTTCCTCGAACGAATGGAGAAGCCCGCGGTCGATCTGATCGAAGGGCTGTCGCCGGCCATTGCCATCGAGCAAAAGACCGCCAGTCACAATCCGCGTTCCACGGTGGGCACTGTAACCGAAATCTATGACTATCTCAGGCTGCTTTTCGCTCGCGTCGGCACGGCCCACTGCCATCGCTGCGGTGATCCGATCAATCCCCAGTCTATCGACCAGATCGTGGACCGGATTATGGCCCTGCCGTCCGGCAACCGCATCATCATCCTGGCCCCGCTGGTTGATGCCGAAAAAGGCGCGTACGAAAAGCTTCTCAAACGGTTGCGCAAGGACGGCTTTGCACGGGTGCGGATCGATGGCGAAATCCTCGACATCGAGTCGATCGACGCGCTCGACAAGCGTCAACCTCACAGCATCGATGTGGTGGTCGATCGTCTGGTCGTCACAGAGAAAATTCACAACCGTCTGGCCGACTCTCTGGAACTCGCACTGGCACTTTCCGACGGAAAGGTGACCGTCGACATGCTGGGCCGGGGAACGATCCGGTTCAGCGAGAAAGCGACTTGTCTTCGCTGCGGCATCGGTTACTCTGAATTCACGCCCGCCAGTTTCTCGTTCAACTCGCCCCAGGGCGCCTGCCCCCGCTGCGACGGTCTGGGGACCACGACCGAATTCGATCCGAACCTCATTGTCCCGAACCCGGAATTGTCGCTGCGGGAAGGCGCGGTTGCCATCTGGGCCAATCGCAGCACCATGCAGTTTATTGAATTTCTGGATGCACTGACATCCCATTACGGCGTCGACATCTACACGCCCTACAAAGACCTGCCCAAGCACTTCAAAAAGGTTCTGATGCAGGGTTCCGGCAAGGAGTTGATCCCGTTTTACTTCGAACGCGGCGAACGCCGGTACACCTATAAAAAACCGTTTGAGGGCATCATCCCCAAATTACGGCGCCGCTACGCGGAAACCGATTCCTTCCAGGTCAGGGAAGAAATCAAATTGTTCATGAACTTTCGCCCCTGCTCCGAGTGCGGGGGGGCGAAGCTCAATCGCGAAAGCCGGTCGGTCAAAGTCGGTGGACTGGCCATCCAGGAGATTTCCGCGATGTCGATCGCACAGGCGCAGTCTTTCCTCTCCGGTTTGAAACTGGAAGGGCAGCGGGCCGTAATTGCCGAGCGGATCCTAAAGGAAATCGATGAGCGCCTCGGTTTTTTGAACAACGTGGGGCTCTCCTATTTGACACTCGATCGCCCGGCTGCCACTCTTTCCGGCGGCGAGAGTCAACGCATTCGGCTCGCCACCCAGATCGGTTCGAAGCTGACCGGGGTCCTCTATGTTCTCGACGAACCGAGCATCGGCCTTCATCAACGCGACAACCGTCGCCTGCTTCAAACCCTCATGCAGATGCGTGACCTGGGCAACACCGTTCTGGTGGTCGAACACGATGAAGAAACCATACGAACGGCGGATTACGTGGTCGACATGGGACCGGGTGCCGGAATCAACGGCGGCCGTTTGGTTTTTGCCGGCACGCCCGACCGGCTGCTCGATGAGGAAACCTCTCTGACCGGTCAGTATCTCTCCGGCCGAAGGCGGATCGAGGTGCCTCGGCAGCGCCGGCGCAGCAATGGCCGTGAAATCGTCATCGAAGGGGCCTCGGCCAACAACCTGAAGCATCTCGATGTGTCCTTTCCGCTCGGAATGTTCACCTGCGTAACCGGCGTATCCGGGTCCGGAAAATCGACCCTGGTCCTGGAAACACTGCATCACCTCCTCGCCCAGAGGATTTACCGCGCCCGCATACCGGCCGGAGCCCACCGGGCGGTTAAAGGTCTGGAGCATATCGACAAGGTCGTCAACATCGACCAGTCACCGATCGGCAAAACGCCGCGCTCCAACCCGGGAACCTATACCGGTGTCTTCAACCACATCCGGGACCTGTTCGCCCGCACGCCGGAAGCGCGTGTCCGGGGTTACAAACCCGGCCGGTTCAGCTTCAACGTCAAGGGCGGGCGCTGCGAGGCCTGCGGCGGGGACGGCATCGTCAAGATCGAAATGCATTTTCTGCCGGACGTCTACGTCACCTGCGACGTGTGTCGGGGGCGGCGCTACAACCGCGAAACCCTCGAAATCCGCTACAAGGGCAAGAATATCGCTGAAGTCCTGAAGATGACCGTGAATCAGGCGCTGGCCTTTTTTGAAAGAATCGGCAACATCCGCTCCAAACTGCAGACCCTGGTCGATGTCGGACTGGGCTATGTTCAGCTCGGGCAGCAGGCCACGACCCTCTCGGGCGGGGAAGCCCAGCGGGTGAAGCTCGCGCGCGAGCTCAGTAAAAAAGGAACCGGCAAAACCGTTTATATAATGGACGAGCCGACCACCGGTCTGCATGTCGACGATATCCGCAAACTGCTCGAGGTTCTCAATCGACTGGTTGACGCCGGCAATACGGTTGTCGTTATCGAGCACAATCTGGATGTGATCAAAACGGCCGATTACCTCATCGACCTGGGGCCGGAAGGTGGAAACGACGGGGGCTACTTAGTGGCGTGCGGCCGGCCGGAGGACATCGCCGGCAACGCGGCTTCCCACACCGGCCGATGGCTGAAGAAGGTCCTTTAACCCGAAAATGAGGTGGGCTCCTCCGCCCGAATAAACGGTTTCGAATCGCGGCTGAAACTCGCCGCCAACGGGCTCTAAGCCCGGACCAGTCCCGCATACAAATTAGGGTCGTGGACGGCTCCCTGAGGTTTTGGCGTTCATGCGGTATCGATATTGGGTCCGGTCTAAGACCCCGTAAGTGACTCAAACAGTCAGCCGCTTTTCGCAACCGTTCATCCGGGCTCCGGCGCATCGTTTTTATGCATCGTGGCTGCCTTAAGCTTCTGAGCGTCTAATCGATAAAATCGGTCATATCCTTCAACCGACTCAACGGGCTAAACCGGCTAAACGGCCTAAACG
>JBAVJU010000149.1:0-3271 GCA_049687935.1 Desulfobacterales bacterium | reverse complement strand
CCGGTAATTACTATTTTGCGTTCCTATTCGGTGAAGAACGGTTGACGGGTTGGATCAACGCCGTGGCTCTGCTGTTGCTGACCTTGTTGATCGGAGGAACCCTGAGATGAGGAGTGCCCTGCTCGCTCTGATCGGCCTCTTGGCGGCTCCTTTGGCCGGGAGTCTTCTCATCGGCCTGGACCGCATCCTGACCGCACGTCTGCAGTCGCTTATCGGGCCGCCGGTCCTTCAGCCCATCTTCGATGTCGTCAAACTGTTCGGCAAGGAGCGCGTGGTGGTGAACGCCTGGCAGGCGTTCAGTGCCTATGCGTATCTGGCGGCGGTGGCCGTAGCGGTGGTCCTCTTTTTTATCCGTTCGGACCTTTTGGTCATATTCCTGATTCAGGCGGTGGGGACCGTGTTTATCGTGGTCGGCGCCCTGGCTTCGGCCTCACCCTTCAGCCAGGTCGGCGGCTACCGTGAACTTCTGCAGTCCCTGGCCTGCGAGCCATTGCTGGTGCTGGTGATTGCCGGCATCTACCTCGAGACCGGCAGCTTCGCCATCACCGCGGTCGACAGATGGCCTCAGCCCTTGATGGTGCGCCTACCCTTGCTGTTCATCAGCCTGCTCTTTGTCATGGCCGTCAAGCTCCGCAAATCGCCCTTCGATTTTGCGGCCTGCCGCCATGCACACCAGGAGCTGGTCGGCGGGGTTCTAACCGACTATTCGGGGCCCTTCCTGGCGTTGATCGAGGTCGGGCATTGGTTCGAGACGGTCCTCATGCTGGGGTTTTGTTCACTTTTTTGGGCCGGCAATTGGGCAGCCATGTTGGCCCTGGCGGGCGCGGCCTATCTGGCGGTGGTCTGGCTCGACAACGTCACGGCGCGCATGAACTGGCGTTTGTTGTTCGGTTACGCCTGGCTGCTGGGACTGCCGCTGGCGCTGATCAATCTGTTCTGGCTCTATAGAGGCTGACCCGAAAATGGGAATCTGGGCCAAGTTTATCGGTTACGCACGGTTTAAATCACCGTGGCTGCTGCACTTCGATTGCGGCAGCTGCAATGGATGCGACATCGAGATTCTGGCGTGCTTGACACCGGTTTACGATCTGGAGCGATTCGGCATCGTCAATGTCGGCAACCCCCTGCACGCCGATGTCTTGCTCGTCAGCGGAACGGTCAATCCCCGCAACCGCATCGTTCTGGCGAATCTGTTCGACCAGATGCCGGCCCCGAAGGTGGTCGTTGCCATCGGTGCCTGCGGGCTTTCGGGCGGAATTTTCCGCGGGGCCTACAACGTGGCCGGCGGCATCGATCGGGTCATTCCCGTCGATGTTTATGTGCCCGGCTGTCCTCCCCGGCCGGAGGCGATCATCGACGGCGTGCGGTTGGGGCTGGAGAAATTGAGAACCGGCGATGTCACGCTTGACTCCAAAGATGGGCCGATCGGGGCAACGAAGGAAAGTCACCCATGCTCGCGAACGAACTGATCATTGGATCGGACCGTCTGCTCGGCGAGGCGGCCGGGCTCAAACGGGATGGTTACCGGTTCGTCACCATGACCGCTCTGCGATTAAACGGCACCCGAACAGAGATCCTCTACCATTTCGACCGGGAGTTACATTTCAGGCACCTGCGACTGGCAGTGACCGGTGACGCGCCGGTCCCCAGCATCACCCCGGTCTACTTCGGTGCGTTTCTGACCGAAAACGAAATTCAGGATCTATTCGGCATCCTTTTTGAGGGCTTGGTGATCGATTACCGGAGAACCCTTTTTCTCGAAACGTCGATCGAGCCGGCGCCATTTTGCCGTTTCAATGTGAAGCGTAAAGCCAAATCGGATTCGCCGGCAGGAGAGGAGCGGTGAAAGTCCAGACAAAAGACGCATTGCGCCTAAAGCCGCGCTCGGTCATCCCTTTCGGTCCGCAGCACCCGGTCTTTCCGGAACCGCTTCAGCTGAAACTGACCGTCGAAGAGGAGATGATCACCGAGGCGATCCCGGTTTTCGGATACGTTCACCGCGGGCTCGAGCAGCTCTGTGCGCAGCGCGATTTTCACCAGATGGTGCAGGTCGTGGAAAGGGTTTGCGGCATCTGTTCGGTGATGCACGCCATGTGCTATTGCCAGGCCATCGAGGAGATCATGGCGGTCGAGGTGCCGCGCCGGGCAGTTTATCTTCGAACCATATGGGCCGAACTCCATCGCTTGCAGAGTCATTTGCTGTGGCTGGGGCTGTTTGCCGACAGCTTCGGATTCGAGAGCCTGTTCATGCAGTTCTGGCGGATCCGTGAGAAAGTCCTCGACATCAACGAGGCCACCGCCGGTAACCGTGTGATTGTCTCGATCAACGTGATCGGTGGTGTCCGACGGGACCTGACGGCCGAGCATGTCCGCTGGTTGCTGCCCATTTTAGAACAGGTGGAGACGGATATTCGGCGGCTCGAATCCACCGTGATCGACGATGTTACCATCCGGAAGCGCACCGTCGGCAAGGGGATTCTGAACGGCGATCGGGCGCGGGAGCTGGGGGCGGTGGGCCCGACCTTGCGCGGGAGCGGCGTTGCGCAAGACACGCGCCAGACCGGTTATGCGGTCTATGCAAAGCTCGACTTCCAGCCGGTGGTCGAAACCAGCGGCGACTGTTACGCCCGCTGTCGGGTTCGGTTTTACGAGACGCTGCAGAGTATCGACCTCATCCGGCAGGCCGTCGCCCTAATGCCGCCGGGCGACATCACCGTCACCGTCAAGGGACGACCTCAGGGCGAAGCCGTCGCTAGGGTCGAACAGCCGCGGGGTGAACTGTTTTATTACATCAAAGCCGGCGGCAGTAAAAATTTGGAGCGGGTCCGCATCCGGGCGCCGTCTTTCGCCAACATGCCGTCTCTGGTCACCATGCTGCCCGGCATGTGGCTTTCGGATGTGCCCGTCATCGTGCTCTCGATCGATCCGTGCATCAGCTGCACCGAGCGTTGATGTGAACAGTCAGCAGTGACAGAGTGGAGGAATCGCCGTGTTCAGCATGACCTCAACCATTCTTCGGAATCTGGTTACACGCAAGTCCACTCGACTCTACCCGCAGGAGGTTCGATTACCTTTTGAGCGGGTGCGGGGCGACCTGGGGAGGGAGGCTGCAAAATGCACCTACTGCGGGGTGTGTGCCGCCAACTGCCCCTCTCAGTGTATCCGGGTGAAAAAGGCGACGGCCACCTGGATTCACGATCCGACAGCATGCGTTTTCTGCGGTACCTGCGTCGAGGCCTGTCCGGAAGAGTGCCTCCATCACACGGAAAGG
>JBAVJU010000148.1:0-7844 GCA_049687935.1 Desulfobacterales bacterium | reverse complement strand
GGAAGCCGTCCGATGGCCGCAACGCAGGCGCGCCCGATCCGAAAAAATTCTCCTGAAGCCCTATTGGCCGGGTAGAGTGACGTGCCGCAGTTCGGTGTAATCCGCCCCGGTCGGTCGCAGGTCGCTTTTGAATAAAATCACCCGGTCGACCTCAAAGGTTTCCGATGCAAAGTCGATAAAGGCGCCCATTGCCGTCGTCAGTCTGGACGCCGCGATCGGCCCCTTGACGCGCCCAAGGGTCAGATGACCGGAAAAAGGGCGTTTTTCACGCGGATAACCGATCGTCGCCAGACGGTCCTCGATCGAGCGCTGCAAGGCGGCGAGTTCAGGTAGCTGACCCGCTAGTCCTGCCCAGATGACCCGTGCCCGTTTGACACTCGGGAACACGCCGACGCCCGCGGCCGCAAGCCGCAGCGGCGCAAATCCATGGACGGCCTCGGTCAGGACCGCGGCGATGCCGTCGACCTTATCTTCATCGACCTCGCCGAGAAATTTCAGCGTCAGATGAATGTTGCCGGTCGTCACCCAGCGCACCTTAAGACCGCGGGCCGCCATCCGCTCCTGCACACCGCCGATGGCGGCAAGGACGGTTTCGGGCAGTTTCACGGCAATAAACGTCCGGATCGACGCCGACATGTCGCTGGTCACCGCGGCAGCGTGAACACGGGCTCGGTCAGGAAAAACGTGCCCTGTAAAATTCTTTTTTTCAGCGTCTCCGCTATTTCGCGGGCTCGAACCAGGCTGGAAAGGGGCACGGTCGGCACGTCCCGGCCGTCGAACCGGATGGTGCCGCTTTTCAGCTCGGCATAGCTGACCTGCCCGTGACTCTTGGAAACGCCGCTCGGATAATCCATTCCGTAGTCGATGATCTGCGTGAAGATGTCTTCATCCGATATCGCCGTGTACTGCGCCATTTCTGCATTCAAAAGCGGTATCGGGACCCCCAGGCCGACAGCCAGCGAACAGCCGTACCCCTGGATGCTCACCCCCTTGATCCACTTGGCACTCATCTTCTTCAAGTCGCCCATCACCATGAGGGTTCCGGCCGGCGATAGCGGAATTCCCTTTGGGGTCCGCTTGACCGCGGGCTTGTGCTGGGTGCCGTGCCACGCCACGTACCCTTCCCCTCCGCCGAGGAACACGCGGGTTCCCATGCCGATGGTCATATAATAAGGATCGTTGAACAGCGGGCTCAACTGTCCGGCCGAACAGTAATTGGCGTTGCCGGCTTTCGGCTTGAGGGTTCCCATGTAGGTGTAGACGGTTTTATTCGAAAGATTGACGGCGCAATTGTAGTTCTGGTAACCGTTGCGCGGATTGCACAAAGTGGCTTGGGGCAGGCCCTTGAGCGTGATGTCTTTTTCGATCATCCGGTTGGGGTAGCAATCGGTCCCGTAAGCCGTTGCTTTAAGGTGAACTTTTTTGCGCTCCAGCAGGTCCTGGATCACGTGTCCCCCGCCGTAGTTGAACTCGCCGGGATGCACCTTGTTCAGCGGATCGTCTTCACAGGGTTCGGTGGCACCGACAAAACAGTCTACGGCTGCCAGGCCGGCATAGGCCGAAACGTTGTTCAGCCAGACCTTGGAGGCCTTGATGCCGGGTGTCGAGTGGCCGAAATTGATAAAGGCTCCCGAAGAGCACATCGGAGCGAAAGTGCCGGTGGTCACGACATCCACCTGCCGCGCCGCTTCCTCCGGACCGTCTGATGTGACGATGTCGATGATCTCCTCGGCCGTGGCGACCACCACTTTGCCGGCTTTTATCTTGGCGTTGATGTCCCGGATTGACTTGTTGACCTTGTAACGGCTCATTTCGACCTTGCCTTTTCGGTTGCCCGGTTTCATTTGACGTTCAAGCCGGAGGACACTTCTTTTCGTCATGTCATGAATCCGGAAAGTTGAGTTAAATAACAAGTAATAACCTGATTATCAAGGCAAAGTTTTTCGTATCTTGACTTTTGGCCGGTCGCGCGATACTATTTTTACATAAAATTTAATGTCTTTCACCATTCGTGAACGGATTTTGCATACCGTGTCGAAAAAAAAAACCCGGACGCTGAAAATTGTTTTTACGCTCTTCATCGTGACGACGATCGGTTTGCTGTCGGTCGCCTATTTCAAATACCGCCGGATCCTCGACAAACCGGAACAGTTCATCACCGCCATTCAGCCGGGTGTGGACATGGCGATCGGTGACATCCACCAGACAGCCACCCGCGATGGAAAAAAGGAGTGGCAGCTGGATGCGGCCACGGCCCACTACCTCGAAGCCGAAAAAAAAATTCGGCTCGATCGTCTGACGATGACCTTTTTTATCGACCATCAACCGCCCATCCACCTGTCGGCCGACAGCGGCACCCTGGAAACCGAAACCCGCAACGTCATGGTCACCGGCCATGTCGAATTAAAGAACGAAGCTTCACGGCTCCTGACTGATGAGCTGTACTACCGGCATGAAACACAATTTCTCTTCGCGCAGTCCCCTGTCGAGATAATCGGCGACGGTTTCCAACTGAACGCCGACAGCATGACCCTCGAGCTTGACAAGAAAAGAGCCGTTTTCAAGGGCAACGTAAAGGGCACCTTCAGTGAGGATCTTTCTTTGTAAGTGTCTGCCCTGCTGCATCCTCACTGCCATGTCGCTCTTATGGGTCAGTGTCTGTATTGGCCCGGCAGCGGCAGAGCCGCATGCCGGTGCGTCGGGTGTTGTTTCGGCAAAACCATCTGCGCCGGTTACCATCACAGCCGACGAACTGATCAGCGATGATGCATCAGAAACGGCTGAATTCATAGGTCATGTTAAGGTCGTCCGCGGGGATTACACCCTGACGGCCGACCGGCTCAAGGTGCATTACAGGCGCAGCGACCAGCCGTCGACCCCGAAGGCCGTCGGCCGTGCCAACATTCGTGAAATCGTCGCCGAGGGCCATGTGCGCATTGTCTCGAGCGAACTGACGGCGACCGCGGAACGCGCGACCTACGATGCCCAAACCCGCAGTATCGAATTGTTCGGCGAAGATTCGACGGTCGCCGGCAGCGGGGGGACGGTCAGCGGATCCAACATCACTCTTTTCCTTGACACGGACCGATTTCAGGTCTCCGGTGGTCCGGAAAAACGGGTAAGAGCCGTATTCGATAGAACCGAAAAAAAATAACCGATCGGCGAGAGCGCTCTTGGATGCCATGGTCAAATCTGCTATACAGGGCATAGCAGTGGGGTGGCCGGAGGCGGGCGCGGAAGTCGGACCCAAATGACGGTATTGTCTCTGCGAAATCTGGGCAAGATCTACGGCGGCAGAAAAGTGGTCGATTCCGTGAGCCTGGAGCTTACCAACCAGCACGTCGTCGGTCTTCTCGGCCCGAACGGCGCCGGAAAAACGACCACCTTTTACATGACCGTCGGCATGGTAAAGCCGGATACGGGCAAGGTGCTGCTGAACGAGGAGGATATGACCGATTACCCCATGCACCTTCGGGCCCGCAAGGGTGTCGGTTATTTACCGCAGGAGCCCTCGATTTTCAGGAAGCTGACGGTCAAACAAAACATTTTGGCCATTCTCGAAACCCTCGCCATGTCCAGGGTGGAGCAGGAAGAACGGGCGGAGTTGCTGCTCGAAGAACTCGGCATCAGGCACCTGGCGGGTCAAAAAGCCGCCGTGCTTTCGGGGGGCGAAAAACGGCGGCTTGAGATATCCCGGTCCCTGGCGACCAATCCGAAGTTCATGCTCCTCGACGAACCGTTTGCCGGGGTCGATCCCCTGGCTGTCATTGACATCAAGAAGATTATCGGGCATCTTAAAAAACGCGGGATCGGCGTTCTGATATCCGATCACAACGTGCGGGATACGCTGCAATCCTGCGACACCGCTTACATACTGAACGAGGGCAAGGTGGTCGTCGCCGGAACCCCCGAAGACATAACATCCAGTGAAATTGCTCGAAAAATTTACCTCGGAGACGAATTTAGACTTTAAACAATATGGCACTCGAACTCAGACAACAGCTTAAACTGACGCAGCAGCTGATCATGACGCCCCAGCTGCAGATGGCGATCAAGCTTCTGCAACTCTCGCGCCTGGAGCTGATGGACACCATTCGCCAGGAACTCGAGGAGAACCCGGCGCTCGAAGAGCTGCAGGATGCACCCGGCGACGATCGACTATTGGAGCCGACCGAACCGGTCGTCGACGACGGGGCCGCCGCCAAAGAGGTGACGATCGAAGATAAAATTCAAGACGATATCGACTGGAGCAATTATCTGGATGAATACAACACGCCCGGCCGGGTGAATTACGAAGGAGAAAGCCGGGAAGCCCCGAAATACGATGCCTTCATCGCCCGCAAGGAAACCCTCAACGACCATCTGCTGTGGCAACTGCTGATGACCTCACCGAACAAGCTGGAGGAAGACATCGGCAGCCTGATCGTGGGCAACCTGAACCAGGACGGCTACCTCGATGTCGCCTTGGAAGAAATTGTCCGGATAACGGGTGCCGAAATGGAAAAGGTCGAAGAGGTATTGGCCCTCATCCAGACCTTCGATCCGGTCGGGGTGGCCGCGCGGAATCTCAGCGAGTGCCTGATGATCCAAGCCCGACATCTCAAAATCGACGAACCGCTTGTCACTGAAATCATCAAGAATCACCTCGGGAATCTCGAAAAGAGAAATTACAAGGCCATCGGCCGTGCTTTGAAAGTCGGCATGGATGACATCGTTGCGGCCGTCAATGTCATCAAGAGCCTCGAACCGCGACCGGGCCGTGAATATTCCGACGACACACCCCAGTATATCACCCCGGACATCTACGTTTACAAAATGGACAACGATTTTGTCATCGTGCTCAACGACGACGGCATGCCCAAGCTGCGGGTCAACCCGTTTTACAGGAAATCGATCGGCGCCAAGGACAAGGTCTCCGGCGAGGCAGGCAGTTACATTCAAGACAAGTTGCGGTCGGCCGCCTGGTTGATAAAGAGTATCCACCAGCGGCAAAAGACGATCTACAAGGTGATGGAGAGCATTCTGCAGTACCAGCGAGGATTTTTCGAAAAGGGCATCACGCATTTGAAACCGATGGTGCTCAGGGACGTTGCCCAGGATATCGGCATGCACGAATCGACCATCAGCCGGGTCACGACCAACAAGTATGCGTATACACCGCAGGGAATTTTTGAGTTGAAATATTTCTTCAACAGTTCTATTAAACGCGACCATGGTGGTGCGATCGCCTCGGTCAGCGTGCAGGAGAAAATTAAACAGATCATCGCCAGTGAAAACCCGCGCAAGCCTTACAGCGACGACAAGATCGCCAAGATGCTGAAAGAGTCACACATCGACATCGCCCGCCGCACTGTTGCAAAGTACCGTGAGATGCTGAATGTACTGCCGTCCAGCAGGCGCAAACAGATTTAAGGAGTTTTTTACATGCAAATCTCCGTGACATTCAAAAACCTGCCGCCTTCGGAAAATTTGAAAGCCTACATCAAGGAAAAGCTCGAACGATTTGACAGGCTGTTGGATAACCCGGCCGAAGCCAGCGTTGTCCTTTCGGTTGAAAAATTTCGTCACATCGCCGAAATCAATATCATTGGAGACCGCCTCAATCTCATCGGCAAAGAAGAAATCAATGATATGTATTCAGCTATCGACATGGTCCTGGACAAGCTGGAAAAACAATTAAAAAAAGGCAAACAGAAGACCCGGGAACGCAGGGGCGGGGCCAAGTCCAGCATCAAAGACATACCGCCGGAATTCATGGTCAATGCGGCAGAAGATGACCACCGACCTCAGATCAAGATCACGAACATCGATTACAAACCGATGGATGTCGAAGAAGCGGTGATGCAGATGGATCTGCTAGACGACAATTTTCTGGTGTTCACCAATGCCCAAACCGATCGGGTGAATGTTCTCTATCGACGCAAAGACGGCCACCTCGGCTTGATTCAACCCAGCAGTTAACCGCAATTTACGGGGGTCGGCAGAAATGGGGACCGGCGCACGGCGCCGGTACCGATAGGGGTACGCGGCCTTGTCACGGGTCTTTAATCGATTGGTAATTTTAATATGAAAATCCTGGATGTATTGCCCAAAGACGCGATTCTCGCCGATCTGAAGGCGCAGGATAAAAAAGGAATCCTGGAAGAGCTCGTTGAGCCGATTTCCCGCTTAAAGGACGTCAACCGGGAGGAACTCGTTCGGGTTCTGATGGAAAGAGAACGACTGGGAAGCACTGGAATCGGCAGCGGCATCGGCATCCCCCACGGAAAGTTGCGGGATCTGGACGAATTGGTCCTCGGATTCGGCCTCAGCCGCAAAGGGATCGATTTCGAATCGATGGACAACCGTCCGACCCACATCTTTTTTCTTCTGGTCACACCGGAAAACTCGACCGGGCTTCACTTGAAACTACTGGCAAGAATTTCGAAGATACTCAAACACGACCCGTTTAGAGAAAGGCTGTTGAAGGCCGCTGATCGCGATGAGATTTACGCGATCATCCAAGAGGAAGATGCAGATTTTTAGATCGTGTTCCCGCGGCTCCCGACCGGTTCCTTGAAAACAACCACAAAATAAAAAAACGGCTGACAAAGCCTTTTCGTCTGCCCATCACACTTTATGTGTCACTTCCGAATCGGTTGCTCTCGATGCGGACCGACCAGCGGCAAAATTCTCCGGCCAACACAATGAATAAGCCCAAAATCATCATCGTGACAGGCTTGTCCGGCTCGGGAAAAAGCACGGCCCTGGCCTCCCTGGAGGATGCCGGCTTTTACTGTGTCGACAATATGCCGGTCTTGCTGCTGCCGGATTTTCTGGAACTGCCGAATGTCGGCGAACCCGGCGCGGTGGGCTTTGCCTTCGGAATGGATTTGCGCGAAAAAAGTTTTCCGGGCCGTTATCAAACCATTTTCGAGGATGTCAGAGTCCGGGGCTTCGAGCTTGAGACCATCTTTCTCGAGGCCGATGAAAAAATTCTTTTGCGGCGCTACAGCCAGAGCCGGCGACACCATCCGGTTGCACGTGGTGAAGGCATCCTTGACGGCATCCGGGCTGAACAGCGCTCGATGGCGGTGTTGAGGAAATCAGCCGAATACGTCATAGACACGTCGCAGCTTAACGTGCATGAACTCAAAGCCGCCATAAAAAACATTGCCAAGAGACTCATCAAATTGGCGCCGATGCGCATCCAGGTGCTGTCATTCGGCTTCAAACACGGGATTCCCGGCGACGCGGATCTTGTCATCGATGTACGCTTTCTCGTCAATCCTTATTTTGTACCGGAATTAAAAGATCTGGACGGAGAAACGGAGGCGGTCAAACGGTTTGTTCTGAAAAACGATGACGCACGCTTATTTTTGTCGAAATATTTTGATCTGGTTGACTATCTGATCCCGTTGTATGAAAAGGAAGGCAAGGCCTATCTGACAATTGCCATCGGCTGCACGGGCGGACGGCACCGTTCGGTTGCCATCGCGCGGCGCTTGTATGAGCACGTTCAAACAGCCGGCAGAGAGGTCGCCATCACCCATCGGGATATTGATCAACAATAACTTTTAAGCGCTCCACACCACTTGCGGGCCGAAACGCCAGCTGTATCTCAATGTCGTCGGAAGCGGGAAAACAATGATTGGAATCTTGATCGTAACGCACTGCAAACTCGGAAGCGCCCTCATTGAAGCCGCAGAATTCATCATCGGGTCAAGACCGGAAGACACGGAGCCGGTGAGTATCGATTTGAACGAAAACGCCGAAAAATTGAGGAAAAAAATATCAGACGGTATCAAAAAAGTCGATCAGAATGAAGGTGTGCTGATTCTGACAGACATGTTCGGCGGCACACC
>JBAVJU010000147.1:0-2428 GCA_049687935.1 Desulfobacterales bacterium | reverse complement strand
GGATTGATGTCCCCCTGATCCCTAAATCATGGATCAGATGAAACCGTTTTGGGTCATAATGATTCAGCATCGTTCCCAAAAGGGATCAACGGGGCGGTCTTTAATTGAAAAATGATAAGGGGTGAAGGATCGAGTTGAGAGAGAACGCCTCTTTACAAGCACGGCAAAGGAGGTGATTGATTTGAAAAAAGGCGCCATCATTTGCATTGACGGCAAACCACCGGACAATTGGACGAAAAATAATGAGGTTGCTTTTCGAAACCAGCTGACCAAATATGATACGGTTCGTTTTATAACACCGCAGATTGACGCCGGCCTGCTGAATGGCATCTGGTTTAATATGCTTGATAGAGGTATAACCGACCTCTTCGTTGCCATTGCGACGTTCAGTGAAACCGGCCAGTTCAAGCTAAGCGGGAAAGGCTGCAGATTGCCGATGATAGGGATGAGCTGAGCAGATGCCTTCAGCACGAAAAACCCGAGGGTGTCGATAACAAAGACGATATGCAGATCTTGCTTGATTCTCGTTTTTATTCGTCCTATAGGTTCTCAACAGTTCAGGTGCTCTGGTACTTACGGTTGCAGGTCGTCACATTATCGATCAGGGCTATAGCGTAAACACCGAGCTCAACAGGGAACCTCGTGAGAATCGGGGACGGGCCCGCTGCTGTGACCCTCCCCTTCCACTTTTTAAATGTGAAGGGAACTTTCTCGGCCTCGCAACGCCACTGTGCTCAATTTAAGGTATGGGAAGGCTGCTGAGAAGGAAGGGAAGTCAGAAGGCCTGCCTGAGCGATTAAGTCAATCTCCGTGGACCGAGAATTGTTTGACGTTATTCAGGTAAATCACTGAATCCCGGATCGATTCTATTTCGGTCCGGGGTTTTTGTATTTAGACCCTTTTAGTGAACCTCTCTCGGAAGCCCAATGATGCCGCCATCTTTGAAAACAATCAGTTTTTGGCTCGTGATTGTTCTTTTCGCGCTGTTTCAACTCTCTCGAGCTGACGCTAAAGCGGTTGTCGATCAGATGGGGCGCAGTATGACGGTTCCCGATACTCCCAAAAGGGTCGTGGCGCTGGCCCCCAGCATTACCGAAATCATCTTCGCGCTGGACCGGCAGGATCGCTTGAAAGGGGTGACGACTTACAGTAATTACCCGCCCGCGGCGTTAAGCCTTCCTAAAGTGGGAACGTATATCCGTCTTGATTTGGAACGCATCGTGGCGCTCAATCCGGATCTCTGCATCGCCATCAAGGACGGCAACCCCAAGGCGGCGGCCGACAGACTGACCGAGATGAACATTCCGGTCTACGCCGTGAATCCGCGCGACATCGAGACCGTCGCTCAAGCGGTGATCGAGATCGGCGGTCTGTTGAATGCCGAAGAGAAAGCCCGCAATCTGGCAGAGCTGATGCACGCCAGGGTTCAACGGGTTAAAGGCCAGGTCGCAAAAACCGCTCATCGCCCACGGGTATTTTTTCAAATCGGTATTTCGCCGATCGTATCTGTCGGAACGGACACCTTTATCAACGAACTCATCGTCTTGGCCGGCGGGGAGAACCTCGCCGCCGGCAGCACGGCCTATCCGCGGTTCAACCGCGAACAGGTCCTGGCGCTCGCTCCCGAAGTGATCATCATCAGCTCGATGACGAGAGGGGCCTCATTCGAACACATCAAGGCGGAATGGCAAAGCTGGCCAAAGATACCGGCGGTCCAAAATCAGCGCATCGACATCGTCGATTCGGATTTATTTGATCGTCCTACGCCACGCCTCGTGGAGGCTCTCGAATTGCTCGTGAAACTCATTCATCCGGAAATTTTTGGAAACTCTCAGTGATGACGGCCCCAACATCCGTGATCAAACGCCTTTTGCTGGTGATATTGCTGTTATCCGGATTTCTGGCGGCGGCGTTGCTCATCGCTCTTTCCATCGGGTCGTCCCGTGAGAGTATGGGGGCTTCCCTGGCCATTATTTTCGGTAAGGCAGATGCGAACACCACATTGGAAACAATTATCTGGCATCTCCGGTTGCCGAGGGTCCTGCTGGCGGTCATGGTGGGCGCAACGCTATCCTTGGGTGGGCTGGTCTTTCAGGCCCTGCTCAGAAACCCGCTGGCAGAGCCCTATATTCTGGGGATATCGGGTGGATCTGCCATCGGCGCCATCATCGGCATCATGTTGGGATTTTCCCGGTTTCCCGGTGTCACCTTCTGTGCTTTTCTCGGAAGCCTCGCGACCCTCGTCCTGATCCTCGTCATGTCTTCCGGGACAACGATACTGAAGAAGGACGCCCTGCTGCTTTCCGGGGTCATGGTGAACGCCTTTTGCTCGGCCGTGATCATGTTCCTGGTGTCGCTGACCCAGGACGCGCGTTTGCAGAACATCATTTTCTGGTTGATGGGCGACCTTTCATCGGCTGACACTCTG